>JBPYFE010000058.1:0-24649 GCA_051986525.1 Gaiellaceae bacterium
GTCAGCGTCGTGTCCTGCGCGACGTTGTACGAGTCGTCGTGCGCGAACAGCGAGTTCGGCGTGTTCGGGCAGTACGACCAGTTGAGGACGTCCTGGTTCTCCGCGCCGGCGCCGGTCGCGCCGGTGAAGCCGACGAACGCCTTGCCCGCGTCGAGCGTCAGCAGCGTCCCGATGTTGACCGGCACCGTCAGCGCCGCGCGGTTCATGTCGTCGACGTAGATCGCGAGGATGCCGGCGCCGTCGTACTGGATCCGCGCGTGGTGGACGTTGCCGTCCTGCATGAACGGCGTCAGCGGCGCGGCGCCGAGCAGCGAGTCGCCCTCCGGGCCCGGGCCGTTCGGGTTGGCGCCGCGGCTGTGGACGGCGACGTGGTTGCCGTTCGGGTCGCCGGAGCCCGGGCCGTTGTTGAACGTGTCGAGCTCGACCACGAGGCTGTCCGGGATTCCCTGGTAGCCGAGCGCGCCGCCGACGTCGCCCGTCTCGTCGATGGCCGTGTTCTGGATCGCGAACGTGATTCCGTCGGCGCCGGGCCCGTCCTCGTCGCCGATCCCGGTCATGCCGGTGAACTGGAAGTTGAAGTCGGTGCGGAACCCGTCGTTGACGCTGACCTTGCCCGTGTACCACGCCTGGCCCTGGAGGTCGAAGTTGGCAGGCGTCAACCGCAGCGCCGTCCCGGAGCGCGCCGCGCTGCCGATCAGGTTCATGCCGGACGTCGACGAGAAGTCCGGGTACGAAAGGCACTGGCCTTCGGTCGGCGGCGTCGCCGTCTGGACGGCCGTGCTCTCGCTGTCCGAGTTGTTGCTCGGGAACGGGTCGACGGTGTTCGACGAAACGGTCGCCGTGTTCACGATCGAGCCGCTTCCGTCGGCGATCGCCGAGCCGGTGATCGTGATCGTGACGTCGTTCGCCGCGCCGGCTTCGACCGTCCCGAGATCACACTGGACGGTCTGGCCGCCGGTGCAGCTTCCGGACGTGGTGGAGACCGAGCTGTAGTTGAAGCTCGGCGGTAGCGAGTCGTACACGGAGACGCCGTCCGCGGCGCCCGGCCCGGCGTTGTGGACGAGGAGGCTGTAGCTGAACGTGTCGCCCGCGCTGACCGGATCGGCGGAATCCGTCTTCGTCAGCTGCAGGTCGGCCGAGGTCGACGACGGCTGGACGTCGATCGAGACCGTGGCCGGATCGGACTCGGCGACGCCGTCGCTCGCGCGGTAGGTGAACGAGTCCGGGCCTACGTAGCCGCTGTTCGGCGTGTAGGTGAACGATCCGTCGGAGTTGATCACGAGGTTGCCGTGCGCGGTCGTCGTGACCATGTCCGCCGTCAGCGCGTCGCCGTCGGCGTCCGTGTCGTTGACGAGCGGACCTGGAGCCGGGACGTCGAGCACGTTGTCCTGCACGACGCTGTACGAGTCGTCGTGCGCTACCGGCGCGGTGTTCGCCCACGTGACCGTCGCGTTGTTCGAGTCGAACGACCCGGCGAGCGTCGAGACCGAGGCCGAGTCCGTGTCCGTGCCGCCGAACGTGCTCGTGTACTGGAACACGGCGTCGCCGTTCCCGTCCGTAAGCGCCGTGCCGAGGTCGCCGTGGTTCGGGCTGTCGTTCGAGGCGGTGAAGGTGACCAGCTCGCCCGGGATCGGGTCGCCGCCGCCGTCGACGAGGTGCGCCGTCAGCGTCGCCTGGTCGCCGCGCGCGTGCGACTGCGTGCCGGGCGAGAGCGTCAGCGTCGCGCCGGCGTTGCCGCCGCCGCTGGTCCCGAGCGGGACCCAGGCGTGGGACTCGTTGTCGCCGGTGCAGATCGGCGGGTCGATGCCGTCGGTGTCGAGCACCCGTCCCGTGTCGCGCCCCGAGTAGGAGACGCCGCCGACGACGACGGTCACGATCGGAGCCGAATCGGCGGAGAGCGGCGACCCGCACGGGCCCGGCCCGTACTCGCTCGAGTCGAAGTTGTCGCCCGAGGTCGCGGTGACGATCGCGCTCTTGCCCGGGTCGACGGTGAAGTCGTTCCACTCGGGAGCGAGGTTCGCCTGGAAGTTCTGGAACGAGCCGCGGTCCGCGCCCGGGAAGGTGACCATCACCTTGTCGACGTGGATCGGATTCCCGGTCGGGTTGACGAGCCGGACGGCGCCGTCGTCCCACGGGCCGCCGCGCGGGCTCTCGCCGCGGAAGAGCACGTTCGGCGAGCCGTCCCACGGAAGCGGGAAGTTCGCCGGGTTCGCGCGCAGGTCGTCCGCGTAGCCGACCTGGACCTGCAGCCCTGACGAGCCGGGCTCGGTGACGTCGACCGTCACCGTCCCGGTCGACTCGTTCGAGCCGTCGGTGATCGTGTACGTGAAGGAGTCGGTGCCCGTGAAGCCGGCAGCCGGCACGTAGGTGCAGGGGCCGTTGACCTGGCACGAAGCCGAGCCGTGCGACGGCTGCGTGTTGCTCTCGATCTGGACGCCCGCGGGCTCGTCGTTCGCGAGCACGTCGATGGCCGCGGGCGTGTCGCGCGTCGTCGACGCGTGGTCGTCGTGCGCGGTCGCCGGGGCGGGAGTGACGTTGATGAACACGGTCGCCGAGCCCGAGTCCGCCTGGCCGTCGTTCGCGTGGTACGTGAACGAGTCGAAGCCGACGAAGCCGGGGTTCGGCGTGTACGTGAACGTGCCGTCGGCGTGGAGGTCGACGGTGCCGTTCGTCGGATCGCTGTCCTTGACGGCCGTCAGCGTGTCGTTGTCCGGATCGCTGTCGTTCGCGAGCACACCCGAGGCGGCCGAGCTGACGACCAACGGCGTCTCCTGCGTCGTCGTGTAGTTGTCGTTGGCCGCGTCGGGCGCGTGGTTGTTGCTTGCGGCCGCGCAGGCGGAGTACTCGGAGGTGTTCCCGTTCGAATCGGTCGCGGTCGCCGAGACGGTCTGGCCCGGCGAGAGCACCCCGGGGATGTCGACTTGGAAGCTGCCGTCCGAAGCCGGGGCGGTCGCGGCGAGGAACGTGCCTCCTTTGCCGAAGCCCGAAGAGTCGCAGGCGTCAGCGAACGCGATCTCGATCCGCGAGGCAGAGCCGTCGAGCGTTCCCTTGACCGTCGTCTGGCCTGCTCCCGGCGTGACCGACGTGATCACCGGGAAGTTCTGGAGCTCGTTCGGCCCCGTGTCTCCGTCGCCGGGATCGTTCGGAGTGACGCCGTCGGCACCGAGGTCGATCCCGAGGCCGCCGTTGGCGTAGATCGAGTTCCCGAGGATCGAGTTGCCGGTCGCGAGCGTGACGCCGTCGTCGACGACGCTGACGCCCGAGCCGAGGTTGAAGGCGATCACGTTCGCGGCGCCTGGATCCGTGCCGCCGATCTGGTTGTTCTTGCCGAATGCGATCGCGATGCCGTCGCCGGTGTTCACGACCGGCGAGACACCGCCGGCGTCTGTGCCGATGAGGTTGTTCTGGATCACGTTCCCGGACCCGGAATTGACGAGGACGCCGTCGAAGCTGTTCCCGGAGATGACATTCCGGCCGCCGCCGGCGCCGCCGACCGTGGTGTCGCTGCCCTGGAGGACGATCCCGTCTGCGGCGTTGCCGATCTGGTACAGCCCGCTCGCGTCCAGACCGATGTAGTTGCCCTCGATCGCGTCCGAGCTCGAGCCTGTGTCCACGAAGACGCCGGCCCGGTCGTTCCCCGAGATGACGTTCCGGTCGGCGGTCGTCGTGCCGCCGATCAGGTTCGAACCGGCCCCGCTCGTGATCTGGACGCCGTATCCGCCGTTGTCCAGGTCGGCGCTGCCTGTCGCGTCGGTGCCGATCAGGTTCCCGCCGAGGACGTTCCCCGTCGAGCCGTTCTGGAGCGTGACCCCGTCGAAGTTGCTCGCCGAGATGACGTTGTCGCGGACGACGTTGTTCGGCGCGGCGACGATCTGGATGCCGGCGAGGTTGCCGAGCGCGTGCGACCCCGAGGCGTCGGTCCCGATGTAGTTGCCGACGACGGTGTTCGAGCTGCCCGGACCCGACGAGCCGCTGATGAAGACGCCGCCGTGGTTGCCCGAGATCACGTTCCGAGCGGCGTCCGAGCTGCCGCCGATCGTGGTGTTCTGCGCACCCGAGAGGTCGACGCCGGCGCCCGTGTTCGGCAGCGCGGCCGAGCCGGTGGCATCGGTGCCGATGTAGTTGCCCTGGACGAGGTTGCCGTCGGCGGTGCCGAAGATCAGCTGCACGCCGTCCTGCTGGTTGCCTGAGATCAGGTTCCGCGCCGCGGGCGTCGTCCCGCCGATCTCGTTGGCGGCGGTGACCCCCATGACGCCGACGAGGTTCTTCTGGGCCGACGCGCCGGACGCGTCGGTGCCGATGAAGTTCCCCTCGATCGAATCGCCGCCGCCCGAGACCACGTGGATCCCGGAGGCCCGGAAATTGCCGATCGCGAGACCGCGGACGACCGAGCTTCCGGCCGAGAGCTTCAACCCGTCGACGCTGGCCCCCGCGTTGGTGCCGTCGAGGAAGATCTCGATCGACGCGTTGTCGCCGCTCGCGAGCGTGTTCGGCGAGGCGCCCGGCTGTGTGTAGCCCTCGATCACGACCGTGTCGGTGATCGTCGGCAGCGCCGAGGCCGGGGAGATCGTCTGGACGCCGCCGCCGGCGATGTCGAACGCGATCGTCTGGGTACCCGGGATCGCGTTCGACGCCGCGATCGCTTCGCGCAGCGTGCACGTGCCCGGGTCGGGGTTGCAGGAACCCGCGGCGTCGCCTGCCGAGTTCACCGTGAGCGTGTCGGGCTGCGACACGGCGATCGAGACGGTGGCGACGTTCGAGTCGGCCGCGCCGTCGTTCGCCTGGTACGCGAAGGTGTCCGTTCCCTGGAAGCTCGGAACGGGCGTGTAGTCGAAGCCGCCGTCGGCGCGGAGCGCGAGCGTGCCGTGGATCGTCGCCGCCGAGACGAGCGACGCCTGAAGCGGGCCGGGGCCGCTGTCCGGGTCGCTGTCGTTCGCGAGGACGCCCGGAGCCGCGACGTTCAACGAGCCGCCGTCGGTGACGGAGTAGGAGTCGTCGCTTGCCGTCGGCGGGGAGTTCGTCAGCGGTCCCGCCGGTGTCGGCGCGACCGCGTGCGTCGGCGCCGCCGCCGTCCGCCGCGCACGCTTCTTGGCGCGCTGCGCGCGTACAGGCTGGGCGGCCCGGCGCAGGGACTTCTGGACGATCCCGGCCGCACCGAGCGATCGGCCGTGCCCCGAGGAGCGGTGCGACACGTAGGCGACCGCGGTGCCCGCGAGTCCGAGCGCCACGGCGAGCGCGCAGGCGAACAGGAGGGTCCGCCATGGTCTCCGTGAAGCCGCCCTCCGGAGCCTCCGTGCTCTCGCCATCCCCCTGCCTCCCCAAATTAGAGCGCGCCCGGTAGGGCGCGCACGCCGCAGTAGCGTTAGTTCTACGCCGTTTGACCCCAAATTCACAATAGGCCGAACGGCCTATTTCGATTGGGCCCTGTTGACTAGCGGCCAAGGCGTGGCCACGATGAATCGAATGCGGTATCTCGTGACAGGCTGCGCGGGCTTCGTCGGCTCGCACCTGAGCGAAGCTCTGCTCGAGAGCGGCGCTTCGGTGCGCGGCGTCGACGCGCTCACGGACTACTACGCGCGGGAGACGAAGCTCGAGAACCTGCGCGAAGCGCGCGAGCACGAGGCCTTCGAGCTCGTCGAGGCCGATCTCGCTGCCTCGCCGCTCGATGAGCTGCTCGACGGCGTCGACGCCGTCTTCCACCTCGCGGCGCAGCCCGGCGTCCGCGGGAGCTGGGGCGAGACGTTCTCGCACTACGCGCGCGACAACGTCGTCGCCACGCAGCGCCTGTTCGAGGCCGTCGTCAAGCGCGGCCTGCGGATCGCCTGGTCGTCGACGTCATCCGTCTACGGGAACGCGGAGGCGTACCCGACGCCGGAGGAGACGCCGCCGCGGCCGATCTCGCCGTACGGCGTCACGAAGCTGAGCTGCGAGTTCCTCGCCCGCGCCTACTCGGAGTCGTTCGGGCTCGACCAGGTCGCGCTCCGCTACTTCACCGTCTACGGCCCGCGGCAGCGGCCGGACATGGCCTTCACGCGGATCGCGCGGGCGCTCGCGGAAGGGACGCCGTTCCGTGTCTTCGGAACCGGCGAGCAGTCGCGCGACGTCACGTACGTCGGCGACGCGGTCGAGGCGACGATCCTCGCGCTCGAGCACGGAGCGAGCGGCTCGGTCTACAACGTCGGCGGCGGCAGCGAGACCTCGCTCAACGAGGTGATCGAGATCTGCGAGCGGCTGAGCGGCCGGACGCTCGACCGCCGCGAGGAAGCGGTTGCGAAAGGCGACGTCCGCCGCACCTCGGCGGACACGACGCGCGCGAGGACGGACCTCGGCTGGGAGCCGACGACGCCGATCGAGGAAGGGCTGCGCCGGCACCTCGAATGGGCCGGGCTCGAGATCGTCGCGGAGGTCTGATCAGTTGTCTCGAAGGCAAACCGTAAGATTCGAGGCGCCTTGGCCGACGTAGTCGTCATCGGTGCGGGCCCGCAGGGGCTCGCGGTAGCGAGCGCGCTTCGCCACGGCAGCGCCGACACGGTCGTCTTCGGCGAGGTGATGGGCTTCTGGAAGCAGCACATGCCGAAGGGGATGCTGCTGCGCTCGTCGAAGCGCTCGTCCGCCATCGCCGACCCCGAGCGTCGGAGCACCACCTTCGACTACGAGCGCGAGCGCGGCGCGCTCTCCGAGCCGCTGCCGATCGAGCGCTTCATCGACTACGCCGAGTGGTACCAGGCGAAGGAGGTGCCCGACGTCGTCGCGGAGCGCGTGAAGTCGGTCGTGCGCGACGGCGACGGGTTCCGGGTCAGCGCGAACGGCGACGAGGTCTCGGCGCGGCGCGTGGTCGTCGCGGCCGGGATGGCGCCGTTCGCGTGGAAGCCGCCCGAGTTCTCGCACCTGTCGCCCGAGCACGCCTCGCACCCGTTCGACCACGGCGACCTCGGGATCTTCAAGGGGAAGCGCACGATCGTCGTCGGCGCCGGCCAGAGCGCCCTCGAGTCGGCGGCCTTGATGCACGAGTCCGGGTCCGAGGTCGAGGTCGTCGCCCGCGCGGGCCGCGTGACCTGGATCAGCCCGCCCGCGGAACGGCCGACGCGCACGCAGCGGATCCAGAACAAGCTCTCGTTCCCGCCGACCGACGTCGGCTCGCGCGGCATCTCCTGGATCGCCGCCTCGCCCGACGTCTTCCGGCGGATGCCGCCCGGCCTGCAGCGCGAGGTGCAGTACGACGTGATCCGGCCGATGGGCGGCTACTGGCTGCGTCACCGCATGGACGACGTGCCGATCCACCTGACGCGCCGCATCGTCTCGGCCAAGCCGGCGAACGGCAAGGTCGACGTCGAGCTCGACGACGGGACGCATCGCGAGGTCGACCACATCCTCTTCGCCACGGGCTACCGCGTCGACGTCTCCGCCTACGACTTCCTCTCGCCCGAGCTCGTCTCCCAGCTCGAGCTCGCAGACGGGTATCCGGTCCTGCGGACGGGTCTGGAGTCGTCCATTCCGGGCCTCCACTTCGTCGGCGCGCCGGCCGCGTACACGTTCGGCCCCGTCATGAGGTTCGTCACCGGCTCCTGGTACGCCGCGCCGGCGCTCGCGCGCCGCGTCTTCGGCCGCTCGCCGCGGCCCGTCATCTGGTCGTTCTGATGCGCAGGCCACGCGTGCTCGTCACCGATGCCGAGCACCGGTCGGTCGTCGCGGCCGTCCGCGGACTGCTGCTCGCCGGCTACGACGTCACGGCCGCCGCGAGCAAGAGCCCGGCGCCGGGCCAGTGGCAGCGCGGCGCCAAGCGGCTCCGGCTGCCGGATCCCGGTGCCGAGCCGGCCGCGTTCGTCGATGCCGTTGCCTCGTTGCTCGAGTCGTCGCCGCACGAGCTCCTGCTGCCCGGGATCGAGGCCTCGATCCTCGCGGTCTCGGAGCAGCGCGAGCGGCTGGACGGCCTGACGCGCCACGGGCTCCCGCCGAAGGACGTGGTCAAGCTGAGCTTCGACAAGCTCGCGCTCCTCGACCGCGCGGCCGCGCACGGGCTGGCGGCGCCCGAGAGCGTCGTCTGCATGGACTCGGAAGCGCTCGAGGCGGCGACCGAGCAGCTCGGGCTGCCGCTGATGCTGAAGCCGCAGCGGAGCCTCGTCAACGGCGGCCGGCGGCCGAGGCACGAGTCGGCCCGGCTCGTCCAGACCGAGGACGAGCTGCGCGAGGCGACGGACGTCTTCGGCTTCCCGGTCTGCGCGCAGCGGACCGAGATCGGGGCGCCCGTGTACTCGTTCGCCGGAGTCGCGGGCGAGGAGCGGTTGCTCGCGCTCGTCTTCGCGCGCTACGAACGGACGTGGCCGCCCGAGGCGGGAAACGCGTCCTTTGCCGAGACCTGCGTTCCTCCGCCGGAGCTCGTCGAACGCGTCGCGGCGCTGCTCAGCGACCTCGGCTGGCGGGGGATCTTCGAGCTCGAGCTGCTCGCGCTCGGCGACGACCGCTACGCCGCGATCGACTTCAACCCACGCGTCTACGGGTCGCTCGCGCTGGCCGTCCGTGCCGGCGCGAACTTCCCGGCGATCTGGTGCGCGTGGCTGTCAGAGGGCACGGCGCCGGCCGCGACGGTCGTCGCGAAGCCCGGATTCCGCTATCGACTCGAGGAGGCCGAGATGCGAAACGCGATCTCGTTGCTCAAGCACGCGCGGCTCGGCAGCGCCGCCGGCGTGCTGCGGCCGCGGCGCCACGTCGCGCACGCGTACTTCCGCTGGAACGACCCCGGGCCGCTCGTCGCGCGAGTGGCCGAGATCGCGGCGAAACAGCGCAGCTCGGGAGCGCCGAGATGAGCTCGCGACGCGTCGTCGCGCCGGCCGTCTCCGCCACGCAGTACGCGCTCGCGTGGGGCGTCGGCGTCCCGCTCGTGCTCGCGCGTCGCTATGCGCGGCGGGCGATCGGCCGCACCGGCCCGACGAAAGAGAAGACGGTTCAGCCGCCGAACCGCCCGTAACGGAGCAGCCGTGAGCGAGGCCGTCCTCTGCTACCACGGCGCCTCCGACACCTGGACGCACTCGTCGGCGATCCCGCCCGCGCGGATCCTCAGGCAGGTCGATGCGATCCGTCGGGTCCGCCGCGTCCACGTCACCTTCGACGACGCGTACCGAAGCGTCGCCGGCGTCGTCCGCGAGCTGGTCGGCCGCGGCGTGCCGGTGACGATCTTCGTCGCCACCTCGTTCGCAGACGCCGGCGGCGCCCCGCTCCTCGTCGACGAGCTCGCGGACGCGGACCGCAATGAGCTGGTCACGCTCGGCTGGGACGAGCTGCAGGAGCTCGTCGCCCTCGGCGCGGCGATCGGCTCGCACACGGCCACGCACCCGCATCTCGTCCGGCTCGGCGACGACGAGCTCCGGAACGAGCTGGTCTCGTCGAAGCAGAGGATCGAAGCCGCCGTCGGCAGCTGCCGCCTGCTGGCGTACCCGTACGGCGAGCACGACCGGCGCGTCCGGGACGCCGCCCGAGGCGCCGGGTACGAGCGCGCCTACACGCTTCGCGGCCCGGCCGGCGACGAGTTCGCGTACCCGCGCGTGGAGCTGACGAGAAAGGACTCGGTCCCCCGGGCGCTCGTCAAGGCGACGCCGCTCTACAACGTCCTCGGCGAGGCCAGGGGCAAGCTCGGCGGCTCGGCGCCGCCGCGCGCTATGGATTGAGCGGGCCGAGCTTGAGGACCCGCATCTTCGTCAGCGGGATCGCGTTCGCCGTGTACTCGTCGAGCGCTGGGACGGCGACCCCGCTGATCGTCTGGCCCCAGTGGGCCGTCCAGCCGGTGCAGGTCGCGTCGCAGTCCGAGTACTCCGCGTAGATCTTCGAGCGGCCGGCATGGTCGGCGACGATCATCCCGTACTTCTGGAGCGCGTGGGCGATGACGAGGCAGGCGGTCAGCTGCCACGTGCCGTCGGGGTTCTTCGTCGAGCACGGATTGCCGTGCTTGTCGGTCAGCGGGCCGAGCTGGTCGTCGGTGAGCGTCGGGTCGAGCTGGAAGCGGCCGCCCTCCGGAATCCGCATCGTCGTCCCGGGAACCGTGCTGTACGCGTCGCCGAAGTCGTTTCCGTCCGACTTGGTGGCCGGGTAGACCCAGTCCGCGGACGGCGACCGGAATGCGAACGCGATCGCGTGGTCGATGTGGCCCTGCATGATCTCGCAGGGCCGGATCAGGCCGTCGAGGTACGTCATCCCGGGGCCGCGCGAGCCGAAGCCCTTCGGCGGGACGCCGTTCCAGTTCGTGTTGTAGTGGTAGCCGTTCGTCGCCTGGTAGTCGCCCGGGTGGCTGAGGTCCGGCTGGAGCTGCCAGAACGCCCACTCGTCGCCCGTCGCAGGGTTGAGGATGATCGCCTGGCCGTCGCTGCCATTCGCGGCCGCCGTTCCGATCGGGACCGGGATCGAGACGGTGAACGGATGCACGATGTTCATCGAGCTCTGGCCGGAGACGTTCGAGTAGGTGCCGTCGCCGCGGATGGTGTGCACCGCCGTGGTGCCATCGACGTTGAAGACCGGGTACGAGTACTGGGTCGGATCCGACGTCAGCAGGCTGTCGTCGCTGTTCATCGTCAGGTAGTTGACGTACTGCTGGCTGTTCGGGTCGATCGCCGGGCTCGACGAGATCGGCGTGTTCCACGGGCTGTCGGACGAGTACGGCGGCCCGCACGCGTTCTTCGGCGGCGGCGCGGGCGGCGGCGGTGACGCCGGGGGCGGCGGAGGAGGCGGCGGCGAGGTGCCGGCGGCGATCGAGAGCTTCGGCGCGTGCGACGACTCGCGGCTCGAGACCGTGACCGAGCCGGTCCGGCCGCCCGGCAGCAGCGCCACCGTGACGACGCCGCCCGGGAGGACCGCGGACGTCAGGTCGATCTGCACCCACTTGCCCGCCCGCGTCGATCCGAGCTTGAGCGCGCCCTTGCGGGAGACCTTCGGCGCGTTCCGCCACGTGATCCTCCGCTCGCGCCACTTCGCCGTGCCGAGCGCGCGAACGGCGACCGAGCCGCGGCCCGAGACCCAGAGCTGCAGGGTCACGTGGGGATCGCTGACGTGGCTCGCGCGGAGGTCGAAGGCGAGAAACGCCCTCGTCGCCGGGCGCCCGCGGACGAGCAGCCGCTTGGCGCGGCCGAAGTTCGCACGAGGCCGCCTGGCCGAGACGTACGCGTCCGCGACGACGGCGTAGGTCGCTGCACCCGACGCGGCCGGCGTGGCGACGCGGGCCGCGACCGGCGCCGAGCCCGCCGCGGCGGCGAGGCCGACGACCGCCACCAAAGCGGCGAGCAGCCCGAGCCGGGAGGGGCGCCGACTAGAGGTCATCGCCACTCGTATCGTGTCGACCGCACAGGACGGCGCCGGAGTCTAGGTGCTCTGCCGCTCGATCGCTTTACGGATCGAGCGGCCCGAGCTTGATCACCCGCATCTTCGCGAGCGGGATCGGATTCGCCGTGTATTCGTCGAGCGCCGGGATCGCAGTGCCGTTGACCGTCTGCCCCCAGTGGGCAGTCCAGCCGGCGCACGGCGAGGACCCGCAATCGGAGTACTCGGCGTAGATCTTCGAGCGGCCCGCGTGGTCGGCGACGATCATCCCGTACTGCTGGAGCGCGTGGGCGATCACGAGGCAGGGAGTCAGCTTCCAGCTGCCGTCCGAGTTCTTCGTCGAGCACGGGTTCCCGTGGATGTCCTTCATCGGCCCGAGCTGGTCGTCCGTCAGCGATGGGTCGAGCTGGAAGCGGCCACCCTCGGGGATCCGCTTCGTCACGCCCGCGACCTCGGCCGGCGCGTCGCCGAAGTCGTTTCCGTCCGACTTCGTGGCGGGGTACACCCAGTCGGCCGACGGCGACGTGAAGGCGAAGGCGATCGCATGGTCGATGTGGCCCTGCATGATCTCGCAGGGGCGGATCAGGCCGGCCAGGTACGTCATCCCGGGGCCGCGTGAGCCGAAGCCCTTCGGCGGGACGCCGTTCCAGGTCGTGTTGTAGTGGTACCCGTTCGTGGCGAGGTAGTCGCCCGGGTGGTTCAGGTCCGGCATCAGCTGCCAGAACGCCCACTCGTCCCCGGTCGTCTGGTTGACGATGATCGCCTGACCGTCGCTGCCGTTCGCGGACGCGGTTCCGTTCGGGACGGGGATCGTCACGCTCCAGCTGGAACTGTGCGTCACCGTCATGTTCCCGGAGGCGGTCGAGCCGGGGCCGTAGACGTTCGAGTACGTCCCGCTCCCGTAGCCGAAGGGATTCGCCGTGTTGAACCGCACGGTGTGCAGCGGCGTCGACGAGTCGGCCATGAAGACCGGGTACGAGTACTGCGTCGGATCCGAGGTCAGCAGGTTGTCGCCGCTGTTCTGCGTCAGGTAGTTGACGTACAGCTGGCTGTCCGGATCGAGCTGCGGGCTCGCACCGATCGGCGTGTTCCACGGACTGGCCGCCGAGTAGGGCGCGTTGCAACCGGTCGCCGGCGGAGGGGACGGCGGAGGCGGAGGCGGCGGAGGCGGAGGCGGAGGCGGAGGCGGCGGAGGCGGCGGCGGCGGCGGTGGCGGAGGCGGCGGTGCCGGCGCAGGCGGAGGCGGAGGCGAGGCCGGCGGAGGCGGCGGAGGCGGAGGCGGAGGTGCCGGGGCTGGCGGAGCAGGAGGCGGCGGCGGGGACGTCGTGGGCGCGGGCAGGGTCGCCGGCGCGAGCGTGTTCACGACCAGCCGCGGCGCCGTCGACGACCCGTTCTCGCGGCTCGCAAGCGAGAACGCCGCGTAGCCGTTTCCAGGCAGGAGCGCGAAGGAGACCATGTGTCCAGCCGTGACGAGATTGGTCACGTCCATCGAGACCCAGGTGCCGCCCGCGAACGAGCCCGACTTTCCTGACGAGGTCGACGAGTACGCAGGCTGCGCGTTCCACGTCACGCTCTTCTCGCGCCAGCCCGTGCTGGCGACCGTGCGGAGGTCGAAGCCGGCGGTGCTGTTGTTCCGCGACCAGACCTTCAGCGTCACCTGCCCGATCGGGCCGTAGTACGAGCTCAGGTCGAAGCGGAGATACGTGCGCTCCACCGGGCTCCCGAGCACGTAGACCGCCTTCTGGCCGCCGTAGTTGACGGCGGGGCTCGAGGCGGAGACGTACGTGTCGGCGACGGATGCGAACGTCAATGTCGCCGGGTAGCTCGACGAGGTCGCGTCCATGATGTTGCGCGCACCCGCCGACTCGATCAGACCGGCGAAGACGAAGGCTGCGACGATCGCGAGCGCGACGGTTCGGCGGCTGCGGCGTTTGGAGGAAAGCTGCGGTTGTTCGGAGGAGAGGCGAGGTCGTGGGGCGGCCACGTGGACCTCCTTCTGCCGGGCGCGACCGCAGGGCACGCCGACGTCGGGGGCTATCTGGAGACAGAGGAAAAGATCGGGACCGCCGCGACGCGCCCCTATCCCCCAGGTGGGTATTGGTGCTTTGCAGCAAAAGTCGGCACAATCTCAGGTGGCGGCAGGTGAAACCGCTACCCACGGAGGGCTCTGCCGCCCCTGCTGAAGCGAGGACCTTTTGGAACACGGAAACCTACTCCAACTTGCGCGTCGATCCTGGGTAATTCTCTTGGCAGGCGCGATCATCGGCGGAGTCGTGGCGAACGTCGCCGCGAACCGGATGACGCCGACGTACGAATCGACCGTCTCGCTGCTGACGGGCCCGATCAACACCGACAGCAACACGCAGCAGGCGGCAGGCAGCATCGCGCGGACCTACGCCGATCTCGCGACCAGCACGCCGGTGCTCCAGCGCACGATCCAGCGGACGGGCGCGCACACGACGGTTCTCAAGCTGCGGGACAACATCAGCGCGACCTCGAACGACGTGACGCGGATCGTTTCGATCAGCGCCAAGGATCCGAGCCGTGACTTCGCGGCCAAGCTCGCGAACACCGTGGGCAGCGAGCTGATTCGGATCGCGAACTCGAACTCGAGCTCGAGCTCGTCGATCGACACCTTCATGAACGACCCGGCCCTGAGCGGTCTCTCGCCCGGTGAGCGCGTGGCGATCCGCGGCGTGGCGACGCGCCTGTTCGGCGACGTCTCGGCAGGGCACCTGACCGTCGTGGATCCTGCGACCGCATCACCCAGCGCGGTCGCGCCGAGGGTGTCGCTGATCACGCTGATGGGCATCATCGGCGGCCTCCTGGTCGCCGGCCTGCTCGTCTTCCTGCGCGCCTCGACGACGACGAAGATCGACACCGAGGAAGAGCTGGCGGAAGCCGAGAAGGTGCCGGTCCTGGGAACCGTCTCGACGGGCTCACGCCGCGGCGGCGAAGAGGCGCTCGTCGTCGGCGACCGCGCCACGACGCAGGCCGCGGACGCGTACCGCCTGCTCGCGGCGAAGGTCGGCTTCGCGCAGAACGGCGTCCCGATCCGAAGCGTGCTCGTCGTCGACGGCGGCGACGGCGAGCGGAGCGGCGTCACGGCCGCGAACCTCGCGGCGGCCCTGGCCGAGATGGACACGCGGGTCGCGCTCGTCGACGCGAACACGGGCGAAGGCGAGATCACGAAGCTCCTCGGCCTCGACGCCGCGCCCGGCTACGCGCAGGTGCTCGAAGAGTCGAACGGCCAGATCGACCCCGACGCGGTCGACCGGCTCGCGGTCCGGCAGAACGACGAGCTCGCCGTGCTCCCGCGCGGCAACGCCGACGGCCACCAGGTGATCGAGCTCGAGCGGGTCCGCGGCCTGATCGGCGCGCTCCAAGCCCATTCGGACATGGTCGTCGTCAACGCGCCGTCAGCCGACCGGTCGTCGAGCGCCCTGATCTGGGCGCGGGCCGCGGACGCGACGCTGCTCGTCGTCGAGCGACGCAAGACGAAGCGCGGAACCGTCGACCGCGCGCTTCAGGATCTCTCGCTGGCCGATGCGAACGTCATCGGCATGGTCTTCCGCTCGTAGCGCGCGGTCAGCCGCGCTCGACCTTCGTCCACTGGGCCGCGCGGCGGTCGCGGACGAAGTTGCGCCCGCCGGCGAGCGTGGCGAGGTTCATGCGGCAGAAGTAGTACGGGAGGAAGAGCCAGCGGTTGCGCCGGCCGCGACGCTCGTTCCGCCAGCCGAGCAGGGCGGCGCCGTAGAGCGCGAGCTGGCCGGCGAGCAGCCAGCGCGCCCAGCCGGGACGGCGCGCCGCCGCGACGTTGCTCACGGCCGCGGTCCCGAGCATCGCCGGCACGAGCGGCCTCAGACCTTTGTGCGAGACGATCTGGAGCGCGAAGAACGGTCGCTTGAGCAGCATCGTCGGCAGCAGCAGCAGCATCGCCTGCCAGCGGCCGGTGACGAGCCGCGCCCGCCGGATCGCCTCGTCGCCGACCGTCGCCGAGGCGTGCTCGAGCGAGATCGCCCGGGGCGCGTAGACGACGCGCCAGCCCTCGACCGCGGCCAGCATCGCCTGGGCGAAGTCCTCGGTCAGGACGGGCGCGTCGGGCATTTGGAACGCGTCGCGCCGGAACGCGAGGATCTCCCCGGCGACGGCGGGCACGGAGCCGACGGCAGTCTCCCACTCCTTCAGCCGCGACTCGTAGCGCCAGTAAAGGCCTTCGGCGCGGTCGAGCGGGCGGCCGCTCCCGTCGTCGATCGCCTTGCGTCCGGTCACGACGCCGACCTCGGGATCGGCGAACGGCGCCGTCAGCTCGCGAAGCGTCTCCGAGGCGAAGACGTTGTTCGCGTCCGTGACGACGAGGATGTCGCCCGAGGCGACCTCCCAGCCGCGCGCGACCGCAGCCAGCTTGCCGCGGCGCTCCGGCGAGCGCAGGACGGTCGTGCCGGGCACGGACTTCGCGCGCTCGGCGGTCCGGTCGTCCGACCCGTCGGCGGCGACGATCAGCTCGACGTGGTCGGACGGGTAGTTGCACGAGCGGAGGTTCTCGAGCCGCTGGACGATCACGTCCTCCTCGTTGTAGGCGGCGACGACGATGCTGACCTTCGGCTCGACGCCCGGATCCGAGGAGACCGGCCGTGGGCGCACGCGCGCGAGGATCGCCATCAGCGCCGGATAGCCCACGAACGTGTACGTCACGAGGCCGACAGCGCCGAGGAGAATGCGCGACGAGCGTGCGCCGGTGCCGCCGCGGGACGCCATTTCCTCATTGTAGGGCGGCCCGTCCAAGCGTCGACCTCCCAACCTCGCTACTCTCCAGGGCCGGGTCGTGGTGAAAACTGGTCGAAAGCGGCGAACGATGGCGGCTGCCCTCGCGGTGGTCGGTGCGGCCGTGGCCGTCGTCTCGGCGTCCGCGCTCGCCCAGCGCGGCTCGAGCGGCCGCGCCGCGGCGGGCCGGGGTTGCTCGTCGCCGTACGCGCGCTGGAGCCCGTGGAACACGCCGATCGTCAACGGCGCCTACGCGCCGGACTCGGCGAGCCGCGTCGGGCGGATTCAGGGCGGCAAGCTCTCGTCGGACCCGACGCAGTACACGTACCCCGTCTACTACGTGGGCAAGGGCACGCCCTCGGCCTCGGTTCGAATCGACGGCTCGTTCTCGTTCGTCACCCGCCGCGGCATCGGGATCAGGAACGCCGACTCCACGACCGTGCACCTGCCGATCCCCAACGGCGCGCACGCTGCGGAGGGCAGCGACGGCCAGATCATCATGATCGATCGCGCTTCCGGGGACGAGTGGGGCTTCTGGCAGTTCGACGGGTCGGGCGGGTCGTACCACGCGACCAACGGCTACCACTACAACGTCCGCTGGAGCGGCGTCCCGCCGCACCGGTTCGTCTCGCGCGGCGCCGGCGTGCCGTACCTGACCGGCCTCGTGCGGCCGTGCGAGATCAAGCGCGGCCGGATCGACCACGCGATCGCCTTCGCCTATCCGAACCCGTCCGGGGAGCACACGTACCCGGCGACGAAGTCGGACGGCGGCGGCGGGAGCGGCGACATCCCCGAAGGCGGACGGCTGCAGCTCGACCCGACGATCAGCGCGGCGCGAATCCGCTCCTGGGGCTGCCGCAACGCCTGCTTCACGATCGCCCGAGCGCTCCAGCGCTACGGGATGTACGTGATCGACAACAGTGGCCGACCGAAGATAATGATGGAGTACGAGGACACGGCGCACTGGCACGGGCTCGTCAGCGCCAAGACGCCGAACCCGATCCCACTCAGCGCATTCAAGCTCGTCGTCAACACCAACCCGACCGCGCAGGCCCTCCCGAGCACCGGCAACGCTGGGACTCGCGTCCGTCTGCGCTACTCGACCTTCGACCGCGGCGACGCGACCCGGGAGATCGTGACGGTCAGCTCGCTCGGCCACGTCGTCGGCCGCGTGCGGCGCACGTTCCACGTCCCGCTAGGCCAGCAGCAGACCTCCGTGTTGTGGCGCGCGCGCCACGCCGGCGTCTACACCTTCTGCGTTCAGTCCTTCGACCCGGCCGGGCACACGAGCGGGTCGAGCTGCGCACCTCTGACCGTTCTCTGACGACCGCTCGCCGCGACCGGTGAGCGACGACGCCACCGCAGCGGCCGCGCAGACGCCACCGGATCGGCGGCGTTCGATGCTCTCGAACGCACTGCTGACGTACGGCACCAACATCGCGACCTCGGTCCTGTCGCTCGCGAACGTCCTCATCGTCGCCCGCGTGCTGGGCCCGCAGGCCCGCGGCCAGGTGGCGTTCCTGATCACCGTCGCGACGATCACGGGCTGGGTCGCCGGCTTCAGCGTGCAGGAGGCGAACGCGAACCTCGCCGGCTCGGAGCCGAGGCTCCGCTCGCGGCTGGCGACGAACTCGATCCTGCTGGCGCTCGGCTGCGGCATCCTCGCGGCGTTCGTCGTCGAGGTGCTGGTCGCGATCTTCCCGAGCGTGGGTGGGCCCGTCTCGCGGACGCTGCTCGCGGCCTCGCTCGCCACCGTGCCGGTCGTGGTCGCGAAGACGTTCTTCCAGTACCTCCTCCAGGCCGAGTACGCCTTCGGCGTCACGAACCTCGCCTGGCTGAGCGGGCCGCTGCTGACCGCGACCGCGAACGCGATCCTCGCGATCGGCGGCTGGATCACGGTCACGACGGCGTTCGTCGCCTGGATCTGCGGCCAGTGGCTCGGGATCCTGATCATGGTCGTCGCCGCCGGGCGCCGGAGCGGCTTCGGCCGCGCAGACCTCGGTCTCGCCAAGCGGGCGCTCGGGTTCGGGTTGAAGACGCATCCCGGCCGCTTGATGGGGGTCACGAACTACCGCGCCGACCAATGGCTCGTCGGCGCGATCTCCGGCTCGCGCGAGCTCGGGCTCTACAGCGTCGCGGTCGCCTGGGCGGAGCTCCTGTTCTACCTGCCCGGCGTCCTGACCCTCGTCCAGCGGCCCGATCTCGTCCGCGCCGACCCGGAGGAGGCGGGCCGGCGGGCCTCGCGCGTCTTCCGGATCGCAGTCCTGCTCTCCTCGCTCGCCGCGATCGGGCTGATCGTGCTCGCGCCCTTCCTCTGCACCGTCGTCTTCGGCCAGGCGTTCGCCGGCTCGACGAACCAGCTCCGCGTGCTCGCTCTCGGCGCGGCCGGCGTTGCCGCGATCGACCTGTTCCCGAACGCGCTCACGGCGCAGCGGCTGCCGATCCGCGGCGCCGGCGGGATCGCGGTCGCCTTCGTGGTCATGCTCTCGCTCGACATCGCGCTGATCCCCTCGCTCGCCGGGATGGGCGCCGCGATCGCGACGACGGTCGCCTACCTCGCCGGCGGCGGCGTGGCTGCGCTGATCTTCGTCCGCTCGCTGCACGCGAAGCCGAGCGATCTCGTGCCCCGCTTCGCCGAGGTCCCCCTGATCTGGGCCAAGCTCCGGGGCCGCACCCCCTGACGTGCGGCTCGCCGTCTTCTCCGACTCGCGCTACCGCTCGGACGGCGAGCGCCTCTGGACGCACCAGGCCTTCATCCGCTTCGTCACGGCCCTCCCTCCGCGCGTGGAGGAGCTCGTCCTCTTCGGTCGGCTCGAGCCGGAGCGCGGGACGAGCCACTACGCGCTGCCGGAGGCCGGGATTCGCTTCGTCCCCCTCCCCCACTACCCGCGGATCACGTCCGTCGGCGCCCAGCTCCGCGCCGGCCGGGAGACGACCAGGATCTTCGCCGACGAGGCGGAACGGCTCGACGCGGCCTGGATCTTCGGGCCGCACCCGATGGCGGTCGCGCTCGCGCTGACGGCGCGGCGCCGCGGGCTGCCGCTCTTCCTCGGCGTCCGCCAGGACTACCCTCGCTACATCGCGGCCCGCCTGCCGAGCAAGGCATGGGCGTGGTCGGTCGGCGCCGCCTGGGGGCTCGACCGGACGTTCCGCGCGCTCGCCCGCTCTGCGCCGACCGTCGCGGTCGGCGACGAGCTCGCCTCGCACTACGAGCACGGCGCGGCGCCGGTGCTCTCGACCGGGTTCTCGCTCGTCTCCCGCGACGACGTGATCGGGCGCGACGAGGCGCATGCGCGCAGCTGGGACGGCCCGGTCAAGCTGCTCAGCGTCGGCCGCCTCGACCCGGAGAAGAACCCGCTGCTCCTGCTCGACGCGCTCGAGCAGCTCCGGGCCGGCGGGCGCGAGTGGACCTTGACCATCGCCGGCGAAGGCCCGCTCGCGGACGAGCTCGCCGAGCAGGTGCGCGCACGAGGGCTCGGCGACGTGGCCGAGCTCGTCGGCTACGTCGCGCAGGGTGAGCCGCTGCGCTCGCTCTACCGCGCGCACGACGCGTTCGTGCACGTGGCGCTGACCGAGGGCTTTCCGCAGGTGCTCTTCGAGGCGCAGGCGGCGGGGCTTCCCTTCGTCGCGACCGAGGTCGGAGGCGTCGGTCCGTACGTCAGACGGCGCGGAGGCGGCCTGCTCGTCCCGCCGACGGACGCCGACGCCGTCGCTGCCGCCGTCGCGCAGCTCGCCGACGACGAGCTCAGGGCCCGACTCGTCGACGAAGGGCTCGAGAGCGCCGCGCAGGAGACGACGGAGGCGCAGCTCGACCGGATCGCGTCCTTCTTCGAGGACTGGCTGGCGCGCTCCGGCTAGACGAGCGCTCTGGATTCCTCCCGGAGTCGCAGCGTCGCGGCGATCGCCTCGCCGAGCTCGTGCAGGATCTCGTCCTTCTCGACGTCGATCTCGGCCTGGTCGGCGAGGAACAGGTTCTTCGGCTCGACCTCGACGCCTGCCGCGTGCTGGGCCGCGACGAAATGCCCCCATGCGTATGCGGCGGTGACCGGCAGCACGACGACGTCGCCGGCGACGCGCTTCACGCGCGCGGCGACGTGGTCGGCGTTCCCTGCATCGGCGAACAGCGGTTGGGTTCCGCCCGCCGCCAGCAGCTCGACCTTCGGCCCCTCGACGATCGCGAGCGCGTAGAAAGGCCGCTGGCGCGTCTCGTCGCCGAGCGCGAGGGCGTGGTCGACGGCCTCCCGGCCGGCGATGTCGACCCGGCCTGCGACCACCGCTTCGGCGTCCTCAGGCGACACCTCGAGCTTGCGCGCGAGGTCCTCGACCGTCATTCCCTTGAGACCCAACAGCTGCTGGACGAGCTCGGCGCGGGCAGGGAACACCGGCGGGATCGCCGCCGGCCTCGGCGCGCGGGCGGGCTTCTCCGGCTCGGGGGCGGCCGGCTGCGCCGGGACGGCCGCGGCCGCCGGCGCAGGCTGGCCGACGCCTGCGATCGCCCGCCCGGCGACGGTCGCGAGCGCGATCAGAAGCCACCAGTAGCGCTCGTAGGCGAGCGAGAGGAAGAGCCCGGCCGTCAGGTAGCCGATCGTCGCCACGATGTAGCCGCTCGCGAGCGCGGCGCCCGCGACGTCGCCTGCGGCGCGCGCAACGCGCCTCGCACGAACGAGCCCCCTCCAGGCGACGAAGACGATCCCGAGGAACAGGGCCAGCGCGACCGCGCCGCCGTCGGTTGCGACCGAGAGGAAGAGGTCGTGCGCCTGTCGCTCCGGGACGGTCCCCTTCTGCGGGCCGTACTTGATCTTGTTGTGAACCTCGCCCCCCGTCAGGAGCGCGTAGTGCTGGTAGACGAGCGGGAACGCGCTCGGCCCGACGCCGAGCACCGGGTGGTCGGAGAAGGCGAGGATCGCGGCGCGCAGCTCCGTCGCCCGCTCGCGCACGGACTGGTCGGAGGACGCGGCCGAGCTGCCCTGCTGGGCACTGGCGCCCTGGACGGCCCCCAGCGAGGCGACCCGAGCCCGGTAGCTCGGGATCGAAAGGATGGTGATCGTCACGACGAGCACCGCCAGTAGGAGATAGCGGGCGCGGACGACGCGGAACGCGACCATCCCGATGACCACGAACGCGAGCGCGACGACGGCGCCGCGCGAGTAGGTGAGGATCATCCCCGCCATGCAGAAGCCGGTCAGCATCAGCGCCGCGGCGCGCTTCCGGAAGGTGGTGCTCGTCGCCGCCAGCGCGAGGCCGAGCGGCACGGCGATGACGAGGATCTGCGCGAAGTAGTTCGGGTCGCCGATCGGCCCCTGGAACCGCGGCGTCGGCACCTGGCCGTAGAAGAAGTCGTCCGAGGTGTGCGCGAACCCGAAGAAGGTGCCGTAGTAATGGTGCGAGAGCGACTGGATCAGCGTCAGGCCGCCGAGGAAGCCGAGGCCGGAGAGGACGACCCAGGTCGCCCGGTTGATCTCGGCCCGCGTGCGGACGACGTTCGTGACCAGGAAGTAGCTGATCAGCCCCTCGAGCACGAACGTCTGCACGCGCTTGAGCGAGATGCTCGTGTCCGGTGAGATCGAGGTGCCGATCAGGTCGAGCAGGAAGAAGAGGAGCAGCAGCCCAAGGACGCCGGTGACGACGACCTGCTGACGCCGTAGCAGCACCGCCGCGAGCGGGATGAAGAGCAGGACGGGGACGATCGCCGCCGCCGTCTGCGGGACGCCGTACTTGTTCACGAGCACGCTCGGCGCGTTGATCGTGATCAGGAAGATCACGACCATCGTCGTCACGTCCGGACGGACGAACATCGCGATCGCGACGGCGAGGAAGGCGATCGCGAGGATCCCCTTGCTGGGGAAGTTCGCCACGAACACCCCTACGAACGCCGCGCTCAGGCCCGCGAGGACCCAGATCTTCGTCGGCCCGCTGCGGGCGACGGCTTGGCGCGCGGCGAGTGCGGTCATTGCTTCAAGGGTGCGTCAGGGACTGGCGCCGGGCAAGTAGGTCGAGTCGAGCTTGATGTCGTCGAACACAGCATCGAGCGCGACGGCGTTCAAGGTCGCGCCGATCAGGAACTGCGTCGCCTGCGACGTCCAGTAGCCGCCGCTCGTCCCCGCCGACGCCGGCACGGAGCTGGACGTGAACGGCGTCGCGAAGGCCGCGTCGCCGAGCGCGAGCCAGCCCTGGACGACTGCCGCGCTCGCGCCGTCCCCGCGCTTCTGGTGGATGCCGATCCGGTACGTCTGGCCGGCGACGAGCGGCTGCGACGTCGGCGTGCAGCCGGTGCCGACCGAGCCGCCGCTCCAGAAGTTCCCGTACTTCAGGCACAGCGTCCCGTTGCCGCGGATCCAGACGTTCGCGACCGTCGTGCCGGAGTCGACGATCTGCGCGATCCGGTCGTCCGTCGTCGGCACGGTGCGGAGCCGCAGGTAGAACGAGACGTAGAGGTCGTCGACGTTCGCGAGGTTCTGCGTCAGGTAGACGTTGGCCACGTTGGGGACGCGGGCGGAGTAGGCGCCCTTGATCGGGCTCGCGGTCTCCTGCAGGACGGCGTTGTTCGTGTTCTTGTCGACGCCGGTGGTCGAGTTGACGAGGCTCGGCGTCCCGTCCTCGAAGGTGACGTTCTTGAGCCGCGGCCCGTGGACGACGTTCGTGTACGCGGAGCCCGAGGTGCCGACGTTGACCGCCTTGACGCGGTAGTAGTAGGCGCCGTCGGCGAGGCCGGAGTCCGTGTAGGTCGTCGAGTTCGACGCCAGGTTGATCACCGTCGGCGAGACGAAGAGCGGATCGGGCGAGCGCTCGACGACGAACCCGGTCTCGTCGCCCGCGTTGTCGGTCCAGTCGAGCCGGGTCGAAGTCGGCGAGAGGACCGTCGCGACGAGGTTGGTCGGCGCCGCCGGCGGCGGCGGGCGCGTCGTCACGCTGACCGGCGCGCTGTAGTCGGACGAGCCGCCCGAGTTGATCGCCTTGACGCGGTACCAGTAGGTCGTCGAGGTGCCGACGGCCGTGTCCGCGTAGCTCGTCGTGCTGGCCGGGAGCTTGACGCTCGTCACCGTCGAGAACGAGCTGTCGGCGCTGCGCTCGACGACGTACGACGTCTCGTTCGTCGCGTTGTCGGTCCAGCTCAGGTCGGCCTCGGTCGACGAGATCGGCGCGTTGGCCGCGAGGCCGGAAGGCGCCGCCGGCCGGCCGACTACCTGGCCGTCGATCGTGATGTCGTCGAAGACCGCGTCGAGGGGCGTCAGCGTCGTCGTGCCGATGCTGAGCTTGTCGGCGCCGAGGATCAGGTCCTGCGTCGCCGAGCGCAGGAACGGCGCGCCGAAGGGATTGTCGCCGGTCGCGAGGTAGCCCTCGAGAACGCTGTCGCCGCCGGTGCCGAGCACCTGGTGCAGCTTGAGGCGATACGTCGTCCCGACGCTGAGCGGCGCGGTCGTGCACGAGTTGCCCGGGACGCCGTTGATCCACGCGTTGTTGTTGCGCACGCAGAGCTGGCCGGTCGAGCGGATCAGCAGGTTGCCCTGATTCTGTAGCTGGCTCGAGAAGAGCGCGATACGCGCGTCAGTGCTCGGGAGCGCGTTCAGGCGGAGGTAGAAGGTGGCGCTCGCGTCGGTCGCGCCCTGGAAGCGCTTGTCGACGTAGGAGTTGCCGACGTTCGGGATCCGCATCGAGTACGAGCCCTTGATCGGGTTCGCCGTCTCGAGCGAGACCGTCCCCAGCACGCGGTCGGACGCGTCCTGCGTCGCCGGCGGCGGGCCCGAGAGCAGCTGGCCGCTCTCGAACGAGAGCACGTCGTGCGTGTTGCAGTTCGGCAGGTGTGAGGTCATCGACGGGACGGGCTTCGCGCCGACGAAGGCGTCGAGCACGTTCTTCGTCGCCTGCTGGATCCCGGCGTTGACCCAGCCGTTCGGCAGGCCCTGGTCGGGCGCGGCCGTCGAACGGTCGAGCGCCCAGCTCCAGGACATCGAGCCCGCGTCGAAGACCCACGCGCCGCTCGGGGCCTGGTAGATCGACGAGTTCGTCGGCACCCAGTAGCTCTGCTCGTCCTGCAGAGACGAGCTCGAGAGCAGCGAGTACCCCTGGTTCGCCGGCAGCGGGAAGTTGCAGCTGAAGCCGTCGGACTCGTAGCCGTCGATCCCCGGGACGCTCGAGCCGTCGGTGAGGCCGGAGCCGTCGTAGACCCAGTTGTCGCCGTTGATCACGTTGTAGGGCGTGTTCTTGTTCGAGCGCCCCGTGCCGCCGGCGAAGCTGAGGCCGGTCAGGAGCTGGCCCGGCCTGCTGACTGGCGGATCCTGGAAGCGAACGCTGGCCTGGCTCGGGTTCGTCAGGGCGACCGGGTCGACGGTCGAGTAGGTGTTGTTCGGCGTGTTCTTGTAGCCGACCATCGTGCGGTCGGGCGTGCCGTTGCTATCCGGTTCGTAGCGCACCTGCCAGTAGACGTCGTTGCCGCCGAAGAAGCCGAGGTTGATCCCGGCGTCGCGGGCCGCGGCCGCGGCGTCGTACATCTGGCCCGACCAGTACTCGTCGTGGCCGACCGAGATCCAGGCACGGTGGTTGAGCATCAGCTGCGGATGCTCCTGGGTGTCCACCGAGGTGGAGT
>JBPYFE010000059.1:0-12047 GCA_051986525.1 Gaiellaceae bacterium
GGGCAGGGGTCGGGGTGGCCGGCCGGGCAGCGGTACGTGTAGGGGTCGAGCATGCGGACGACGCCGGGGATGCCGGGCTCGGCCGGCCAGCGGCGCGGGTCGCCGGTGAGCGTCATCGCGCCGCCGGTCGCGCCGTGGTAGCTCCGGTAGCGCGCGACGATCTTGTGCCGTCCCGTGTACCAGCGCGCAAGCTTGATCGCGTTCTCGTTCGCCTCGGCGCCGCCGTTCGTGAAGAACGACATCGTCAGGTCACCCGGCGTCACCTCGGCGAGCAGCCGCGCGAGCTCGGAGCGCGTCTCGTGCGCCATCGGCGGCCCGATCGTCGTCAGCTTGTCGGCCTGCTCCTTGATCGCGGCGACGACCTTCGGGTGCTGGTAGCCCAGCGAGACGTTGACGAGCTGGGAGGCGAAGTCGAGGTACCGCTTGCCGTCGTAGTCCCAGAAGTAGCGCCCCTCGCCGCCGGCGACCGGCAGCGACTGGAGCTGGTTCTGCACAGACCACGAGTGGAGCACGTGCGCCTTGTCGAGCTCCTGGATCCGCTTCGCGTCGAGGCCCTGCTCCACTGCCATGCGACGATCCTACTCGCGCAGCGCTAGGCTGGCCCTGTGACCGAAGTCGCCGAAGCTCCCGGCCGGGCCGGGACCGACGTCAAGCGCATCAGCCACTGGATCGGCGGGCAGTCCCTGCCCGGCGAGTCCGGCCGGCGCGGCCCCGTCTACAACCCCGCGCAGGGCGTCCAGACGGGCGAGGTCGACTTCGCCTCCGTCGAGGAGATCGACCGCGCCGTCCAGGCCGCGAAGCAGGCCTTCGAGAGCTGGCGCGCGATCTCGCTCTCGAGGCGCACCGACATCTACTTCCGCATCCGCAAGCTCGTCGACGAGCACCGCGAGGACATCGCCAAGCTGCTCACCGCCGAGCACGGCAAGGTGCTCTCGGACGCGATGGGCGAGGTCGCGCGCGGGCTCGAGGTGATCGAGTACTGCTGCGGGATCCCCGAGCTTCTGAAGGGCGGTTTCTCCGAGCAGGCCTCGACCGGGATCGACGTCTACTCGATTCGCCAGCCGCTCGGCGTCGTCGGCGGGATCACCCCGTTCAACTTCCCGGCGATGGTGCCCATGTGGATGTGGGCGCCGGCGATCGCCTGCGGGAACACGTTCGTCCTGAAGCCGTCCGAGAAGGACCCGTCTGCTTCGGTCTACACGGCGGAGCTGCTGAAGGAGGCCGGCCTGCCGGACGGCGTCTTCAACGTCGTCCACGGCGACAAGGTTGCGGTCGACGCGATCCTCGAGCATCCGGAGATCGCCGCCGTCTCGTTCGTCGGCTCGACGCCGATCGCGAAGTACGTCTACGAGACCGGGACGAAGAACGGCAAGCGCGTGCAGGCGCTCGGCGGGGCGAAGAACCACATGATCGTGCTCCCGGACGCCGACATCGACATGGCCGCCGACGCGGCCGTCTCGGCCGGCTACGGCTCCGCTGGCGAGCGCTGCATGGCGGTCTCGATGCTCGTCGCGGTCGGCGGCGCCGGCGACGAGCTGGTCGGCGCGATCAAGGAACGGCTGCCGAAGGTGAAGGTCGGCGACGGGATGAGCCCGGACTCCGAGATGGGCCCACTCGTGACGCGCGAGCATCGCGACAAGGTCGCCTCGTACATCGAGAAGGGATCCGAGGAAGGCGCGAAGGTCGTCACGGACGGCCGCGAGACCGCTCCCGACGGCGACGGCTTCTACCTCGGCGTGACCCTGCTCGACGACGTCGAGCCGAGCATGGACGTCTACAAGGACGAGATCTTCGGCCCGGTGCTCGGCGTCACGCGCGTCGACACCTACGACGAGGCCGTCCGGCTCGTGAACGAGAACCCGTACGGGAACGGCGTCGCGATCTTCACGCGCGACGGCGGCGCGGCCAGGCAGTTCCAGTTCGACGTCAACGTCGGCATGGTCGGCGTCAACGTCCCGATCCCGGTTCCGGTCGCGTACTACAGCTTCGGCGGCTGGAAGAGCTCGCTCTTCGGCGACCTGCACATCTACGGGCCCGAGGGAATCCAGTTCTACACGCGAGGCAAGGTCGTGACCTCCCGCTGGCCCGACCCTGCGACCTCCAAGGTCGACCTCGGTTTCCCGCAGACGCGCTAGGACGTAAAACCGGCACGCTCCCCTTGCGCAAGCGGGGGAAGCGGCGTACGGTCGCCTTGTGCCTTTCCCCACGAGGCTCGCGCTTCTGCGGCGCGCCCTCGGGCTGGGGACTCTCGCGCTCCTGATCACGCTCGCGCTCGGCGGTACGCCGGCGTCGGCGCTCGTCTTGCCGCCGCCGGCGGACGCCGCGCTTCCCGGGAGCTCGTTCCAGGGGGCCGACGGCAATCAGGACGACGCGGCGCCGCTCGCCGACTGGCAGTCGTTCCAGGCGGCCGGACAGGTCGTGCACAACCCGGACCCGAACGCGCAGGACACCGCCTTCAAGGGCGGCAGCAAGGAGGACCAGCCGGGCAGCTGGGACTTCACGACGGAGAACGGCGGCGTCAATCCCGGGAAGTCGAACATCCTCGATGCCTGGTCTTCGACCGAGGTCAGTGGAGGCGAGGTGTTCCTCTACCTCGGGTTCACGCGGCAGGACGCGGACGGGACGACGTACCTCACGTTCGAGCTCAACCACGACGGCCGCCTCTGGAACAACGGGAACGCCGACATTCCCTGCCGGCGGACCGGAGATCTCCTCGTCACCTACATCGCGCACGGGAACGGGGTCGAGGTGCTGCTCCAGCGCTGGGTCACCGATTCGGCCGACGCGGCGACGGGGTGCGCGACCACGGGCCATCTCGGGCCGGAGCTGACGCTGACGCCGGACGACGTCCAGGGCGCGTTCAACCTCGCGCCGATCGCGTCCCACCTGCCGGGCTACCTCCAGGGGACGATCGACAGCGAGCATTTCGGCGAGGCCGCGCTGAACTTGACCCGGATCTTCGGGGGCGCCGGCAGCCCGTGCTTCTCGTTCGGCTCGATCTGGATGCACTCGCGCTCCTCGGAAGAGGAGCAGTCGGAGATGCAGGACTACGTCGCTCCCCACCCGGCTGCCGTCCGCTCGTGCTCGGCCTCCGGGACGAAGTTCCACGACCTGAACGGGAACGGCGCCCGCGACGCGGGGGAGCCCGGCCTGCCCCGGTGGGTGATCTGGGCGGACTACAACGACAACGGCGTCCAGGACGCCAACGAGCCGTTCACGGTCACGGACGACCAGGGCCAGTACGTGCTCAACGACATCCGGCCGCCCGACGGGACGTACACGCTCCGAGAGACGCTGCTGACGCGGAAGGCGCGCCGCCGCGCGAAGACCGCGGAGGTGACGTGCTCGTTCCCGAACGACGGCACCTCCGGCGGAACGGGCTCCGCGCCGGGCGGCCTGTTCCCGTGCGGCTGGGGCCCGATCGACGTCGCCACGACGCCCGACGCGCGGAACAGGGACTTCGGCAACTACCGGGCCGCGCAGCTCACGGTCGTCAAGCAGCTCGAGCCGACGACCGACCTCGGGCGGTTCGACCTGGCCGTGAACGGGGACGTCTGGGTGCCCTCGGCCGCCGACGGCTCGAGCAGCACGCGGCTGGTGAAACCGGGCAGCTACGTCGTCTCCGAGACCGCGGTTCCGCCCACCGACCCGCTCGCCTACACCTCGACGGTCGAGTGCAAGCTCGGGACGCGGCGGCGCGTCGTCAAGACCGGAACCGTCGACACCGTCGTGCTCCAGGCCGGGCAGAGCGCCGTCTGCACCTTCCGCAACATCCGTCCGGGCGTGCCCGCGATCGCGATCGACAAGACCGGCCCGGCCTCGGCCGTCGCCGGCGACACGCTGCACTACACGATCTTCGTGACCAACCCGGGCCAGGTCGCGTTCCCCGCGACCGGCGTCCAGGTGACCGATCCGAACTGCGACTCGCCGCCGCAGCTGACGGGCAAGGCGGACGCGTCCGGGAGCGACGACACGCCGGACACGCTCGACCCAGGCGACACCTGGACGTACACCTGCTCGCACGCGACGACCGCGTCGGCGACCTGCGCGGCCGGCCTGGCGCGAAACACGGCGACGGTGAGCGGCTCGGAGGGTGGGTCGACGGTCACCGACGTCGTCACGATCGAGACCGAGCTCAGCTGCCCGCCGACTCCGGGGGAGCCGCAGCCGCCGGAGCCGCCCGACGTCGTCATCCCGCCGGGGCCGACGCCGCCGGACAGCGGCGACTCGGGGCTCGGAGGCGTGGCGTTCCCGAAGGGGTGCGTGCGCGGACAGTTGCAGAGCCTGCGCTTCCACGGCACCCGCATCGCGCTGATCCACGTGCTCGTCAACGGCCGTGTCAGAAGCAGGCTGGCGATGCAGCCGCTCCAGCGCCGGGCGACGGCGCGCCTGCGCCTCGCGCCCGGTTTGCATCGCCTGCTCGTCCATGTCTTCTTCGAACACGGCACGCAGACTCCGAACGAGACGCTGAGAGGCGCGATCCGCGTCTGCGCCGTCAAGGCCGTGAAGCACACGAAGCACGTCCACTTCGTCGGCTAGCGGGCCGGAGGGTTTGTAGGCAAACGAAGTCCGAACGCGGTCGGGCGGCCGACGAAGGCGGCGCTAGCCTCGTCCGTTCGTGACCACGTACATGGATTTCCGCGTCTCGACGATGAAGGTCGGCGGTCACGCCGTCACGGTCACGATGCAGGGCGAGCTCGACCTCTTCACCTGCCCGGAGCTTCAGCAGGAGCTGGCGCTCGTTCCGGTAGAGGTCACGCGCGCGCTGATCGACCTCACCGGCGTCACCTTCGTCGACTCGACCGGGCTCGGCCTCCTCGTCCGGTTCGCGAAGAAGCTCGACGAGCGCGGCGGCAGCGTCATGCTCGTGCTCGAGGACGGCCCGGTGCGCAAGCTGCTCGAGGTGACCGCGCTCGACCGCGTCTTCGACGTTCGCTTCCCGGGCTCGGAGCCGGCGCGCTCCCTCGTCGGCCTGTCGCTGCTCGACTCGCTGAGAACGGGTTAGAGCGAGAGCTTCCGCTCGACGCCGACGTTGGTCGCGAGCGCCTCGAGCCAGCCCGCCTTCAGCGGCGCGAGCAGCTGCCGCCCGAGCTCGAACGCCTCGTCGAAGCGGCCGACGATCTCGCGCCCGAGCTCGCGGGCCTGGGCGAGCACCGCGTCCTGGTCGACGGAGACGACCTCGCCGCCGCGAACCTTCCAGTCGCCGCCGACCAGCACCGAGTCGACGGCGAGCGTCGTCGAGCCGAGCGCGATCTGCCGCAGTGGATCGTTGAGAGGCGTGAAGACGTGGCTCTCGAGGTCGAGCAGCACGAGGTCGGCGCGCCCGCCCGGCGCGATCAGGCCGAGACCGTCGGCGTCGCCTGCCACGCGCGCGCCGCCGACGGTCGCCAGCTGCCACGCCTCGGCCGCGCCGGCCCACTGCTCGTAGTCGACGCCCCAGAGCTTGTGCAGCAGCGCGGCCTGCTTCAGCGACGCGTACATGTCGAGCCCGTCGTTCGAGGACATGCCGTCGGTGCCGAGCGCGACGTTGACGCCGAGCTCGACGAGCCGCGGCACGGCCGCGATCCCGCTGCCGAGCTTCATGTTCGAGACCGGGTTGTGCGCGATCGAGACGTCCCGGTCGCGGACGAGCTCGAGGTCGCTCGGCGTCAGCCAGATCCCGTGGGCGAAGCAGACGCGCGGGCCGAGGAAGCCGATCGCGTCCATGTGCTCGACGAGCGTCTTTCCGTAGAGCCGCCGACCGGAGACGGCCTGCATCCGCGTCTCGAGCACGTGAATGTGGATCGGGAGGTCGAGCTCCTCGGCGAGGTCGGCGCAGCCGACGAGCAGCTCGTCGGTGCACCGCTGCGGACCGCTCGGCGCCGGACAGATGGAGATCCCCTCGTCGGGACGGTGGTACTTCTCGACGGCGCCGCGGACGAACCGCTCCCACTCGTCCCAGCTCGGCGGCTTGTCGCGCTCGAGCCGCTCGATCAGCTCGCGCGCGACGAGCTCCTCGTCGAGGACGACCGTCTCGTGGTACGCGCGGTCGCCGATTCCGAGCGCGATCAGCGCCCGCAGGCCGACGTCGCGGTACGCGCGCACGACCGCGTCGAGCGACTCGTCCGTGAAGCCGTCGAGCTCGTAGAGGAAGTCGACGACGCAGGTCGCGCCCGAGAGAAGCTGCTCGATCGCGCCGAGCTGCGTGCGGACGTAGATCTCGTCCGGCGTCTGCGCCGGCGCCGCGAGCGCCGGGTACGAGAACAGCATCCAGGGCTCGAGCGGCAGGTTGTCCCACATGCCGCGGAACCAGTTCTCGTTCGAGTGATTGTGCGCGTTGACCATCCCGGGCACGACCGCGAAGCGGGAGCAGTCGATCCGCTCCGCGCCCTCGGGCGCGCCGTCGGCGATCCGGCCGTCGTCGGAGACGGCGACGTCGGCGCGGCGGAAATCGCCGCCGCCGACGTCGACGAGGCCGTTCTCCAGGAGGAGGCTCAGGCGCCCGCCACGCTGGCGACGTCGGTGACGGCGCCGGTCGGGATCTCCTCGTCCTTCACGTGCCGCGGGAAGCCGAGCATGCTCCGCACCGGCCCGACCGCGCGCGCGAGCGCGACGAGGACGACGTAGAGGACGCCGGCGATCAGCCACGACCAGAACGGCACCGGCCCCCAGCTGTTCTGCGGGGTCGAGTAGATCCAGCCGTGCGGCCAGTTCGCCGTGCCCGTGACGCCGAAGAAGACGGCGGCGAGCAGCGCGAGGACCGCGGGCCAGTTGATCAGGCCCGTCTCCTCCCAGGCCGGCACCCGCGTCAGCGGCCGCGAGATGCGGAAGAGGCGCGGCAGCAGGAAGTGGTCGACCGCCATGATCACCGTCGCGCACGGCACCGTGATCGCCAGGAAGGTCGCGACCTTGAACCAGCCGTTGATGAAGTGGAAGTTGACGAGGTCGGCCGCGATCACGCCGCCGCCGGCGACGATCAGGCAGGTCAGCCAGCGCGGCCACGCCTTCCAGCCGCCGACCAGGTTCTGGCCGGCGTTGACCGACTCGTAGTAGTTGCCGTCGTTGATCGCGACCTGGCTGACGGTGGCGATGATCCACGCGAGCCAGAAAGCGCCGAACAGCGAGTAGTGGACCGTGTAACGGAAGACCGCGGCCGGGTCGGTGGACTTCGCGAGCTCCTCCATGATCCAGCCGGCGGCGACGAAGAGGACGAACCAGAAGCAGGCGAACAGGTAGGTCGACAGCGGCCAGAAGAAGCGCGGCTTGCCGAAGCGCCAGAAGTCCGGCTCGTTGCCCCACATCGCGAAGCCGATCACCGCCGTGACCGCGACCCAGAACGGGAGTGCCGCGCTTGTCGCAGGCGTGCCGCCGAGATCGCCGCCGCGGTCGATCACGGCCTTCAGGACCATGTACAGGCCCCAGAGGACCAGCAGGGGCGTCACGAGGTAGCGCGCGAAGACGCTGATCCCGGTGAAGCCGAGCAGGTTGTTGAAGATCATCAGCCCGGCGAAGAGAAGCGTCAGCGTGAAGATGTGGTCCCAGCCGTAGAAGCCGTCCCAGAGCGTGATCATCAGGTTCGCCTGGAACGCGACCCAGCCGAGCGGCGCGATCAGGATGAAGGCGGAGACGATCCACGAGCCGACGAGGCCGAAGATCGACCGCGTCAGCAGCGCATGGGTCTGGCCGGTGCGCGAGCCGAGGAACGAGCCGACCATCGCGTAGACGACGTAGAGCAGGTAGCCGAGCAGCGTGATGCCGATCGTGCCGCCGAGGCTGTGGCCGCCGTCGTGGAGCTCGAAGCCGAGGAACATGTACGAGAACCCGGCGACGAACGTCGTCCAGAGGCCCATGAAGTGCCACATCGGCCGCCGCCGGTCGAGCGGGACGATGCCGGTGTCGCTCGTCGAGTAGTCGTGCTTGACGGATTCGTCGAGAACCGAGCGCTCGAAGGCAAGGTCTTCGCGCAGCTCCTCGACGTCGTGAGCAATCTCCTCGCGGGAGTGAGGCCGCTCGGGCCCGCCTGTGCTCAAAGCTTCTCCTCTCGGTCGAAGGACGGCGCGAGTCTAAGAAGCCGCCGCGGGTCGTTCAAGCGCAGCTCAGGCGACGGCGGGCTGCGGCTTCAGCTCTTCGCCGAACTTCGCCCGCGCGACGAACTGGCCGACGCCCGGCTGGGCGACTAGCTCGCCGTTCTCGACCAGCACCTGGCCTCGCAGGAGGACGAGCTCCGGCACGCCGGTCACCTCGGTCCCCTCGTAGAGGTTGTAGTCGGTCTTCGAGTGGTTCGTCGCGGCGCTGATCGTCTCCGTCCGCTCGGGGTCGAAGACGACGATGTCGGCGTCGGAGCCGACGGCGATCGTCCCCTTGCGCGGGTAGAGGCCGAACAGCTTCGCCGGATTCGTCGCGAGCAGCTCGACCATCCGGTTGAGCGAGATCCGGCCGGCGCGGACGCCGAACTCGTGGATCATCTTCAGCCGGTCCTCGAGGCCGGGGCCGCCGTTCGGGATCTTCGAGAAGTCGTCCCTGCCCAGCGTCTTCTGACCGTCCCACGTGAAGGCGCAGTGGTCGGTCGAGATCGCCGAGAGCGCGTCGGTGCGGACGGCGTTCCAGAGGACGTCCCAGTTCGACTTGTCGCGGACCGGCGGCGAATAGACGTACTTCGCCCCCTCGAAGTTCGGCTTGGCGATGTCGTCGAGCGAGTTGAAGAAGTACTGCGTGCAGGTCTCGCCCCAGACGTCCCAGCCGGCCTCGCGCGCCCGGGCGATCGGCTCGACCGCCTCACGGCAGGTGACGTGGACGACGTAGAGCGGTGCTCCGGCGACGTGCGCGAGCTGGATCGCGCGGTTCGTCGCCTCGCCCTCCGCCTCGGGCGGCCGGGTCAGCGCGTGGTGGAGCGGGTCGGTGTTGCCGGCCGCGAGCGCCTCGCGGACGAGGACGTCGATCAGGTCGCCGTTCTCCGCGTGCACCATCACGAGCGCGCCCGACTGCGCGGCGACCTCCATTGCCTGGAAGAGCGTCTCGTCGTCCACCATCAGCGCGCCCTTGTAGGCCATGAACAGCTTGTACGAGGTGACGCCCTGCTCCGGCAGGCCGGCGAGCTCCTCGAGCGTGCCGCCGCTGTCGAGGTCGGTGACCGCCATGTGGTAGCCCATGTCGATCACCTGCTTGCCGTTCGCCTTGCCGCGCCACTCCTCGAGCGCCTCGGCGAAGGTCGCGCCCTGCGGCTGGATGACGAAGTCGACGTGGCACGTCGTGCCGCCGAACGCGGCGGAGGTCTGGCCGGACTCGACGTCGTCGATCGTCACCGTGCCGCCGAACGGCATGTCGAGGTGCGTGTGCGGGTCGACGCAGCCGGGAAGCACGTACTTCCCGGCTGCGTCGATCACGCGATCTGCGCTCACGTCCAGCGAGTCGCCGATGAGTGAGATCCGCTCGTCCTCGACGAACACGTCTCCGACGTAGTCGTCCGCCGCGGTGACGACGCGGCCTCCCTTGATCAGAACGGACATGCGGATCCTCCTTCGCGAGCTATTTGCCGCCGGGCGTGACCTTGATCTTCGCCTTCTTCCAGCTCTTGCCGTAGATGTCGATGTGCTGCTTCTTCAGGATCGCCTGCGCCTTCTTGGCCAGGTCGGTCCGGTAGGCCTCGTGGCCCGGCACCTTCTTCAGGTGGTTGTACTTCGCCGTCGTCTTGGCCGTGAACGCGTAGTCCTTCGGGTTCATCAGCCCGATCCCGAGCGGCGACGGCCAGATCAGGGCGTTGATCTCGTTCATTTGCCAGGTCTGGTGGCCCTTGAGCAGCGTCGGCCCGTGCGAGAGGACGATGTTGACGCAGTCCTTCAGGTGCGTCCGGCAGTAGATCCAGCCCTTGAAGGACGCGGCGAGGAACTTCGTCGCGGTCGCCTGGTTCTTCTTGTCCTTGATCCAGCTCTCGGTCGTGAAGACGCCGTCCTCGAGCATGCCGGTGCCGATCTTGTCCATCTTGATCACGTTCAGGTCGCTCAGCTTGTAGAGCTTCCCGGTCTTCGGATTCTTGGACTCGAGCACCTGGGCGAGCTCGTTGTAGGTCATCGCCGAGGCAGCGTCGATCTGGTGCTTGAGGAACAGGTTCATGTCGAACGGCTGCTTGACGATGGTGACGCCCTTGTTGTGGACGGGATCCATCCCGGCGCGGCTGAGTGCGGCGAAGAGCTCGAACTCGTTCCCGCCGAGCCAGTTGCCGACCTTCTTGTTCTTCATCTTCGCGACCGTGTTGATCCCGCTCGACTTCCACGTCAGCTCGGTCATGCCGCTGCGCGTGAAGACCTGCGCGATGTTGACCAGCTTCGTCCCCTGGTCGCGCGCGGACATCAGGCTCGGCAGCCAGTCGAGGCCGAGCTGCGCCTGGCCCCCGGCGACGGCCTGCTCGGGGATGATGTCCGGCCCGCCGACGCGGATGTTCACGTCGAGGCCCTGCTTCTTGTAGTAGCCCTTGGCCTGCGCGGCGTAGTAGCCGGCGAACTGCGCCTGCGTCACCCATTTCAGCTGGAAGGTGAGCTTCGTCAGCTTCTGCGACCCGTGCTTCGACGGTGCCGCCGTGCCCACGGCGGCGAGGACTCCGCCCGCGATCACGAGCGCCGCGAGTGCCCCGACCCAGTACCTACGGTGCGTCATCAACTCCCCTTTCCTCTGGTTCCGACGTGGCGATTCTGACTCGTCACAACTCGGTTGTCGATGGGACCCAGCGCAGCGCCAGCCGCTCGATCAGCGACACGCCGATGTAGAGCGCGAGGCCGAAGAGACAGACGACGAGCACGCCCGCCCACGCCTCGTTGAACTGGAACACGCGCGAGCGCGAGAGGATCAGCACGCCAATCGCGTTCAGTGCTCCGCCGAAGTACTCGCCGACGACCGCGCCGATCATCGCCAGCACCGTCGCGACCTTGAGCCCGGTGAAGATGAACGGCAGCGCCGTCGGGATCCGGACGCGGCGGAAGATCTCGACGTTCCCCGCCGCGTACGAGCGCATCAGCTCCAGGTCCTGCGGCCGGACGGACGTCAGGCCGCGGAGCGTGTTCACGAGCACGGGGAAGAAACAGAGGACGGCCGCGATCGCGATCTTCGAGCTCTTCGTCAGGCCGCCGCCGAACCACTGGTTCGTGATCGGCGCGAAGGCGATGATCGGGATCGCGTTCGCGGCCACCGCGTAGGGAAGCAGCGCGCTCCCGAGCGGACGCCAGCGTGCGAGTACGAGCGCGAGCAGGATCGCGAGGCCGGAGCCGAGCACGAAGCCGCCGAGCGCCTCCTGGAACGTGTACCACCCGGCCGACCAGAGCTCGTGCCGGTCGGTCCAGAAGGCGGAGGCGATCGAGGTCGGCTTCGGCAGCAGGAACTGCTGCGCGTGGGTCCAGACGATCAGCCCCTGCCAGAGCGCGATCACGGCGACGATGAAGACGACGGCGGGCAGCCAGTCGACGAGCCGTCGGCCGACGAGCCGGCCGACGCCGCCGCGCGGAACCGGCTGGACCGCCGCGGGCGCGCTGCTCACGCGCTCGCCTCCTCGCGCGCGGCCGGCGGCGCGACGCGCTCGGCGTCGTGGCCGAGGTGGAGCGCCTCGCGCACGCGCGTCACGAGCTCGAAGAAGCGCGGCTCTTCGCGCGTGGCCGCGGTGCGCGGCTGCGGCAGGTCGATCGGCACGAGCTCGGAGATGCGGCCCGGCCGGGGCGACATGACGACGACGCGCGTCGAGAGGAAGACGGCCTCGGCGATCGAGTGCGTGACGAAGACGATCGTCGAGCCGCTCGCGTCCCAGATCTTCAGCAGCTCCATGTTCAGCCGTTCCCGCGTCATCTCGTCGAGGGCGCCGAACGGCTCGTCCATCAGCAGCAGCGCCGGGGCGAACGAGAGCGCCCGCGCGATCGAGACCCGCTGCTGCATGCCGCCCGAGAGCTGTCACGGCCGGTGGCCGGCGAAGTCGGAGAGCTTGACCAGCTCCAGCATCTCGGTGGCGCGTGCCGACCGCTTGGCCCTGGGCCACCCGCGCAGCTCGAGCGGCAGCTCGACGTTGCGGGCCACATTGCGCCACTCGAACA
>JBPYFE010000060.1:0-9387 GCA_051986525.1 Gaiellaceae bacterium
CCTCGCCGAGCTGGGTGTCGTCGAACAGGCGCTCGACCATCGCCGCCGCGCCCGAGAACAGCTCTGCGCGCTCGGAAGGCGCGAGCGAGGCGAGCAACGGCTCGAACAGCTGGCGCAGCACGCAGTACGCGAAGTCCTGCTCCAGCTCGGCGCTGCGCGCGAAAAGAACCTGAAAACCCGCGTCCTCTGCGGCGGCCCGCGCCTCCGCGACGAGCCGCGTCTTGCCCATCCCGGCCCGGCCCTCGATCGCGAGCAGGTCGCCGATCCCCGCGCGCGCGTGGTCCAGGACGGATCTGATCGTCTCCAGCTCGGCGTCGCGCTCGAGCAGCGGCGTCCGCCCGCTTCGAGTCGCGACGCGGCGGCCGGTCTTCTTCGCCGCGCGCGAGCCGAGCGGCGGAAACTGATCCTCGAGCCCCGGGACGTCGAGCTGGAACAGGCGCTCGGGCCGCTCGAAGTCGGGGACCTCGGTCTCGCCCAGGTCGCGCAGCGTCAGCCCGTCGGGGAGGTCGTGCTCGATCAGGCGCGCGGTCGTGCTGGAGAGCAGCGTCTGGCCGCCGTGGCCGATGTCGCCGATCCGCGCCGCCTGGTGGACCGCGAAGCCGACGTAGCCATCCTTGCCGACGACCGCCTCGCCGGTGTGCAGGCCGATCCGGACGCGGACCGGATGCCCCTCCGGCCACTCCTCTCCGGCGAGCGAGACCTGCGCGGCGGCGGCCGCGGAAACGGCGGCGCCGACGCTGGGGAAGACGGCGAAAAAGGAATCGCCCTTCGTGTCGATCTCGGTTCCTCCGACGGCCCGGAACGCCTCGGAGAGCAGCCGGTTGTGGGTCGACAGGACCTCGCCGTAGCGGTCGCGGCCGAGCGACTTGAGCAGGCGAGTCGAGCCCTCGATGTCCGTGAACATGAAGGTGACGGTGCCGGTTGGAAGCTGCGTGGAGACTGCGATCGGTTGTCGCCCCTACGGAACCCGGTTCCTGCCTGCCGCGTTCGATTCTAGACTCGCGGCGTGCGCGTTCCGCGGCGACTCGAACGGTTCCTGCTGGGCTCGATGATGAGCCTGGTCGCGATCGTCGCCGAGCGGCGGGTCGTCAAGGCACTCGGGAAGAAGCGGAGCTAGTCCGCGCGCGGCCGCGCCGCTCTTCGCGCCTCGCCCTGCGGCCGGCGACGTAGCCGTGCACGAGCGTGTTCATGCGCTCGGCGTCGTGGGCGACGTAGAAGGAGAAGAGCGCGAGCGGAACCTCGCCGAGCGCGGCCTCGCCGATGGCCCACATCCGGTCGGAGCCGGGGCTCGACGTCCAGAGGTCGAACCACGCGTCGCAGAGCAGCAGCGTGCCGGTGATCGAGGCGAAGATCGTCAGCGACGGCGAGGCGCGGACGACCGCGATCGCCGTCGCCGCCCCCGCCAGTACCAGCGCGACGTCGAACCCGGACCAGAGCACGTCCCAGTGCGCGGTCTCGTGCCGCGAGGGCAGCGACGAGCCGAGGTATGCAGTCCAGGGGATGAGGCCGAGCGCGAACGCGCCGTAGACGAGGATGGCGCGGTGCCGCAGGCGCAGCTCGCGTTGCCGCTCCTGCCCTGTCTCGCTCCTCACTCGCGTGACGCTACCTGCTTCCGCAGCGGCGAGCGAGGCCGCGGAAGCTGGCCCTCGAGCCACATGACGGCGAGGGCCGCACGCGGGAGCCCGAGCGCGCCCTCGTAGACGAGGTAGCGCGGCTCCCAGCGCGGGAAGAACTTGGCGTTGAAGCGGTAGAGGCTCTCGATCTGGAAGTACGGGTTGCCGAGCGCGACGGCCCGGCCGAGGATGCGGTCGAGCCGCCCGCGCGGGCTGTGCATGACGCGCGCGAAGGCGGCGAAGTTCAGCGAGACCTCGTCGACGCCGCGGTCGCGGAGGAGCTCGATGCTCCGCGCGACGAGGAACTCCATGAGCCCGTTCGGCGTCTCGGGATCGCGGCGCATGAACGAGAGCGAGACCGCCTGCCGGCCGAAGGTCGGCACGAAATGGAGGAACCCGCGTGCCGCGCCGTCGCCGTCGCGCGCGAGCACGACGAGGCTGCCGCCGGTCTCGCCCGCAAGCGAGTCCATCGCCATCGAGAAGCCGCGCTCCGCGGCGCCGCAGCGCCAGCGCGCCGAGATGCGCTCCAGCTCGGCCAGCGTGCGCGGGTCGAGCTCGGCGATCCGACAGAGCTCGACGGTGTAGCCCGCGTGCTCGAGCCGGCTTACCGACTGCCGGACCTTTCGGATCGGGCGGCCTTCGAGCGAGAACGCCTTCGTCTCGACGATCGCCTCGTCGCCGATGTAGAACGCCCGCGCGCCGGCGTCCTGCCAGACGGCGAGCGACGGCTCGCCGACCCCGACCGCCGCGAGCTTCAGGCCTCGCCGCTCCGCGAAGTGGACCGCCTCGGCCACGAGCGCACGAACCGAATCCGGCGGCCCGACCGGATCGCCGGAGACGACCATGACGCCGTTCTCGATCCGGTAGCCGAGAAAGGCCGAGCGGTCGGCGCTGAAGAGGTAGTGCTTGTCGCGCCGGAGCTTGAAGAAGGCGAGCGTGTCGCGACCGTGCGCGAAGACGAGATCGCGCGCGAGCGTCCGCACACGAGCATCCGGCAAGGCGCGCGGCGCCGCCAGCGGGCGGAAGATCAGGTAGGCGATCGTCAGCAGCGCGAGGGCGACGAGCAGCTCGATCGCCTGCGGCAGGTGCCCGAGCTCGTCGCGGAAGGCGACGGGCGGGCGCTGGAGCGCGACCACGTCTCCCGTCGAGCGCAGGATCGTCCCGAAGCTCGTGTGCCACGGCGTCGCGGCGGCGACGGCGGCGACGGCGAGCACCGCCGTGCCGACGACGACCGCGGGCACCCGCCAGAGAGCCGAGCGCAGGCTGACCGGATCGTGGCGGACGTAGAACGAGTCGCGGCCCCACCAGAGGAGCGCCGCGGCGCCGAGGCTCCAGGCGGCCTCCTCGAAGTCGAGGCCCTTCGCGAGGTTCAGCACGGAGAGGGCGACGAGCAGCACGATCGCGACGACGAGCGCGCCGCGACGACGGCGGAAGAGATAGATCGCGGTCGCCATCAGGACCGCGGCCGCAGGCAGCGCGACGGCGTGGAACAGCCGCATCTCGTCGGCGGACTCGATCGTCGCGAGCAGACGCTCGCGCGCGCCTTCGTTCGGCGACGCGGCGGAGATCAGCGTCACGAGGCCCGCCGTGAAGGCCGCGACAGCGGCGAGCGCCGGCAGGAAGTCGGTCCGGCGGAGCGCGCGCAGCGGCGTCGGGCGGCGGTGCGTGCCGAGCCGCCAGGCCGCCGTGTCGCGCTGCGACGGGAACAGGTCGCGCCAGTCCTTGATGATCAGCCATGCAGCCGCAGCGGCGGCGAGGACGAAGCCCTCGTCCATCCGCACCCACCCCGTCAACTCCCCCACGCCCAGCAGCACGAAGATCGCAACGCCGAGGTGGTACTCGTGGATCCGCCGGCGAAGCACGTACACGCGGGGCCCGAGCTCGTGCCTTTCGAGCCGCAGCATCACTCTCAGCCTGCCACGGAAGGCGGTCGTCGGAACATCGGCGACCGCGCCTTAACCCACGCTCAACACGACGAAAGAGCGGCCGCTAGCGCCGGCGCAGGCCCCAGAGCAGCACGAGCGTCAGCACGGCGCCCGCGGCGCCGAGGACGATCGGGATCCACGACGAGACGTGCGCCGACGCCGTCGAGCCGGCGGCGACGAGGCACGAGCCGGCCGCGATCGCGACCGAGAGCGCCCACGCGGCACGCCGGATCGTGTCCTCGAGCGGCCGCGTGCCGCGCACGTCGACCTGCATCCTCGGCCCGGGCCTCGCGCCGGCGATCCGCTCGATCGCCTCGATCAGCGCTCCCGCCCGCACCTCGAGCTTCTGCACCTCGTAGAAGAGTCGCTTCGGGTCCGTGCTCGTGCGCGCGCGCGTGACCAGGTTCTTGGCGACGAAGCCGCCGACGACCGAGAACGGGTCCAGCGTAGGGTCGAGCTCGGCCGCGGTCAGCTGCATCTGCGCGAGGGCCTTGCCGACGAGCGCGAGCGAGGCCGGCAGCCGCACCCCGTGGCGGCTCGCCGTCTCCGTGAGCCCCTGCATGATCGGCCCGAGCTGGATCTCCGACAGCGACTTGTGGCGGTACTCGGCGAGCAGCTCGCCGATCTCGTTCTGGAACGCGTCGTAGTCGAGGTCCTCCGGCAGCTCGGGCGCGAGCATGAGCAGGATCTCGGCGAGGAACGGCACGTCCTCCTGCCAGAACGCGAGCAGCATCAGGAGCACGCGCTCGCGCACGTCCGGCGGCACCTCGCCCACCATCCCCAGGTCGAGGAAGTAGATCGTCCCGTCCGACCAGAGCATGTTCCCGGGGTGCGGGTCGGCGTGGAAGAAGCCGTCGGTCAGGATCTGGCGGTAGAAGGACTCGAGCAGCTGCCGCGCCGCCTCGGTCCGCTCGGTCCCCATCGGCGCCTCGCGGACCGGGCCGCCCGGGATCAGCTCCATCACGAGCAACCGCTGCGACGTGAACCGGTCGTACACGCGCGGCGCGTCGAGGCGCGAGAACGGCTCGAGCACCTCGTGCATCCGCTTGATGTTGGCCGCCTCCTGGTCGAAGTCGAGCTCACGCTGGAGCGAGCTCGCCAGGTGCTCGACGACGGCCGGCAGGTCGACGATCCGCCGCAGCGCCTCGCGGCTCTCGGTCTTCTCGGCGAACAGCCGCAGCAGCCCGACGTCGCGCATGATCTCGTCCCGCGCGCCCGGGCGCTGCACCTTGACGACGACGCGGTCGCCGCCGTCGAGCGTGGCCGTGTGGACCTGGCCGATCGTGCCCGCCGCGAGCGGCTGCGGGTCGATCGACTCGAACACGTCCTCCCAGGGAACGCCGAGCTCCTCCTCCATCACCTGCACGACCTCCGCCTCCGTCAGCGGGGCGACGTCGTCCTGCAGCGTCGAGAGCTCCTCGATGAACTCCGGCGGCAGCAGGTCGGGCCGCGTCGAGAGGATCTGCCCGAGCTTCGCGTACGTGGGGCCGAGCTCCTCGAGCGCGTCGCGGAGCCGCCGCGCCCGGACCTCGTGCGAGTCGCCGCCGCGCGTCTCGCGCAGGCCGTACTTGGCGAACACCGACGCGACGCGCGCCGCGCGGCCGAGCAGGCTCCCTTCGGCCTCTGCCTGGGTCACGCGTCGGCCTGCGTCTGGACGATTACCACCGTGCAGCGGGCGAGGTGCGAGACGCGGTTCGGGATGTTCTCGAGCAGGAACTCCTTGCGCCCGCTCATCCCGACGCTGCCGACGACGAGCACGTCGACGTCCTCCTCGCCGGCGATCTCGACCATCTGCTTCGCGGGATCCTTGCCCTCGCGGACGATCACACGCGTGCCTTCGCCGACCACGTCCTCAACGTACGCCTCCAGCTCTCGGCGCGTCGCCGTGCGATCCATCCCCTCCCGGACCGTCTGCGTCACGAGCAGCTCGGCCTCGTAGCGGCGTGCCATCTCGGCCGCGAAGCGGACGGCGCGCGTCGCGGTCTCGGAGCGGTCGGTGCCGACGAGGATCCTGCGCACGGGCGGGAGCCCGTTCTGTTTTCGCCGTAGGCGCATGCTCTACTCCGGCGTCACGTAGGCCGCAGTCAGGCCGCCGTCCACGAGGAACGTGGCCGCGTTGACGTAGGACGAGTCGTCGCTCGCGAGGAAGAGCGCGCCCTGCGCGATCTCGCGCGGCTTTGCGAGCCGGCCCATCGGCAGGTGGACTCGCCGCCGCTCGAACGCGCCCGGGTCGTCGCCGAAGATCCCCAGCAGCAGCGGCGTCTCGACCGGCCCCGGGCAGAGCGCGTTGACGCGGATCCCCTGCCGGGCGAACTGCACGCCGAGCTCGCGCGTCATCGAGAGGACGCCGCCCTTCGAGGCCGAGTACGAGATCTGCGAGGTCGCCGCGCCGAGGATCGCCACGAAGGAGGCGACGTTGATCACCGATCCGCCGCCGCGCTCGAGCAGGTATGGGATCCCGTGCTTGCAGCAGAGGTAGACGCCCTTCAGGTTGACGTCCTGGACCCGCTGCCACGCCTCCTCGTCCGTGTCGAGGATCGAGCCGTCGTCGTCGGGCGAGATGCCGGCGTTGTTGTAGAGCACGTCGATCCCGCCGTAGCGCTCCTTCGTCGCCGCGTACATCGCCTCGACACTCGCCGCGTCGGTGACGTCGACCTGGTGGAAGAACGCCTCACGAGCCTCGGAGGCGGTCGCCTCGCCTTGCTCGACGCTGACGTCGGCGACGCAGACGCTCGCGCCTTCGGCGGAGAACAGGAGCGCCGCCTCGCGGCCGATCCCGCTCGCGGCGCCGGTGATCACCGCGACCTTGTCGTCGAGCCGCCCCACGCTACGGCTCCGTCGCGACGTAGACGTTCTTCACCTCGGAGTAGCCCTCGAGGGCGTGCATCCCGAGCTCGCGCCCGAAGCCGGACTGCTTGAAGCCTCCGAACGGCGTCGCCACGCGCACGGACGTATTCGAGTTCACGGAGAGGACGCCCGCCTCCAGCGCCCGCGCCACCCGCAGGGCACGCGCGCCGTTCTCCGTCCAGATCGACCCCGAAAGGCCGTAGGGCGTGTCGTTGGCGATCCGAACGGCGTCGGCCTCGTCCTCGAAGGGGATCACGGCGGCGACAGGCCCGAACACCTCCTCGCGCGCCACGCGGTCGTCGTTCGTCGCCTCGACGAGCGTCGGCGGGAACCAGAAGCCGCTGCCTTCGGGTTCGTTTCCACGGTAGACAACGTTACCGTCGACGTAGGACGACACCCGTTCGCGCTGGTCGGCCGAGATCAGGGGCCCCATCTCCGTCTCCTCGTCCTCCGGGTTGCCGACTCGAACGCCCTTCGTCGCGCCGACCAGCAGCTCGAGAAAGCGGTCGTAGACGGACCGCTCGACGAGGATCCGCGAGCGGGCGCAGCAATCCTGGCCGGCGTTGCCGAAGACTGCGTACGGCGCCGAAGCCGCGGCGCGCTCGAGGTCCGCGTCCGCGAAGACGACGTTGGCCGACTTCCCGCCGAGCTCGAGCGTGACGCGTTTGATCGTCTGCGCCGCGCCGGCCATCACGCCTCGGCCGACCTCGGTCGAGCCCGTGAAGCCGATCTTCGCCACGTCGGGATGCTCGACAAGGCGCTGCCCGACGACCGAGCCGGGGCCGACGACGACGTTGAAAACGCCCTCGGGGATCCCGGCGTCCCGCGCGATCTCGGCAAGGCGGACGACGCTGAGCGGCGTCAGCTCCGCGGGTTTGAGGACGACCGTATTGCCGCAGGCCAGCGCCGGGCCGAGCTTCCAGGACGAGATCGCGATCGGGAAGTTCCACGGGACGATCAACCCGACCACGCCGAGCGGCTCGCGGAAGGTGAGGTCGACGCCGCCCGCGACGGGGATCGTCTCGCCGTGGTGCTTGTCGACCGCCCCGGCATAGAAGTGGAAGACCTCGGCGACCATGCCGATCTCGCCGCGTGCGCCGGTGATCGGCTTGCCGGCGTTGGCGGACTCGATGCGCGCAAGCTCGTCGTGGTGCTCCTCGACGAGCGTCGCGAGGCGTCGCATGAGGCGGGCGCGGTCGGCGGGCGCCACTGCGCGCCAACCGGGGAACGCCGCGCGGGCGCGGGCGACGGCGGCGTCGGTCTCCTCGATGCCCGCGGACTCGAGGGTCGCGATCGTCTCCTCGGTCGCCGGGTTGACGACGGTCACCGTCACGCGGCGATTCAATCACGCGCGCCCGGGAGCCCTGCCGTGACTACGGTGGTCCGGGTGGCCGGCCGAAACGGGATGAGGGGCGCCGCCGCGGGCGCGGTGGCCGCGGTGCTCTGGGCGGCGGTCGAGCCGACCCTGGCGCGGGCGTACGGGACGCCGATGACCGACGTCCGCCTGCTCGGGCGGGCGGTGACGAGGGGGCGTCTGTGGCCGGTCGTAGGCGTCGCGCTGCACGTCGGCAACGGCGCCGCGTTCGGCTGGGCGTTCGAACGGTACGGCCTCAGCGGGCCGAAGGAGGGGGTCGTCGCCGCGGAAGCGGAGAACCTACTGCTGTGGCCGGGAATGGCCCTCGTCGACCGCTTCCATCCAGACCGGCGATCCGGCAACTGGCCGAAGCTCCTGACGAGCGGCCGAACCTTCGCCCTGGAAGCAACAACCCACGGCCTCTTCGGCGCCCTCCTGGGCACCCTTGTCAAGGGTGGGGACGAAGCGTGAGCGTTTCGTAACCCTTCCCTGGGAACGGGTCACGTCCCGATGCGCCGTCGCCGTCCGAGGCGAGCCCGTCCTCGACGAAGCGACGGTAAGAGCGGCGCGCGGCGTTCGGTGAGGGGCCGAAGAGCTCCAGGAGCTTCGGGACGTGATGGAACGGCCGCGGGACCTCAAGGCCGACGGCAGCGCGGTAGCCGGACCACGGCCAGTCCTCGGGGCGTACGCCGCGTGCTCTCGAGGCGTTGAGCTCGATGTAACGGCAGGTGGCGTGCAGATGCGACTGGGTCTCGAGCGGCCCGGCATGGAATCCGTGCCTGACGAGATGACCGGATCCCGTGCGGCCCGCGGCCTCGTTCATGCGCCGCGCGAAGCTGTGGTTGATCACCCGCATCCCCTCGCTGAGCCCGCCGGCGGTCAGCTTGAGCAGGAAGTGATGGTGGTTCCACATCAGCGCCCAGGCGAGCGTGATCCAACCGAGCTTCCGCGCCGTTCGGTCGTAGAGCGCGAGGTAGAGCTCGTGCTCAGCCGGCGTGGTGAACAACGGGTGACCGAAGCTCCCGCGGCTCGAGACGTGGTAGTAGCCCTCGGGGTCGATGGGCGCGCGGCGCGGCATCTTTCGACCGTAGCCGCGGCATGTCGCCCGTCCCGCGGTGGTGATCATTCGTTGCGCTCTTGTCACCGTTCCCAGGGAACGGGTCACGCCCCGCCCCGCCACGCCCGAAATGGCACCGCTCGGCGCTGCGGCAGGTGGTGCCGCTTCGCCAACATGAAGTCAACGCTTATGCCTCGCTTAGGCGGGGTAGGTACCAATCAGGCATGACACCGCCGAGCTCATATTCGATCGCCCGCCGCCGCGCGCTCACCATCGTCGCCCTCGCGGCGCTCATCGCCGCACTCGGCGCGAAGCTGGCGTTCGCTCGCGGGAACACCACCGCAATCGGTACCGGCGTCGTCGTCGTCAACACCAACCTCGGCTACCAGAACGGCGAGGCCGCCGGCACCGGCATGGTGCTGAGCTCATCCGGGCGCGTGCTGACGAACAACCATGTGATTTCCGGCGCGACCACGATCAAGGTTCACGTGCCGGGGACGGGGAGGACCTACACCGCTCGCGTCACCGGTTACTCCGTCTCCTCCGACGTCGCGCTCCTCCAGCTCCAGAACGCCTCCAACCTCAAGACCG
>JBPYFE010000061.1:0-8227 GCA_051986525.1 Gaiellaceae bacterium
GCGCGCTCGAGCTGCTGCTTGTTCATCTTCGAGCGGCCGTCGATCTTGAGCCGCTTGGCGGTCGCGTAGAGCTGCTCCTTCGTTCGGCTCGAGCCGGAGCCGGAGCTGCGCGAGCCGGAGCTACGCGAGCTCGAGCCCGAGCTCCGTGAGCTCGACTTCCGCGACGACGACGAGCGCGACTTGCTCGAGCTCGACGACTTGCCCGAGCTCGACCTGCGCCGCGACGACGAGCCGCTGGACGCGCGGCTGCCGCTCGACCGAGAGCTGCTTGCGCTCGAGCCGCGGCTGCCGCTGGAACGCGAGCCGCTGGACCCCCCCGAGCGCGACCGGCTCGATCCGCTCGAGCCGCTCCGGCCCGCGGATCCGCTTTCGCCGCCGCCGCTCTGCTCGTCCGAGTCGTCGTTGTCGCTCAGCAGCTTCTTCGCGACGCCGACGGCCGCCGGAATCGCAACGCCGACCGCCGCGCCCGCGACGACCTTCTTCGGCGTCGACAGGCCTCCGTCTTCCTGCTCGATATCGCTCATTGCTGTTGTTCCTCCTCCGAGCCGCCTTCGTCCTGGCTCTCCTGGTCTTCGGCGCCGTCGTCCTCGCCGTCGCCGCCGCGCTGCTGCATCGCAGCGTGGGCGGCGCCGGCCGCCGCGCCGACCGCAGCTCCGGCCGCGGCCGCCTTGGCCGCCGTGCCGGCGACGGACGACTCGCCGCTCGAGCTCTCGCCGTCCTGCTCCTGGTCTTCCTGCTGCTGGTCTTCCTGCTCCTGCTGTTCGTTCTCTTGCTCGCTCATCGGACCCCCTTGGTCAGGTTCGGGTTTCCGACAGCGCTGTGCCCCGCGCCTGGCATTCAAAACGTTTCGCCAGGATTAGGAACCGGTCCCGAGTGGAACCCTCGCTCCATGGTCGGCAACGGACGGCAGAGCACGGCAGGCAATTACCTGCAGCGAGCGCCGAGCCCGTCGGGGCTCGCGGACGTGCTCGACGTGATCCTCGACAAGGGGCTCGTGATCGACGCCTACGTGCGCGTCTCGGTGATCGGGATCGAGGTGCTGACCATCGACGCGCGGATCGTGATCGCCAGCGTCGACACGTATCTCCGCTTCGCCGAGGCCGTCAACCGGCTCGACCTGACCGAGACGGAGCTGAGCGGGCTGCCCGAGCTGCAGGAAATGGGCGGCGAGAAGGTCGCCGAGCACAAGATCGAGGGAGCGAAGGAAAAGCTCGAGCCCGACTCCTCGGCGCTGCGCGGCGCGCTCAAGGGCGCGGCCGCCGGCGCGGCGGTCGCCGGAGCCGCCGCGGCCGCGAAGACGCTCGCCGACCGCAACCGCGATGACTGAACGGTCGCGTTTGAGACGAAAACGCACCGGGCACCCGGAGCGCGACCAAGGAGAACTAGCGTGGCAAATGAACCCGAAAGCCCAACCCAGGGTGACGGAAAGCTCAAGAAGCTGATCGTCCCGACCGCCCTCGGCGTCGCCGGATCGGCGATCGCCGTCGTGCTGACCAGGAAACCGAAGCAGCTCGACGACCTCTTGCCGAAGGTTCGAGAGGCGATGGCCGAGCTGCCCGGAGGCGTCGGCGAGATGACCGACGACCTCAAGGATCGGCTCGACTCGGTGCTCGGCAAGGACGGCGGTGGCGAAGAGCCCGAGGGCTTCGAGGGACAGAGACCGAGCCGGATCGACTCGGCGAGATTCGAGCAGCGGCGCGCCGAAAGGCGCAAGCGGCGCGAGCAGCGCCGCCGCGCCGCCTGACGAAGGGAGCAGCAATGGCCGTCGCGACACAAGGAAGTGCGAGGAACTACCTCCAGCGAGCGCCGAGCCCGTCGGGGCTCGCGGACGTGCTCGACGTGATCCTCGACAAGGGGCTCGTGATCGACGCCTACGTCCGCGTCTCGGTGATCGGGATCGAGGTGCTGACGATCGACGCGAGGATCGTGATCGCGAGCGTCGACACGTACCTCCGCTTCGCCGAGGCCGTCAACCGGCTCGACCTCGCCCAGACCGAGACCGCCGGGATCAACGAGCTGCGCGACGGCGGCAAGAGCCAGGAGGCGAAGGGCGCGGTCGAAGGCGCGAAGGAGGCGCTGACGCCCGGGAAGTCGAAGGAGAAGTCGACTTCGCGCTAGCCTCGCCTGAGCGGCCATGTCCGCGAACGAAGCCCAGAACCCGAAGCCCGTCTACGTCTACGGCGTCGTCCCCGCAGGAACGCGGCTGGCGCTGGACGAGCCGGGCGTCGCCGGGAGCAGCGTCGAGCTCGTCGAGCGCGGCGACCTGGCGGCCGTCGTCAGCGACTTTCCCGCCGACGACGCCCGTGTCCGCCGCCGCGACCTGCACGCGCACCTGCGAACGCTCGAGCGCGTCTTCGACGCCTCGACGGTCGCGCCGTGCTCGTTCGGAATGGTGCTCGGCTCGCGCCGTGACGTCGAAGAGCAGTTCCTGGCGCCGAGGAGCGACGAGCTGCAGCGGCTGCTCGCGCGGCTCGACGGCCGGGTCCAGATGAACGTGAAGGCCGAGTACGACGAGGCCGCCGTGCTGCGGACGATCGTCGCCGGCGACCCCGACGTCGCCGCCGTCCGCGACCGGGCCAAGGCGCTCGGCTCGGCCGCGTACTACGAGAACATCCGTCTCGGTGAGCTCGTCAGCGAGCGGCTCGAGGCCCGCCGCGAGCGCGACCGCGAGGAGATCGCGGGCACGCTCGCGCCACTCGCCGTCGACTTCGCGCCCGATCGCAGCGGGGGCGAGCTCGTCGCCTTCAAGGGCGCCTTCCTCGTCGACCGCGACCGGCTCGAGAGCTTCGACGAGGCGCTCGGCGAGCTCGCTGCGGCGAGAGCTGACGACGTCCGCTTCGAGTCGATCGGCCCGCTGCCGCCGACCGCGTTTGCGACGCTGGAGCCGGAGGGCGCATGGGCCTGATCACCGGTCTCATCACCCTGCCTCTGGCGCCGGTCCGCGGGACGATCTGGATCGCCGAGCAGCTGCTGGAGGAAGCCGAGCGCGAGCTGGACGACCCGGCCGCGATCGAGCGGCGGCTGGCCGAGGCGGATGCCGCGTACGAGCGCGGCGAGATCACCGACGACGAGCTTGCCGACATCGAGGACGCGTTACTTCGACGCCTCACCGGGCAACAAGGAGGGTGGTATGGCGCAGACGACTGACGACAAGCGGCAAAAGCGCCGCAGCGCACGGGAGCGCCGGCGCTCGCTCACCTCGGAACCGTTCGAGCAGCTCGACGAGGCCGCCCGCAGCAGCGAAAGCGGCGGCGATCACGGCAGCGACGGGAGCGACCCGCGCAAGAAAGCCGTGAAGCAGACGCTCGCCACGGCGGCCGCGGGAGCGGTCGCGGCCGGAATCGCCGGGGCCGCGAAGGCGCTCCGCGACCGCGAGAACGCTGACGACGAGCCCGAGACGGACGAGCCGGACGCGGACGAGCAGGAGCGCGACGACCAGCCGCAGCCGCAGGCCGAGGCCGAGCCGGACCCCCAGGACGAAGGGGAGACTCCGGACGAAGGCCAGGGCGAAGCCGAAGAGCAGTCCGCGCCGGCAGACGAGGCCGAGCAGCCGCAGGAAGGCGACGACGACCAGGACGAGCAACCGCCGCAACCCGTGTCGGCGGGCGACGCGAAGTCGATGGTCGACAAGGCGCGCAGCCAGCTCGAGGAGACGCTCGGCCTGGAGTCCGAGAGCGTCTCCGGCTTCGAGCACCGCGACGGCCGCTGGTCGATCACGGTCGAGGTCGTCGAGATGAAGCGGATTCCGGAGTCGACCGACGTCCTCTCGTCGTACGAGGTGACGCTCGACGACGACGGGAACCTGCTCGGCGCCTCGCAGCGGCGGCGCTATCGGCGCTCCCAGACCGACGAGGAGATGTGATGAACCAACCCGCCCGCTCCTCCGGGCTTCCCGCGACGCTGCGCGGCCGCGAGTCGGCGCAGCTCGCGGACGTGCTCGAACGCGTGCTCGACAAGGGAATCGTCATCGCCGGCGACATCCAGATCAACCTGCTCGACATCGAGCTCCTGACGATCAAGCTCCGGCTGCTGGTCGCCTCTGCGGACAAGGCCCGTGAGATGGGCATCGACTGGTGGGACGGCGACCCGTTCCTCAGCCGCGGCAGCGACAAGTCGCTCGAGAGCCGGCTGAAGCGCCTCGAGCAGGCGACCGGCGTCGGCAACGGCGACGGTTCCGAGAGCGAAAGCGAGGAGTGAACGCCGCCAGCCGGCCGCCGGTTCGCGCCGGGGCCGGCACTGCCTGGTACGTCTACGGCGTCGTTCCAGCCGACACGGCTCCGGCGCTCCTCGACGGCGCACGAGGTCTCGGCGGCACGGCGCCGCGGCTCGTCGCCGAAGGCGATGTCGCGGGAGTCGTGAGCGAGGTCTCGCTCGACGAGTTCGACGACGAGCCGCTCGCGCTGAACCTGCACGACCCCGCCTGGCTCGAATCGCGCGTCCGGCTGCACGACGACGTGCTCGCGAGGCTCGTCGGCGAGGCGCCCGTCGTGCCGTTTCGCTTCGGGGCGATCTACCGCAGCGAAGACCACGTACGCGCTCTGCTCGCGGACGACTCGCGGCTTCGCGAGGCGCTCGAGGGCGTTCGCGGCCGCGTCGAGCTCGGCGTCAAGGGCTTTCTCGACGCGGGCGCGGCTGCCGAGCCAGGCACCGAAGCCGACGTCTCCCCCGGCCGACGCTACCTGGAGCAGAAGCAGGAGGCCCGGCGCGCGGCCGAGGAGCGGGAGGCACTGCGGGCGCGGGCCGCCGACCAGAGCCACGAGCGCCTGGCCGCGGTCGCCGAGCTGGCGCGCGCGAACGCGCTCCAGCCGCCCGAGGCGGCCGGCCACGACGGTGAGATGTTCCTGAACGGCGCCTACCTCGTGCCGGTCGCGGACGAGGGTGCGTTCCGCGCCGCCGTGGCCTCGCTCGACCGTGAGCTCGGGCCGAGTGGGATCAGCTTCGAGCTGACGGGGCCGTGGCCGCCGTACAACTTCGTCGAGGTCGAGCGGTGAGCGCCGTCTCGCCGGCCGCGCAGCACGAGGTGACGCTGCTCGAGCTCGTCGACCGCGTGCTCAACAAGGGCGTCGTCGTCAGCGGCGACATCACGCTCTCCGTGGCCGACGTCGACCTCGTCTACGTCGGCCTCCGCGTCCTGCTCGCCTCGGTCGGCACGCTCGAGCAGCTCCACGACGAGCGGAGCTAGTGCTGTACGTGTACGCCTTCGTCGCGTCTCCCGCGGTCGTGCCCGACGTCCCCGGCATCGACGACGCACCGCTCTCGGCCGTCTCCGCCGGCGAGCTCGACGCGGTCGTCAGCGAGCACGGCGCCGCCGTCGACTCCGCCGAGCGGGACGTGCTCGCGCATGCGCGCGTGGTCGAGGCGGTGGCCGCCGCGAACGAGGCCGTCCTCCCAGCCCGCTTCGGCGGGCTGCACGCCGACGAGCAGGCGCTGCGCGAGGCGACCACCGCCCGGCCGGACCTTCGCGCTGCGCTCGAACGCGTACGGGGCTGCGTCGAGCTCGGCCTTCGGGTCGTGGCCGAGCCGACCCAGGACTCCGCGGCGACGTCTGGCTCCGACTACATGCGCCAGCGCCTCGAGCGCCGCCGTGGGCTCGACCGGCTCGCCGAGGAGCTGCACCGCCCGCTCGCCGGCGTCGCCCGCGACGCGACGCTCACGGTCGGCTCGACGGAACGGCTGCCGCTGACCGCCGCGTACCTGGTCGAGCGCGACCGCGTCGACGAGTTCCGGCGCAGGCTCGAGGAGATCCAGGCGAAGCAGCCGCAGCTCGGCATCGCCTGCACCGGCCCGTGGCCGCCGTACAGCTTCGCCCTCGCCGAAGGAAAGGCGCCGTGACCGACGATCGGCGGCTGCTGCACTCGACGGCGGACCTCGGCGCGCTCGCCGAGGAGCTCGACCGCGTCGGCACCGCGTTCCCGCGGCGGGTGAACGCGGACCCCGAAAAGGTCGAGCAAGGGCTGGCGCAGCTCGTCCTGACCCTGGTCGAGCTTCTGCGGCAGCTGATGGAGCGGCAAGCCCTGCGCCGGATGGATCAGGGGTCGCTGACCGACGAGCAGATCGAGCGGCTCGGCGAGACGTTCATGAAGCTCGAAAGCCGAATGGAGGAGCTGAAACGCGAGTTCGGGCTCGAGGACAAGGACCTGAACCTCAACCTCGGCCCGCTCGGCGACCTCCTTTGAGGTTTCCATCGACCGATCCCGGGTAGCACCGAGCGAGCGTTTTCCTGACACGCAAGGAGGGGTTCTATGGCTTCTTTGAAGGACACGCAGCAACTCACGCAGGGTCTCGAGGACCTCGTCGGCAAGCTCACGTCCGAGCTGCAGAACGGCGAGGTCGACTTCGAGAAGCTCGTCTCGCTCTCGGATGAGCTGAGCGAGCGCGCCGACGGTCTCGCGGAGACGTTCAACAGCGTCAACGACGCGCTGATGCAGCGGCTCCAGGACGCGAAGAGCGGCGGCTCGAACGGCTCGCGGCAGAGCTCGGGCTCGAGCTCGCGCTCGGAGAAGGCCGGCTCCCGGAGCTGATCATGGCCCAGAAGACCGACACCGAGACCGAGCAGCAGGAGAACGAGGAACAGCAGGAGCAGAACGGCGAGAACGGCGGCTCGAACGGCGGCCACAAGACGGCCGTCCGCGCCGCTGCGATCGCCGCGGCGACCGGCGCGACCGCGATCGCCGCGAAGAAGGCGTTCTCGAGCAAGGACGACGAGTCCTCGGGTGAGAGCAAGGAGAAGCGGAGCGGCGGTAGCGGCGCGGACGCGTCGGTCATGGCCGCGATGCTCTCGTCCGGCTGGCATGCGGCGAAGGATTCGCTGCTGCCCTTCGCCGAGGACGCCGCCGGCGCGGCCGGCGAATGGGTCGGGCGCGAAGGCCCCGACTATCTGAGCGACTCGATCGTTCCGCGCTTCATCAAGGGCTTCGAGAAGGCGCGGAGCAAGTCGGACGACGACGGCGAATAGCCGCGTCGTCCGACACGAGCTTCTAAAGAAACGAAGGCGCCGGGGCTACGAGCCCCGGCGCTCCTCGCGACGCTCGGCGCGGTCCTGCCGGGACTGCTCGCGCTCCTCGTCGTCCTTCTTCGAGGCCTGGCTGCTGCTGCCGTTGCCGCCGTTGCTCTGCGAGCGGGCCTCGCTCTTCTTGTCGTCGTCGCCGTTCGAGTCGTCCTTCTGCTCGAGCTCGCCGGGCTGGGCGTACTCGAGCCCCTTGGCGTCGCCGAGCTCGCAGTAGGCCTTGAACCGGGCGAGATCGGCCTGAACCGCACGCTTCACGAAGCGCAGGCCCGACGCCATCTTCTCCATCATCCCGCTCGGGTGGAAGTCGACGGTGACGAGCACCCGCGTCAGGTTCGCGTCGAGCTTGTGGAAGCTGACGACGCCCGAGTGCGACGTCCCCTTCGTCGTCTTCCACGCGATCCGGTCGTTCTTGCGCCGGTCGGTGATCTCACCTTCCCACTGGCGCTTGCTGAACCAGATCTTCTCCTCCCACTGCAGGTGGTCGTTGTCCTCCTGCTCGACGTTGAGGACGCGATGCATGAACTTCGGGAACTCCTCGAACTGCGTCCACTTCTCGTACGCCTCCTGCACCGGGACCGCGACGTCCGTCCAGCGCTGGATGGGGAGCCGCCGCGTCTTCTCGCGGCCTCCGCCACCACCGTTGCCGCCGCCGCCGAGCGCCTTGCTCGCGACCGCGCCGACGACGCCGCCCTTGCTGCCGGCGGCCTTCGAGAGCGCGTCCTTGCCGATCTTCGCGGCTTCGTCGCTCCCCTTGTCCTCGAGCCGCGGCATCACGTGCTCGCGGAAGAGGTCCGGGCCCTTGCGCGCCGCGACGGTCGCCGCGAGCGTGCCGAGGCCGGCCGCAGCCGGAAGCAGGATCTTGCGGCCGAGACCGTCGCCGTTTCCGTTCTTCACGGAATCGGCCTGCTCTTCGACCGCGTCCTTGGTTTCGTCGATCACTTCGCTCATTCGAGCCTCCTTCTGTCAGGAAGCTATTCAGCTACCCGATCCGAAAATTGGGTAACACCCGCTTGGAACGGCGGAGTGCGAGACGGCTTGAAAAGCGGGATTCCGCTCTGACTCAGCTCGGCTGCTGCTGCGGAGAGCCGCTCCGAAGCAGCTTGTAGGTCAGCGCAGCCGCCGCGAACCCGGCCGCCGTCGCGGCCAGCAGCGACCTCGTGCGCGAGACCTGGCCGCCCGAGGCGCGCTCGACGACGGCTTTCTCGACGACGCTCACGC
>JBPYFE010000062.1:0-18516 GCA_051986525.1 Gaiellaceae bacterium
TGCCAGGCCGCGATGGCGGACTACACGGGCGGCAGCGAGGTCACGCACGACGGCTCGACCTCGCTCGGGTCGCAGATCGTGGGGCTGATCAACCAGGCGGCGTCGAAGATCGACTCCGTCTCGTTCACCGTCACCGGGACGAAGCCCGACAACTCGACCTTCGACGCCTCGAGCTGGCTCAGCTTCAACCCGCCGACGCCGTACGGCCCCGCACAGGCTCCGACCGACATCACCTACGACGAGACGGTCAACGTTCCCGACGGAACGGCCGTCGGCACGTATCAGCTGAAGGTCTCGCCGGTGGTCGACGGCGGGACGCGGCCGGCCGCGACCCAGACGATCACCGTCGACGTCCGCGCCCAGGCCGTGACCGGCCTGACGATGACCGCGGACCAGCGCTCGAGCATCCCGGGCATCGCGCAGATCCCGTTCTCGAGCATCCCGGCCGACCGCCTGCCGGTGTTTGCAGGCGCGCCGACGACCGCGAGCGGGGGCTCGCTGCCGGGCGGCTCCATCCCGGGCGGGTCGATTCCCGGCGGCTCCATCCCCGGCGGCTCGATTCCCGGGGGCTCCATCCCGGGCGGCTCGATCACGGTCGGCGACATCGGCCTCGTCGGCTCCGTCCCCGGGGGCTCGATCCCGGGCGGCTCCATCCCCGGCGGCTCGATTCCGGGCGGCTCGATCCCCGGCGGCTCGATCGGGCTCCAGAACGCGCTCCAGTCGGTGCTTCTGTCGCAGATCCCTCTGACCGTTCCGGCCGACGGCGCCACCTGGCCGCAGGTGCTCGCGAACACCACCCTCGCGGGCCGGCCGCTGAACACGATCACGCTCTACGACGTCTCGCAGAACGCGGCCGCCTGGCAGCGGCTGGCCGCGCTCCCGCTTCGTGACGTCCCGTTCGCGACCTCGCTCTGGGGCAGCGTGCCCGTGGCCGCGTGGTTGCTCGGCAACGCGACGCTCGACATGCTCGGCCCGCCGCCCGGCTTCACCAGCTGGAGCGCGGCGCTGGCAGCCGGCGGAGGCAGCTCGGCCGGGCTGGACACGACCGCCAACACCGTCTTCGGCGTCGCGATCGCGGGCCAGCTGGGCTCGACGAACATCGGCTCGATACCCGGTGGCTCGATCCCGGGCGGTTCGATTCCCGGGGGCTCGATCGGCGGGCCACCGGTTGCGGCGGGAACGATTCCCGCCCGGGCGATCCTCCTGCGCTCGCTCAACATCGCCGGCAGCCGGCTCGCCTCCGTGCACCTCGCTGACATCAGGAGCGCCAACGACATCGTCAACTGCTCGACGACAGGCGTCAGCTGTACCGGCACGCAAACGCTCGCGGATGCGGCGCAGGCCGGCGCGATCCGCGTCGGCGCGACCTACGGCGACCTGCTCGATCGCGTCCCGGACGGCAACCCGGCGAAGCTGATGACGATCTCGGAGCTGATCTTCGCCTTCCTGCCGCAGTCGATGTACCCGTGGGAGCAGCTCAACATCCAGGGCCTCCAGGACGTCGCCGGCACGGGCAAGAACATCGACTACCACATCGACTTCAACCTCGCCTGCTCGCTCTCGACCACGTACTCCGTCACGGCGCGCCTGCCGAACGGCGAGTTCCCGGTCCCCGGCTCGACCACCGTCGCCTACGGCCTCGGCGCGAACCAGCCCGTGGCGGATCCGACCGTGAGCCGCGAGACCGGGGCGACCTGGAGCACCGTTCCCGCCGGCGCCTGTCCGGCCGGGACCACGAGCGCACGCCACGTCCGACTCAACTTCTCGGCCTACGAGGGCCTGAACCTCGGCGAGCATCGCGCGGCCGCCACCGTTCTCGCGAACGGCGTCACGAACACCGCGAGCGGCCAGGCGCCGGTCACGGTGGAGCAGGCCGGCGAGCCGAACGACGACACGACCACGGCGCCGACGCTCCAGAAGGACACGCTGTACGTCGGGCACATCGCCTACTCGGGCGACCTCGACGTCTTCAAGTTCCCGCTCACCGGGCTCCCGCGCGGGACGAAGATCAAGGTCTTCATGAAGGTGCCGCAGAGCCCGGCGGCGGATCTCGATCTCGTGCTCGCGAAGCCGAACGCGCCGGGCGTCAGCTCGACGCCGGGCGGGAGCATCCCGGGCGGCAGCATCCCGATCGAGGACCAGCAGGCCGGCGTCGACAACAGCGCGACGCCGCTGCCGCCGGACACGCTGTCGGACGTTCCGCAGTCCACGCCGGGCGGCTCGATCCCCGGCGGCTCCATCCCGGGCGGCTCGATCCCGGGCGGCTCGATCCCAGGCGGCTCGATCCCGGGCGGCAGCATCTCGGCCAACCGCGGCACCGCCTCGGAAGCCGCGCAGATCGTCACGAACGGCGAGACCGGTGACGCGCAGATCACCGTCAGCGGCTACAACGGCGCGTTCAGCACGGCGCCCTACGTCATCCGCGTTCAAGTGACTCCGCCGCCGGCGCTGCCGACCTGCCCGGCCGTGACCGGCCTCAGCGGCACCGGCGCGCCGACCCCGGGCGTCCTGCCGTCGGTCGCGTCCGTCGCCGCCTCGAACCCGCACGCGAAGACGCTCTTCCTCGTCAACCGCCAGCGGATGGCAGGGCTGTACGACGCGACGAACACGAACTCGATCGACACGCTGCTGAACACGCCGACCTCGGCGCTGAACGTGACCGCCTCGCGCCCCGAGGTGAACGGCGTCGTCCTCCCGGTCGACGGCGACCCGACGGTTCGCACCGCGTACCAGACGTGGGACGCGAGCCCGTGCTCGATCGACGCGGTGAACGGCGTCGTCACGTCGATCAACAACCTCGTCAACCAGTACAAGGCCGCGCTCCCGGACGTGAAGTACGTGGTCGTGCTCGGCAACGACACGGTGATCCCGTTCTGGCGCCAGTACGACCGCTCGGCGATCTCGCCGGAGCTCGACGAGGCGGGCGAGCTCGAGAACTTCACGAACGACGCCCGCCCGGCGAACCCGCTCTTCGCCGCCGCGGCGCAGAACTACGTCCTCACGAACGGCGCCTACGGCGTTCGAAGCAGGATCACGTGGCTCGGCAGCGACCTGCCGCTGCCGCAGGACTCCGTCTCGCGTTTCGTCGAGTCGACCGACGACATCAGCGGCCAGCTGGCCCAGTACGACAATACGACCGGCCTCCTGAATCCGCAGTCCGAGTTCGTCAGCGGCGACAGCTTCTTCTCGGACAGCGCCGCGGCCACCGACCGCGCGCTTCAGGCCGGCTTCGGCGGCATCTCGGCGAGTCACCTCTATCCGCCGGACAACCCGGGTTGGACGAAGGGCGACTTCCTGAACGCCTTCTTCAACAAGCAGGATTCGTCGGGCGCCTCGGCCGTTCCGGACATCGGGGCGCTCTACGCGCACTACAACCCCTGGCTCGCGGAGCCGGCCGGCCCGTTGCCGTTCACGTCCTTGAGCCAGTTCGTCACCTCGGCGGACGCCGCCGGACCCGCCGGAGCCCCCGCCGACCTGCGGAACAAGATCCTGTTCACGATCGGCTGCCACGGCGGCCTCAACATCCCGGACCAGTACCCGCTGCTCGCCGGCAGCCCGGCGACGACGCAGGACTGGGCGGAGACGTATGCGCAGGCGAAGGCTGCGACCTACGTCGCCAACACCGGCTTCGGCTACGACGACACCGACTCGATCGCGATGTCGGGCCGACTGATGACGCTCTTCGCGAAGAACCTGAACCGCGGCGACAACTCGATCGGGCAGGAGTGGACGAACGCGCTCGACCAGTACTACAGCACCGCCGGCGACTGGGACGTCCTCGACGAGAAGGTGATGCTCGAGGCCACGTTCTACGGCCCGCCGTGGTCGCACTTCGCGAACCCGACCGCGTCGTCGACGCCGCCCGCGCCGACCACGACGACCGAGACGAACGCCGACGGTACCTCGCTGACCGTCGCGAACCTGCCGACGATCTCGCCCTCGCTGCACCAGAACGGCGACGCCGGCAGCGGCCTCTGGTTCGACATCGACGGCCAGACGCTCTCCGTCCCGTATCGGCCGATCCAGCCGCTGTACACCCAGAACGTGACCGTCCCGGGCATGCACGCGCACGACGCCTGGATCTCCGGAATGACGGTCAACGACCTGACCGGCGTCAAGCCGGTCCGTGCGAACCCGATCGTCGAGAACCCGGCCTACGAGCCGAACCCGAACTTCAAGAACATCTTCTGGCCCGCCTCGCCGGTGACGGTGCTCCACTCGGCCTTCGGGGACACGCTCAACTTCGTCGCCGGCCAATTCCGCCCGGGCAGCGACCCGACGACGGGAGTCGAGCGCCAGATCGTCTCGATGAGCGCGCAGATCGGCTACACCACCGGCAGCGACGACGTCCGGCCCCTGATCTCGCAGGTGGCCGCGGTGATGACGAGCGCGAGCACGGCGCACGTGCTCGTGCAGGCCACGGACAACTCCGGCTCGATCGCCAAGGCCGCGATCCTCTACAACGACGGCACCAACAACTTCCAGTACCAGGTGCTGACCCCCGTCGCGGGCTCCCCGGGCAGCTTCGAGACGACGCTGACCGGCCTGGCGGCTCCGCCGGAGATCATCGCCGAGGTCCGCGACGACGCCGGCAACGTCGCCATGAGCGCCAACAAGGCCTTCAACCACACCGCGATCGCCTTCAGCGCCTCCGACACGGCATTCCCGGCGATCTCGATCGAGTCGCCCGCCCCGGGCGCCGCCTTCACGGTCGGGCAGGTGCAGCGCTCGAAGTTCGCCTGCTCGTCGCCGGCCGGCGTCCAGACGTGCAGCGGGACGACGAACAACGGCACCCCGATCGACACCAGCACGCCGGGCAGCCACGACTACACGGTCACGTCGAAGGACTACGCCGGACGCACGAACACGAGCACGTCGACGTACTTCGTCCGCTTCGGCTTCTCGGGCTTCAAGCCGCCGGTCGACAATCCGCCGGTGTTGAACGTCGTCAAGGCCGGGAGCACGGTGCCGGTCAAGTGGTCGCTGAAGGACGCGGCCGGCAACTACGTCCGCAGCCTCGGCTCGGTGACGTCGATCTCGTCGAGCGCGATCCGCTGCCCGTCGGCGACGACCGATCCGGATCCCGACAACGTGCCGGCCGGGCTCGCCGGGTTCAAGTACGACACCTCCGCCGAGCAGTTCGTCTACAACTGGGCGACGGCGAAGACGTGGTCCGGAACCTGTCGCCGGTTCTACGTCAAGTTCACGGACCTGTCCGTCCCGTACGCCGACTTCCAGTTCAAGTAGTCGCCGGCGCAGTCGGGCGGACGCGGATCGCGACGTAGGTCGCGAGGCAGACCACCGTCATCAGCAGATACGGCAGCGCGTCGCCCCCGAGTGCGGCCAGCGCGCCGCCCAGCGCCGGTCCGAGGATCGCGCCGACGGCCCAGCCGGCATTCATGACGCCGAAGGCGAGCGCCTGAGCCGCGCCGCGGCGCTCGGCCGCCTCCGAGAGCAGCGCGAGCCCGGGCGTGTAGAAGGCGCCGTAGGCGACGCCGGCCGCGAGCACGAGCAGGACGACGACGAAGGGCTCCCGCGCCACTGCCAGGCCGGCGGAGACGGCGGCGGAGGCGAGCAGCGCGGCGCGTAGCGGCTGCAGCCGGCCGCGACGGTCGGTGAAGCGGCCGAGCAGCGGATTCAGGACGACCTCGATCGCCGTCGTGACGACGAAGACGGCGCCGATCGCGATCGCGCCCCAGCCGGCGTCGTGCAGGCGCAGCGGCACGAGCACGACGAGCACGCCGAACAGGAAGGCGGGCAGGACGATCAGCCACGTCCCGGCGTAGATCTGCGAATCCCGCAGCGCGCGAAGGCCGGCCCGCAGCGGTTGCGCCTCGGCCTCCGCGCCCGGGGTCGCAGCCGCCCAGACGAAGAGGGCGACGCCGATCGCGGAGACGATCAGGAAGGCGGCGCGGACGCCCACGAGCCCGCCGATCGCCCCGAGCACCGGGCCGAGGAGCGCGCCGAAGACCGCGGCGCCCATCGCCGTCCCCAGCAGCTCGCCTCGGCGGCCGCGCGGTGCGCGCGCGACCAGCCAGGAGAGAACGCCCGCCCAGGAGAACGTGCTTCCGAAGCCCTGCAGCAGCCGGGCGAGCCCGAGCGTCCAGATGCTCCCCGCGAGGGCGAAGCCGACGCTGGAGACGGTCATCAGCGCGAGCCCGAGCAGGACCGCGCGCTTCGGCCCCCAGCGCGAGGCGACCACGCCGCCGGGGATCGCGCCGAGCAGCGCGCCCGCGGCGTAGGTGGCGACGAGCGCTCCCGCGGCCGCCTTCGAGAGGTCGAATTCGTCGGCGAAGTGGGGGAGGAGCGGCGTCAGCGCCGTGAAGAAGGTCGTGTCGGCCGCGACGATCGTCGAGACGAGCAGCACGAGCCTTCGCATCCGGGCGACGCTACCAGTGGTACGGTGCCCGACCGTGAGCGCCGCCACGATGCACACGAACCACGGGCCGATCGAGCTCGAGCTGTACGACGAGGACGCCCCGAAGACGGTCGAGAACTTCCGCAAGCTCGCCGCAGAAGGCTTCTACGACGGCGTCGTCTTCCACCGCGTGATCAAGGACTTCATGATCCAGGGCGGCGATCCGACCGGCACCGGCACCGGCGGCCCCGGCTATACGTTCGAGGACGAGTTCAACGACCGCAAGGTCGTGCGCGGCGCGCTCGCGATGGCGAATGCGGGGCCGAACACGAACGGGAGCCAGTTCTTCATCGTCACGACGGACGAGGCGCCGTGGCTCGACGGCAAGCACACGGTCTTCGGCCGCGTCACCGCTGGGCTGGACGCGGTCGACTCGATCGAGGCGACCGAGACGGACGCCAGCGACCGCCCGCTCGCCGAGGCGCGCATCGAGCGCATCGAGCTCGCGTAAAGCGGGCGTAAGTAACAGCGCGCACGATCGACTAACCCCGCTGTCTGGGTTTCGTCTGAGTTCATTCGGATAGGTCAGTTACGACCAACTAGGGCCGCCCTTATGTGCCGCAGCGCAGGCCGGGCCCGCTCGCCGCCACCGACTGTCAACGAACCCCGGGGGGTTGACTCGTGCTTGCGAAAAAACGCTGGTTGTTAATGCTCATGCTCGCGCTGGCGCTGGGCGCCGGCGCCGCGAAGGCGGGCGTCTCGGTCTCGTCGCCGCCCGCGCTCGTGAAGGCCGCCGCGCCGACCCAGGCGATCACGCATCGGCGCCCCGCGGTGAACCGCCGCCTGCTCGCCCACTACGTCAAGATGACGGCGCGCTGGAACAGCGTCATGGGAGTCCGTCGCCGCCTGCCGGCCGTCGCGCCCACGATCGGCGCGCTTCACGCCTGGCGCGCGGTTGCGCGGCGCGCCTACCTCGCGTACCTGAATCCGCCGCACAAGCGCGGCTGGCTCTGCATCCACCGCTACGAGGGCGCCTGGAGCGACTCCGGCGACCCGTACTGGGGCGGGCTGCAGATGGATCGCGGCTTCATGGAGTTCTACGCGCCGAAGCACCTGCTCGCGAGCGGCTGGGCGAACCACTGGTCGCCGATCGACCAGATGTGGGTCGCCGAACGTGCGTTCCGCTCGGGGCGCGGCTACTACCCGTGGCCGAACACCGCGCGGTACTGCGGATTGATCTAGCCGTTTCAGGGCAAAATAGGCCGTGATGGCCGACGAGCAGATCAAGGCACTGCTCGAGCAGGGCGAAGAGCTGGGCTGCATCAACCTCTCGCAGTTCAGCGAGTTCGTGCAGGAGCACGAACTCGAGGACGACGAGATCGCCCGTCTCCACGAGGAGCTCGACACGCGCGGGATCGAGCTCACGGACGACTGCGGCCGCAAGGAGGTCGAGTCGACCTTCGTGAACGGCGACCTCGCCGTGGCGACGACCGACGCGCTGCAGCTCTTCCTGAACGAGGCGGCGAAGTGGCCGCTGCTGACGGCGGAGGAGGAGGTCGAGCTCGCGAAGCTGATCGAGCGCGGCGACGAGCAGGCGAAGGAGCGGATGATCAACTCGAACCTGCGCCTCGTCGTCTCGATCGCCAAGCGTTACCAGGGTCACGACCTGCACCTGCTCGACCTGATCCAGGAGGGGATCATCGGCCTGATCCGCGCCGTCGAGAAGTTCGACTGGCGCCGCGGCTTCAAGTTCTCGACCTACGCGACGTGGTGGATCCGCCAGGCGGTCCAGCGCGGCGTGGCGAACAAGTCCCGCACGATTCGGATCCCGGTGCACATCGTCGAGCGCGAGCAGAAGCTCGCCCGCGCCGAGCGCGAGCTGCTGACGGAGCTCGGGCGCGGGCCGACGGAGCAGGAGCTGGCGAAGCGGTCGAAGCTGCCGCTGAAGCAGGTGCGCGAGGTCCGTCAGGCCGCGCGTGCGGTGACGAGCCTCGACAAGCCGATGGGCGCCGAGAACGAGGGCACCTTCGGCGAGATCGTCGCCTCCGAGCACGCGACGCCCGAGGACGAGGTCACGTACAGCCTCCAGGAGCAGGCGCTACGCCGCGCGGTCGACGAGCTGCCCGAGCGCCAGCAAAGGATCGTGAAGATGCGCTACGGCCTGAACGGCGACCGCGACCCGAAGTCGCTCGACGCGATTGGGCGCGAGCTCGGGATCACGCGCGAGCGCGTCCGCCAGATCGAGGCGGACGCGCTCGAGCAGCTCGCGCTCAACCGCGAGCTGGACGCGATCTCCGACGCTGCGTAGAGGTAGGCCCGCGCCGCGCCGCCGCAACGGCCGGGATGAATGGCGGACGCCCTAGGCCTGCTCGCCGGAAGGGATCTCCATGCGCTGGATGAGGGAGCCGACGAAGGTGTAGACGTGGTGGACGGTGCCCTCGCCGATGAGGTTGCCGTCCAGGTCGCGCACCATCTGATGGACGGTGACGTCGACGCGGCCGTCGTCGAGCACCGTCACCTCCGTCGGCTCGACGGTCGGGTCGATCTCCGTCCACTGCTCCTCCCAGTACGCCCGCACCGCTTCCGGACCGTCGGCCGTGCCGCCCTTGAACGCCTTCGGCCAGGAGACGTTCTCGGCCATCTGCGCGGTCACGAACGAGCTGTCGCGGCGGTTGAAGGCTTCGTACAGCGCGCGAATCTGCGCCTCGGTGGCGGGGTCGGCCATCGCGCTTTTATTTTCTACGGTCAGACCGCGTTCGGGTCTTCCTCGGCGGCGAGCTTCAGCGAGCCCTCGAGGGTCGTCGCGAAGTGGCGCTGCTGGATCGGCGTCACCCACTCGACGAGCTCCTGCAGACCCGGCAGGTTCGCCCGCTCGTTCATCTTGCCGACGATCTGCCAGTGGCCGACCTCGGCCGCCTCGGCCATGGTCAGGAACTCGAAGCCGTCGAGGTCGTCCGCGTCGTCGCCGAGGTACGTCCGCATCATCTCGGTCGCTTCCTGTTTCGTCTCGCGGGCCTTTTCGAGGATCGCGGTCTTCTTGCCGTCGAGCGCGCCGGCGAGCTCGGTCGTCCGCTCCTCCGTCTCGACGGCCTCCTGCTTCATGCGCTGAAGCTGCTGCTTCAGCTCCTCGTCCATCGTCATCCCGGCGACCTTCTCGGTCGCGCCCTGCGCTGCCTGCGCCAGGCCGAGCACCTCGCCGATCTTGTTCTCGATGTTGGTCAGCTCTGCCATCTCTGCGGCCTCCTTTTCGGACTTTCAAATCGGATTGCCCGCCACGCGCTTCTTCAATCAGCGGACGGCCAGCGCGAACAGCCCGCCGAGGACGGTCATGCCGACGACGAGCCAGGTCACGTAGTCGCCGATCGCGCCGCTGTGCAGCGTCCGCAGGCCGACGAAGAGCGGCCGCGCCGGGCGGACGGCGCGAACGAGCGCGGTCAGACGCTCGCGGTAGAGCGCGGCGGCCGCCAGCAGCAGCGCTCCGGCGAGCGAGACGATTCCCCAGATCACGCTCGCCGCCGGGAGCTTCAGCAGGCCGAGGTCGTCGACCGGGGGCCGCTCGGTGTTCCCGTTCAGGACGGCGTGGACGTAGCCCGGCGTGTCCTGGAAGCGGTGGGCCGCGACCTCGGCGTGACGTTCGAGGCCCGGCACGAGGCTGATGCCGATCCCGGCCAGGGCCAGGACCGCCGTGGGCACGAGCATCAGCGTCGCGCTCCGCCGGGGGTCGCCTCCCACCTCGGCATGCTCGTCGGGCTCCGGCGAGAGGTAGTCGTCGCGTGCCGGGCCCAGGCCGAGGAAGACGCGGCCCGCGGCGCGCAGCATCGCCGCCGAGGTGACGATCGACGCGACCGTCAGGACCACGGGCACCCACCGGTAGTGCAGCTCGGTCGCGCCCTCCTCGATCAGCGACTTGCCGAGAAAGGTCCCCAATGGAGGCGGCCCGGCGATCGCGATCGCGCAGGCGGTGAAGACGATGCCGGCGGGCCAGAGCTCCCGGCCGCGGCCGCGCAGGTTCAGCTCGTCGACGCTCGAGAGCCGGTTCAGCAGGATCCCGACACAGAGGAAGAGCGCGCCCTTGAGCAGCCCGTGCGAGACGACGTACGCCGCCGAGCCGGCCAGGCCCTTCGGGTTCAAGCAGGCGATCCCGATGAGGAAGATCCCGGCGTGGCTGATCGTGGAATACGCGAGCAGCCGCTTCAGGTGGCGCTGCTGGAAGCACATCGCCGCGCCGACGAGCGCGCCGAACGTGCCGAACCCGAGCAGGATCGCGCGGAAGCCCGGCCCGTGCGTCTGATGCACCGGCGCGAAGACGGTCCAGTAGACGCGGGCGACCCCGTAGATCCCCAGCTCGACCATGACGCCCGAGAAGAGGACGCAAACCGGCGTGGGCGCGACCGCGTGCGCGTCCGCGAGCCAGAAGTGGAACGGCACCACCGCCGCCTTGACGAGCAGCCCGCCGACGAGCAGCGCGAACGCCGCGACGACGAGCCCGTCCGCCCGGTGCGCCGCGAGCGCGTGCCCGAGCTGCGCCAGGTTCAGCGCGCCGGTGCGCGAGTAGAGCAGCCCGATCGCGAACAGGATGCAGAGCGAGCCGACGGTGTTCGTGACGGCGAAGTTGATCGCGCCCTGGAGCGGGCTCGACTCCTCGATCCGGTACGCGGTCAGCGCGTACGCGGCCACGCTCATCAGCTCGAACCAGACGAACATGTTGAAGAGGTCGCCCGAGAGCGCGAAGCCGCACATCGCCGCCATGAAGACGAGCATCAGGACGTGGAAGAGCGTCCCGACCTCGTCGAAGTAGCGCCACGAGAACACGAGCGAGGCGGTCACGAGCGTCGAGGCGAGCGCGGCCATGCCGGCGCCGAACGGGTCGACCGTGAAGGAGATCCCGACCGCGATGCCGTCGCGCGGATGCCAGCCGCCGAACCAGTAGACGAGCTCGTGGCCCGAGGCGTGGAAGAGGATCAGCAGCGAGATCACCATCGTCGCCGCCGCGACCGCGATCCCGACCAGGTCGTCGGCGCGCTTCGGCAGGAAGTGCCCGAACGCCGTCAGCGCCGCGGCGGCGAGCAGCGGCAGCGCGACCGGGAGCGGGACGAGGACGTCCATCAGCCGCGCATCGGCCGCAGCGCCTCGGGGTCCATCGTCCCGGCGTGGCGCTTGCCGAGGATCGCGAGCGCGAGCAGCAGCCCGGCGATCGTCACGCTGACGACGATGTCCGTCAGGGTCAGGGCCTGGACGACCGGGTCGACCGCCTTCGTTCCGGGCTTGACGTCCTTGAAGATCGGCGCGGTGCCGCCCTTGCGGTAGCCGACGGCGAGCAGCAGCACGTAGGTCGCCGACTGCGTCACCGAGAGGCAGACGACGAGGTGGATGAAGTGCCGGCTGCGAACGATCCCGAACAGGCCGGCGAGGAAGATCCAGACCGCGAGGCCGAAGGGCAGGTAGCTCATCGCCGTCTCTCCAGCACGAGCGAGCGTTCGTTCAGGAACTCGCTGAACAGGGTCACGAACGCCGCCGAGACGGCGAGTGCGGTCGCCCAGTTGACGATCGGGATGCTCCCGCCGGAGGAGAGCTTTCCGGCGAGGCCGTACGGAAGCAGGTTGTGGAGGAAGGGCTGGCCGAGCACGAGCGCGACCAGGGCCGTGACGACGAAGGCGCCGACGCCAAAGCCTTCGACGAAGTCGACGGCCGGCGTCGGCGTCAGCGCGCGGTAGCCGCGGAGCGAGCCCGCGAGCCACAGCAGCAGGAACGCCGATGCGGTGACGACGCCGCCCTGGAAGCCGCCGCCGGGCGTGATCGCGCCGTGTGCGATCACCCAGACCGAGAGCACGCCGATCGCCGGCGCGAGCGAGATGCCGACCGCGCGCACGGTGACGCTGCGAACCTCGTCCGCGGGCTCCGCGATCCGCTCGCGGGCCTCGCGGAGCAGGAGCGCGACGCCCGTGACCGAGGCGAAGAGGATGAACTCCTCGCCGAGCGTGTCGAGCCCGCGGTAGTCGAACACGATCGCGGTGACCGCGTTCGTCGCCTGGCGCTCCTTCACGGGGGCCTTCGTGAGGATGAGCCCGAGCCGGCCGCGATAGTGGCCGAAGTCCGGGATCCCGGCGGTGCCCCAGACGAGCATGGCCCCGAAGCCGCTGATCGCGACGGCGAAGACGCAGAAGCGGACGCGGCGGCTCATTCGGCGCGGTCGAGCAGGATCGCCGCGAGCAGCACGACCGGGTAGGCGATGGTGCCGACGACGAGCTCGGAGAGCGCGACGTCCGGCGCGTGCAGGAGCAGGAAGTAGACGACGAGGAGCAGCGTGTAGACGCTCGCGACCATCGCCAGCCGGATCAGGTCGCGGACGAGGACGACCGCGAGCGCGCCTGCGCCGACGAGCACGATCGCGACGACGTAGATCACCGTCACGAGCGGCTCCGTTCCGCCTCGCTCGGCTCGAGCGTCCCGACCGTCCGCAGCCTGACGATCCGCGCCACGGCGAGGCCGAGCGTCCCGCCGGCCAGCCCCAGGACGACCGCGATCAGGAGGGCCGCGAGCCCCTGCGAAGAGACGACGCCCTCGCGCGCGCAGACCGCTGCGGCGATGAACGCCGGGCCGAGCCCGGTCGCCGCGCTTGCGTAGTGCAGCCGGTCCATCGGCCGTCGCAGCGCGGCGACGCCGATGCAGGCCACGACCTCGGTCGCGACGCCGAGCGGGATCAGGATCAGGAGCGCCGTGTGGACGCTCACAGCTCGCGGTCTCCGAGGAAGCGGACGAAGATGAGGACGCCGACGAAGTTCGTGAACGCGAGCACGATCGGCAGCGTGTAGTACGAGTTGCGCTTGAAGCCCTCGCCGATCAGCAGCAGGATCACGGTGACGACGCTGCCGGCGAGCTGGAGGGCGACGAGCGCCGCCACGATCTCGCCCCGGACGAGCACCCAGCCGACCGGGGCGAGGGCGAGCAGCAGCACCGTCGCGCCGACGAACCAGACGTTCACGACGGTAGCGCCGCGGCTCCCTTGCCCGGGACGAGGTCGTGCTTCAGCGCCTCGTCGCCTGCTTCCGTCTCGATCGCCATCGTGTTCGGCGCGACGTTCTCGGCCGCGAGCACGGCGGCGCGGTTGCCGTCGCGGACGGAGGCGGTGCGTCCGGTCGGGAGCGGCGAGACCGACCACCGACTGCGAACGCGGTGCGGCCGGAAGAGCGCGAGCGTGACGATGGCGAACTCGTACGGCAGCCGCCAGAGGAGGCGGAACGCCCGCACGAGCCACCTCGCCTCCGGCGTGAAGGCGAGCAGCCGCTGACGCCGGACTGCTTCGGCGAAGGTCGCACCGATCGCCGCCGCGCCCGCGCCGGCCGCGATCTCCATTGCCTCCCACGCGCCCTGCATCGCGTTCCAGAGCCAGAAGAGAACGAGCCACCAGAGCGTCCACGCGACGACGGTGCGCATGCCGCGGAGGTACCCGGCAGCGGGATCGTCAATCGCGGGAGGCGTCAGCGCAGCTCGCGCTCGCCGACGCCGCCTGCGACCTCTTCGGCGCGGCTCTTGCCTTCGAGCGGCGGCGTCTCGAGCGCGGCGTCGACCGCCAGGCCGTCGAGCAGGTCGCGAATCGCGTCCTCGCCGCTTCGCTGCGGCTCCCAGCCGAGCTCCGTCCGCGCGCGGGTCGAGTCGAGCAGCGGCGTCTGCAAGGCCATGTCCACCCAGCCGACGTCGGAGGGCTGCAGGTGGAGCTTGAACGTCAGCTGCGCGCCGAGCCGCAGCGCCGCGGCCGGCACCGGCAGCTTGCGGGCGCCGAGGATCCGCGCGAGCGCATCCGCGTCGAGCACCGGCTCCGCGGCGACGTTGAACGCGCCGCGGACATCGGACGTCGCCGCCAGGCGGTACGCCTCGCCGACGTCGTAGGAGTGGACGGCCTGGAAGCGGAGCCGCGACGTGTCCGGCACGACCGGGATGCGCTTCGCCAGGAACGGCGGGAACAAGGGGCCCGCGAACAGCCGCCGCTGCTCGGCGGCGGACTCGCGCTTGAAGACCAGCGCGGGGCGGAGGCGGACGACGCGGACGTCCGGCCGCTCCGCCTCGAAGCGGTCGAGGAACCGCTCGACCGCAGCCTTGTGGCGCGAGTAGTACGAGCTCGCGATTCCGTCCGTCGGCCAGCGCTCGTCGACGGTTCGGTCTTTCGGCCCGGGCGAGTACGCCCCGACCGACGACGCGTAGACGATCGCCGGCACCCCGGCCTCGGCCACGGCGCGGAAGACGCGCTCCGAGCCGTTCACGTTCACCGACCGCACGTGCTCGAGGTCGCGCGCCGGCTGGATCAGCCACGCCAGGTGCACGACCGCGTGGGCGCCGCGGAAGTGCGGCACCAGGTCGTCGCGGACGACGTCCGCGGCGACAAACTCCGTCTTCGGGAACTCGACCGTCGGCCGGCGCCGCGCGATCCCGACGGCGGACTCGACCTCGGAGTCGCGCGCGAGCGCGTCGAGCACGCTCGTGCCGACGTTCCCCGTCGCGCCGACGACGACGATCCTCATGCGACCTCGCAATCAGGGTTCATCCGTCCTTCGTCCTTCAGCGGGGTTTGTACGGCCGCACCGGCAAAGCCGGCACGGCCTCTAAGCCGGCATCGCAAGCGACGCCTCATCTGGCTGTCTCCACGATCCCGAGCTCCTCGACGAGGGTGAAGAACGCCTGCGCGTAGGCGGAGTCCTGGGTTCGCCGGCGCACGTCCTCCCAGTCGACCTGCTCGCGGATCGGCCGCGCCATCTGGACGATCCCCTCGTAGTCGAGCTCGTGCTCGCGCAGCGCGGTCAGCTTCGTCACGAACAGGTCCTCGAGCGACATCACCTGCATCGGCACCGCGTACACGTTCAGCTCCTCCGCGCGCTCGAAGGCCTCGTCGTCGATCGGACAGTCCGAGGGCTCGAAGATCAGGTCGACCATGACCTCGCCGTCCCACGCCTTGTAGAGCCAGCCTTCAGGCGGCCGCTCCGTCCTCATGCCGGCCTGGTCGAGCACCTCGAGCGCCCGCTCGGCGTCGGGCTGCCTCAGCATCAGGTCGAGGTCGTGCGCCGTCTCCGGTCCGCCGTGCGCCCAGGCGGCGAGGCCGCCCCCGAGCAGGAACGGGATCTCGTTCTCGCGCAGCAGCCCGGCGACCTTCTTCAAAGTCTCCAGGAACGCGTCGAACCGAGGGTTGTCTTCGGACACCGGCTCCGCGTTCCCGGTCGCGCCGCTGCTGAATCGCTTGAATGCCGCCATGCCACGGCCGATCCGTATCGCCGCCGCGGGCGACATCCACTGCAGCGCGGAGACGCAGGACCGCCTGGCGGCGTCGTTCCGCCGCCTGGACGGCGAGGTCGACCTCTTCCTGCTGGCCGGCGACCTGACGACGCTCGGCGAGCCGGAGCAGGCCGAGGCGCTCGCCGAGGTCTGCCGGCCGCTCGAGACGAGGACCATCGCCGTGCTCGGCAACCACGACTGGCACGCGAACCGCGTCGGCGAGCTGCTCGAGCTGCTCGAGGAGGCCGGCGTGACGATGCTGGATCCCGGCTGGACGACCTGCGAGCTCGACGGTACGAGCGTCGGCGTCGCCGGCACCAAGGGCTTCGTCGGCGGCTTCCCCGACTCGCAGCTGCCCGACTTCGGCGAGCCGATCCTGCGCCAGGTCTACCGCGACACGACCGCGGAGGTGGACGCGATCACCTCCGGCCTGGAGGCGATCGCGGACTGCGACCACCGGATCGTGCTCCTCCACTACGCACCGACGACGACGACGCTCGAGGGCGAGCCGCGCGTGATCTGGGCGTTCCTCGGCACGGATCGCATGGCCGCGCCGATCGGCGACCGCCGTCCCGACGTCGTCCTCCACGGCCATGCTCACCGCGGCACCTTCGAAGGCCGGATCGGCGAGGTTCCGGTCTACAACGTCGCGCTCGAGGTGATGAAGCGCGACTTCTTCGTCTTCGAGCTCGACGGCGCCGGCGTGCGGCCGCTCGGCTAGAGCGCCCGGCCGACCTGCGTCCCGAGCAGGACGGCCGCGATCCCGACCGCGACGCTCGCCACCACGTCGAGCGCGGCGAGCGGCACATGGCCGCCCTTGCCGAGGTCGAGCGACTCCTGCGCGAAGGTCGAGAACGTCGTGTACGCGCCGAGGAACCCGATCGTCGCGCCGATCCGCACCCAGGCCGGCGTGTGGTGGCGGTCGACGAGCGCGGCGACGACGATACCGGCGGCGAAGCAGCCGGAGACGTTGATCACGAAGGTGCTCCAGGGGAAGACGCTCGAGACGCGCCGTTCGATCAGGCGGTCGAGGCCGTACCGGGCGGAGGCGCCGAGCGCACCTCCGATTGCGACTGCGAATGCGACTGGCACGCAGGGCTCCTTTCGTCCGTAGGAGCCATCAGCCGTGCCGGCGGTCGAGGGCGAGCTCCATCGCCCGGGTGCGGGCGGAGCTTAGTCGGTGCCGACGACCTGGACGATCCAGCGGCGGTCGCGCTCGCGGTCGAGCTCGAGGAAGAGCACGCGCTGCCAGGTGCCGAGGCAGAGCTCGCCGTCGCGGACGGGGATCGACTCGCCGGCGGTGCCGAGCAGCATCGCCATGCAGTGCGAGTGCCCGTTGCCGACGTCCATGTCCTCGGGGCAGATGTTCTCGGTACGGCGATCCCAGTCGTCGTGCGCGTAGTAGGTGTCGCTCGGGATCAGCCGCTTGAGCATGTTGGCGAAGTCCTCGAGGAAGCCGCTCTCGAACTCGTTCACGCGCACGCAGCAGGTCGTGTGCGGCGAGTACACGCAGGCGATTCCGTCGACGATGCCGCTCTCCCGCACGCATTCGATGACTTCCTCGGTGATGTCCCTGACGGACAGGCCACCGGTGGTCCGAAGCTGTGTTTCCTGCTGGAAGACCTTCACCGTTCGCTCACCCTCCCCGTGATAGTCGGCGGCCGCGGAAGCGCGGGCAGGGCCTATTGTGCGGATTTCGCCGAGCGGGTGAAGTCTTAGGCGTCCCTAATAGCCGTAGCGGCCGCCGGTCGAGGTCTGGGTCGTCGACGTCTGCATCGTCGTCCCGGCGCCGCCGGCCGCGGCCGACCCGATCGTGATCTTCCCCTGCATGCCCTGCTGCCGGTGGCCGTCGATCGGGCAGAACATCTCGAACGTCCCGTCACCCTTGAAGTCGACCTGCAGCGTCGTCGACTTGCCCGGGGCGATCTCGCTGCTCTTCTGCTGGACGCCGGTTCCCTGGACCTCGAGCGCGTGCGTGACCGTGCCTTTGTTCACGACCTTCAACGTGTAGGTCCCCGGCTTGGCGAGCGCGACCGAGCTCGGTGTCAGCTTGAACTCGGTCTCGCGGATCGTGACCGTCTTGGCCGCGGCCGCTGCCGGGGAGGACGCCGATGTACCCGTCGACGCCGACTGGGCCCCCGAGCTCCCGGCCCCGCCGCCGCCGCCGCAACCGGTCGCAGCCGCGACGACGACAACGGTGCCGAGTAGGGAGAGACGATGAAGCTCCATCAGCCGTCTGTACGCCGTCGGGGGCCGTCCGGTTTTCGAGGTTACGCTTCGGCGGCGCGGGCCCGTAGCTCAGCTGGTCAGAGCAGCGGACTCATAATCCGTTGGTCCCTGGTTCGAATCCAGGCGGGCCCATGATCTCGCGCAGCTCCCGACCGGGCGCGGCCTAGGCAAGCACCTCGCACAGCGCCGGCGAGAGGCGGTTGAGGCCGATCTCGACCACGGTCCCGTCGGGGAGGAAGCTGAGCCTCCCGGCCTGAGCGAACACGACGCTGTGGCCCGGGACGTGGAAGGAGAACTGCATGCCCGTGTCGGTGATGACGCCGGTGGCGGCGTCGAAGTGGACCGGCGCAGGCCCGATCGAGCTGAGCGTGCCGCCCGGGCCGACGATCGTGTGCTGGAGGATGCCCTGGTAGAGCTGGCTCCCGTCCGAGAACGTGGTCACTTTCAGGTCGCCCAGCTCCGTGAAGACGACGTCGAACGGGCAGAGCGTGCCGGCCGGGATCGGGACCGCCATTTCGACGTGCTGGGTCGTCACGACCGGCTTGTCGGCGAGCGCGCCTGCGGGCAGCGCGAGCGCGAGGACGACGACGAGGCCTACGAGCGAGGTGCGCATCTGAACCTCCCCCTCTGCCTGCCCTGGTAGGAGCGGCGAGTATCTCGCAGAGAGA
>JBPYFE010000063.1:0-8924 GCA_051986525.1 Gaiellaceae bacterium
TCGCGACCGACGGCTACCAGTCGCGGTTCCCGCTCGAGCCGCTCGAGCTCGAGCTCCTCGGCGACCTCGTCGCCGCGCGCCTGGCCGCGATCGTCACGATCAGCGCCTGGCGCGTCGAGCGCTATCCGGAGAACGCCGAGTACATCCAGCTCTGGGACGACGACTCGTGGGCACTGCTCGAGCAGTTCGACGCGCTCGGCTACGACCGGGTCGCGCTCGAGCTCGGCGCGGCAAAGCCGCTCGTCCCGACCCTGGAGCTCGCCCGCCGCCGCTACGCCGTCCTCGGCCCGGCGCTGACCGAGCTCACCTACGACGACCCGGTCCACGTCGTCCGCGCCGAGGGCGTCTGGCTCTACACCGCCGACGGACGCCGGCTGCTCGACGCGTACAACAACGTCCCCACCGTCGGCCACTGCCACCCGCGCGTGACCGAGGCGGTTGTCCGCCAGACGCGCCTCGTGAACACGCACGCGCGCTACCTGTACGAGCCGCTGATCGAGCTCGCCGAGCGGCTCGTGTCGTTGATGCCCGAGGGATCCGGCCTGGACACGGTCATGCTCGTGAACTCGGGCTCGGAGGCGAACGAGCTCGCGTGGCGCTTCGCCGTCGCGGCCACGGGAGCCGAGGGCGCGATCGTGACCGAGCACGCCTACCACGGGGTCACGACCAAGATCGCCGACCTCTCGCCCGAGGAGTGGCCGGCCGGATACGCGCCCGCCGACGTCGCGACGATCTCGCCGCTCGAGCTCGAGGCCGACACCGCACTCGAGCGTCTGAAAGGGAAGCTCGCGGCGAGCTTCATCGACGGCGCCTTCACGAGCGACGGCATCCACTTCCCGCCTGCCGAGCGCGTCGCCGCGCTCGTCGAGGCCACCCACGCCGCCGGCGGCCTGTTCGTCGCCGACGAAGTCCAGGCCGGCCACGGCCGAACCGGCGTCATGTGGTGCTTCGAGAACTACGGCGTCACCCCGGACGTCGTGACGCTGGGCAAGCCGATGGGCAACGGCTATCCGGTCGCCGCCGTGATCACGCGCCGCGAGATCGCGGAGGAGACGGCGAAGCACACGAGCGTCTTCAGCACCTTCGGCGGCAACCCGGTCGCGGCCGCGGCGGCCCTCGCGGTCCTCGACGTGATCGAAGACGAGCGCCTACCCGAGCACGCAGCGGCCGTCGGCGAGCGGCTCATCGGCTCGCTCCCCCACGCGCGCGGCCGCGGGCTGGTCGTCGGTATCGAGCTGGACACAGCCGACCTGGCCGCCGCAGTCGTCAACGCGCTCCGGGGCGAAGGAATCCTGATCGGCCGAACAGGCCGCGACGACAACGTGCTCAAGATCCGGCCGCCGCTCGTCTTCGAGGACGAGCACGCGGACGCCGTCGCAGAGGCGGTCGCCCGCGCGCTCGCGCACGACTGAGCTCAGTCGGTCTTCACCTGGACGTTTCCGTCCACGTCCCACGGCCCGAAGCGAGGCAGGTTCGGGCTGTTGCAGAACGCCTCGTTCGCTGCCTCGTCCCCGAAGCCGACCAGGCTCGACTGATCCGGCGGCGCGTTTGCACCCTCGCCGTTGTCGAAGACCTGGAACCAGCCGTAATCGCCGACGGCGACCGTCGGATCGGTGCTCTTCGTGACGACGCCGCCGATCTTGGCGCGGTTGCCGTAGACGTTCATGCAGGTGACGTCGACGTTGAACGCGACCGTCTCCCCCGCGAACGTCTGGTGGTAGACGAATTCGCCGGCGGCACTACCATCGGCGTAGCGGCGCGCGTTGAACGCGAGCGGCTGGCTCACGACCTCGCCGCCGAAGGCGTTCGGCGCCGGGATCGTCCAGTGGATCCCGCCGGTGGCCGAAGCGACCACGTCGCCTTGCGATCCGGCCGCTGTTGGTGCCGCGAGCAGGCCGGCGATGCCGACGACGACGAGAGCATTGCGCACGTGCATGTGTCCCTCCTCCTTGGAAGCGCGGGCGAGAAAATCGGCCCGCTCCCGGAGTCTTCGCGCGGCCGCCGCCGCTGTCTTGAACGCGCGCTACCGCTCGTGGAACGAGCGTGACCGCGTCTGCTCGCGATAGCGAGCGGGCGTCGTGCCGACGTGACCCTTGAACACGCGCGTGAAGTGGCTCTGGTCCGCAAAGCCTGCCTCCGCCGCGATCTCCGCGAGCGACCGGTCGCCGCGGCTGAGCTCCCGCGCCGCCGACGCAAGGCGCAGCCGCCTGCCGTACTCGCCGACCGACAGCCCGTAGTGCGCGCGGAAGGAACGCGCGAGGTAGGCGGGGTGAACCCCGATTTCGTCGGCGAGCTCGCCGAGCCCGGGCGGCTCGCCGAGTCGGGCGCGCAGCAGCTCCTCGGCCGCGCGGAGCCACGCCGGCGGACGGACGCGCGAGCGCTCGGGAACCGTCTCGCGCGTCGTCGCGGCGAGCAACTCGAGCGCCAAGCCTTCAGCCGCGAGCGGCGCGGCGGTGTCCGAGGCGCGCAGCTCGCCCGCAAGCCTCCAGGCGAGCCAGGTGAGCTCACGCCCACGCAGCTCGAGCAGCCGGTCGAGGCAGTCCGCAACGGGGTCGCTCGCGTGACGAGGCGTCACGATCACGATTCGGGCACCGTCCGACCCGAAGCGCGCACCGTGGGTCGCTCCGACCGGCATCGTCACCGCGCCGGCCGCTTCGAGCTCGATCGTCCGCTTGGAGAACGACTTCACGAGCGCGCCGTCGATCACCACCGCGAGGTACGGGAGCTCGGGCTCGAAAGGCGGCTGGTCGTAGCCGGGCGGAAAATCGAGCTCGGTCACCGAGAGCCCGTTCACGTCCGCGGAGACGACGCCGACGCCGTCCTCCTTTGTGGCCGTGGCGAAGGTCGGCATGCGAGTTAGGACCCGGGCGCGACGTCCAAGTTAGTGAGCTCGGCCGCGTACAGCTCATACGGCAGCCGCTCGAGCACTCGCAACCGAGGCTCCGGCACCGTGAAGAACCGCGGGAGGGCGCGCTCCGCGAGCCAGCCGAGCCGCGTATCCGCCGCGAGCACCTGGTCGACCACGGTCCGGTCGCCGCCGAGCGCGACGAACTCGACCCGCTCGCGCCACGGCTCGAGCACGCGCACCGCCACCGCGGCCGCTTCCTCGACCAGCGCCCGCGCCTGCTCGTCGCGCCGGCGCCGGAACCGGCTCGACGACGAGCCGCCCTTCTTGTGCCGGCCCTTGACGAACCGCGAGCCGACCTTCGAGTCGACGAGCCGCTCGCCCTCGAACACACCGACCGCGTAGCCCCCGAGCCGGACGAGCAGCGCCGCGACGACGTGGTCGGCCGCAAGCGCCTCGAACAGCGGCTCGAGCTCGACGTGTTCGTAGGCGCGCGCGTGCGCGAGGCCGAACGCCGGCACGACCTCGATCGCTTCGGCCGCCGACTCGATCCGAGCGCGGCCGTCCGCGTAGACCGTCCGTCCCGCCTCGCCCTCGAGGCCGGCCAGCCGCTTGCGCACGTTCTCGCGTCCGACGTAACGCGGCACTCAGTCTTCGCGCACGGCCTCGGCGGCCCACTTCGCGTGGTGGCGCCGCGCCCAGTCCTCGTTGACCCAACCGCGAGTGATCGCGCTGAGCGAGTGCCTGGTCGAGCGCTTCACCAGCGAGAGGTAAAGATGGCCGACCACGAGGAAGAACGAGAGGTACATCAGCCAGTCGTGCACGACGAGGGCGTTCTGGAGCCGGAAGGCGTGGTTCCGCTCGCCGTACCAGAGGAAGAAGCCCGTCAGCGCGAACAGGAACGCGAGCGCGGCTGTGACGATCACGTTCAGCTTCTGACCCGCGTTGAAGCGTCCCTGCGGCGCGCCGCGGCCCCTCAGCCAGGCGAGATCGTCGTCGTCGAAGACGTCGACCTCCCGCGCCGTCGCAAGCAGCCGCCGCCGATCACCCGCGAGCACGACGAGCGCGAGCGCGGCGAGCCAGGCGCACGCCGTGTAGACGTGGATGTCCTTGAGCAGCGGCCGCCGCCCGACGAGCTGCGCGAGGCTGGGCAGGTAGAGGCAGAGGCCCGAGCCGAAGAGCACGAAGAACGCACTCGCGTGCACCCAGTGCAGCGCGCGCTCGGTGCGGCTGAAGCGCGGGAGGCGCCGATCAGGAGTGGTAGCCGTTCGACCTCCCGACCCACGCGTTCTGGTCGTAGCCGTGCTGCTCCCAAAAGCCGCGAGGCTGCTCGGCGACGAACTCCATCTTCGTAAGCCACTTGACTCCCTTGTAGCCGTACATCTCCGGCAGGATCACGCGCGCGGGCGATCCGTGCGGGCGCGAGAGCGGTGAGCCGCCGAGCCCGGTCGCGAGCATTGCGTCCGGCAGCCGCAACTGGTCGAGCGTGAGCGAGTCCTCGTAGGGCCGCTCCATCGAGACGAACCGCACCGCCGTGGCCTCGGGGCGCGGACGGACGAGGTCGAACAACTGCTGGAAACGGACGCCGCTCCAGTGGACGTCGTGCACCGTCCAGCCGGTGACGCAGTGGAACGTCGAGACTTGGTGGACATGCGGCAGGGCCTTGACGTCGTCGTAGGTCAGCGAGCGCGGCCGCTGGACGAGCCCGCCGATCTCGAGCCGCCACGTTGACGGGTCGAAGATCGGCATCGAGCCCGAGATCGTGTAGATCCGCCAGCCGCCGACCGGGAAGAAGTTGCCGACGAACTGGCTGCCGGCCGAGGTCACCGGCGACAGAAACCGGGAGACGGGGCCGGCCCAGAGCAGCGAGGACGCGCCGGCGGCGACGAGCGCGAGGAAGCCCCGCCGGCCGTATCGGTGCTCGGAGGGGCTGATGGAGTCGGACACGCGCAATCAATGGTGCCTGCGCCCCACGCTGTCGTTACACCAGGCGACGTTGCTGCTACCTTGCGAACACGGGTTCGGCAATCCGGCCGGCCCGGTGAGATGAGCTTCTCGTTCCTCCTTCGGGCGATTCGAGGTGGGCAAGTCTCGAAGTCGAAGGAGTAGAGCAACATGCAAGGTCAGTCTTTTCGCGAGCTCGGCGTGTCGCGCCCTGTCGTCGACGCGCTCGCGGCTCGCTCGATCCAGACACCGTTCCGAATCCAGGAGCTGGCGCTCCCCGACGCGCTCGCGGGGCTCGACGTGCTCGTCAAGTCGCCGACCGGCTCGGGCAAGACGATCGCGTTCGCCGTGCCGATCGTCGAGCGGACGCAGAAGGGCGACCGCGGCGTCTCCGCGCTCGTGCTCGTCCCCACCCGCGAGCTCGCGACGCAGGTGACCGAGGAGCTGGAGCCGCTTGCGAAGGCGAAGGGCCTCGCGGTCGCGTCCGCCTACGGCGGCGTGCCGCTGAAGTCGCAGGGCAAGCGCGTGCAGAGCGCGCAGATCGTCGTCGCCACGCCCGGCCGCCTGCAGGATCTCGCCGACCGCCGGCTGGTCGACCTCTCGCGTGTCCGCACGCTCGTCCTCGACGAGGCCGACCGGATGCTCGACATGGGCTTCCAGCCGCAGGTCGACAAGCTCGTCCGCCGGTTGCCGAAGAACCGCCAGACCATGTTCTTCTCGGCCACTCTCGACGGCCGAGTCGGCGAGCTCGCGCGCGCGTACACGAAGAGCGCCGTGCGAATCGAGGGCGAGAGCGCGAGCGCCCAGCCGGCCGAGATCGAGCACCGCTTCGTCGCGGTCGAGAACGACACGAAGGTCGAGACCCTGATCGAGCACATCAAGGAGTCGGAGTCGGCGCTGGTCTTCGTCCGCACGAAGCGAGGCGCCGACCGCCTGGTGCAAAAGCTCCGACGCCAGGGCGTGAGCGCCGACGCGATGCACGGCGACATGTCGCAGCGAGCGCGGGAGCGCGCCCTGGCCCGCTTCGAGTCGGGCGCCGTCGCGACGCTGGTCGCCACGGACGTCGCCGCCCGAGGCCTGGACCTGACCGACATCACGCACGTGATCAACTTCGACCCACCCGACGAAGACAAGGGCTACGTCCACCGCACCGGGCGAACGGGCCGAGCCGGCCGGAGCGGCACCGCAATCACGTTCGTCCTGCCGGACCAACAAGCCGAAACGAGCCGAGCCGCAAGGCGCCTAGGCCATCAGGAGCAGTTCGAAGACGCCGGCATGCGCTCGGCCCCGGCGAAGCTCGTGTACACGAGCCGCCGCGGGCGTCGATCCAAGTGGTAGATCGCCTCGCGGTGACTCGCCGCCGAGTCTCACGCGCTCTAGGCCTGAACGGCTCGTAGGACCTTCACTAGAGAAAATGGGCCACGTGGCCCATTGCGCCTCGACGAGGTCGGCGCGACGCTTGCATTCATGCAACCGCTACTCGTCGCCGCGGGCCTCGTGCCGCTGGCGGCCATGCTGCTCGCCACCTTCGCGGCCTTCTGGCTCGCCGACGAGAAGCGGGAGCGCGAGGCCGTGGCCCCACGCTCCCGCGCTTGACCTCCCTACTACCGAGCTGAGGCGCCGGCGGCTGCCGGTTCGCGCCGCGCGGAGGCGCGCGCCCGCACCGCAGAGATCGGACGCGCCACGGCTTCCAGCGACTTCCGCTCTGCGTTGACGCCGAGCAGCATCTCCACCACGCCGCCGAGGATCATGATCGCGCCGCCGATCACGAACGCCAGGGTGACGTCGTTGATCGAGCCGGTCTGGATCAGCTTGCCGAACGTCCACGGCGCGGCGATCGCCACGCCCGTGCCGATCGCGTAGAAAAGGGCGATCGCCATCGCGCGGGTCTCCATCGGGAAGATCTCGCTCACGGTCAGGTACGCGGCCGACGCGCCGGCCGAGGCGAAGAAGAAGCAGATCGACCAGCAGATCGTCAGCGTCAGGGCCGAGAGCACCTTCTCGTGGAACAGCCACGCCGTGATCAGCAGGACGCCGCCGGCGAGGATGTACGTCGACGAGATCATGATCTTGCGCCCGACCGTGTCGAACAGCGGCCCCAGGATCCACGGGCCGAGCAGGTTCCCGATCGCGAACGGGATGATGTAGAGCGGCGCGTTCGCCTTCGAGGCGTGGAAGAACGTGGTCAGGACGGCGACCATGCCGAACAGGGTCGCGTTGTAGAGCACGGCCTGCGAGGCCATCAGCGAGAAGCCGAGGACGCCGCGGTCCGGGTACTCCTTGGCGACGTGCTTCGCGAGCGAGACGAAGCCGATCGTCTCGCGTTGCTCGACCTCGAGCGGCTCGCCCTCTGGCTCGGGCAGGTTCGGGTGCGACCTGCGCACCTCGTTCTCGATCTCCTCCACCACCTGCTCCGCCTCCTCGGCGCGGCCGTGGGTGAGCAGCCAGCGCGGGCTCTCGGGAACCGTGTTCCGGATGAAGAGGATCCCGATCGCGAGGATCGCGCCGAGCAGGAAGCCGAGCCGCCAGCCGATCGACGGCGCCAGCACGTTCAGGAGCACGACCGTCAGGCCGGCCGCGAGGGCGGTGCCGATCCACCACGAGCTGTTGATGAAGAGCGCGACCCGCCCACGCACGCGCGCGGGCACGAGCTCGTCGATCGCGGAGTTGATCGCGGAATACTCGCCGCCGATGCCCATGCCGGCGAGGAAGCGGAAGACCATGAACGACCAGAAGCCCCAGGCCAGAGCGGTCGCAACGGTGAAGACCAGGTAGATCCCGAGCGTGACCATGAACAGCTTCTTGCGGCCGAAGCGGTCGGTCAGATAACCGAAGAGGAGCGCCCCTACGACCGCGCCGGCGAGGTAGAAGCTGCCGGCTGCGGTCGCCTGCGACGTCGACAGTCCGAGCGTCGACTTGTCGGTGAGCGCGCCGGCGATCGAGCCGACGAGCGTCACCTCGAGCCCGTCGAGAATCCAGGTGATCCCGAGGGCGACGATCACGATCCAGTGCCAACGACTCCACGGCAAGCGGTCAAGGCGCGCCGGGATGTTCGTTCGCACCGTCTTGCCGGTACCGCCAGTTACGCCAAGCTCGCCGGCTTCGGCCTGCGCTGTGCTCACCGTTCCTCCTTTTCCGGATGCTGGTGAACAAACGGAAGAAGGCTGGAAAGCGGTACGGGCCTGCGTTTGGAACGGGTAAATCCGCGAGCGGGGAGCCCGGCTGCGCTCCGGTCGGCAGACTGTCCTCGTGACCACCGCGCTCACCGTCGTCTTCACCATCCTCGTCTGCATCCCGATCGTCGTCGTCCTCTGGGTCTTCGTCTGGGCGGCGCGCGAGGACGGCAAGGAGGACGAGGAGATCCAGCGCCGGCTCGGGATCCGGCGGCGGACGCGGATGGGCCGATGACCGGCGAGGAGCTGTTCGAGGAGTACACGCGCGAGGCCCTCGACTCGCTCCCGCCCGAGCTGCGCGGCGAGATGGAGAACGTCGAGATCGTGATCGAGGACGAGCCGCCGCCCGGCCATCCGCTGCTCGGGCTCTACCAGGGCGTGCCGCTGACGGCGCGAGGATCGTTCTATTCGGGCGCGCTGCCGGACAAGATCACGATCTTCCGCGGCCCGCTCGAGCGCAGCTCGCGTGGGAACGCCGCCGTGCTGCGGGAGCAGGTGCGCCGCGTCGTCCTGCACGAGATCGCGCACCACTTCGGCATCTCGGACGAGCGGCTCGTCGAGATCGACCGGTATTAGGGCAAAAAGAGAGGGCGGCCGGAGCCGCCCTCGAATGCGCTCCGGTTCGTCTCTGCGGCCCAGACGCCCGTGCGCACATCGCAGCTTGCTGGTCCTAGGCCGTTCGGCCTCCCCTTAAAGGGTGATATTTGGGCGAACAGAGAAGCGGGGCCGCCGCCCGGCCCCGCTTCGTGTCTCCCGTGAGAGAGCCGCAGTAGAACCTTCAAGGCCCCGCCGCATTGGGGCCTCTCCGTATGGGCTTCCGAGTTCGCCCCCGCCGCATCGGGGCGTGTTCTCGGTTGCAGACGCACTATCGGGCAGAGGGGTCTTGTTGATCCATCACCCTTTAACGGTTGACTGCGCTACTTCACTTCTTCACCGCCGTACGATCCGCGGATGCGACCCCG
>JBPYFE010000064.1:0-9048 GCA_051986525.1 Gaiellaceae bacterium
CGGCTCGAGCATCGCGTTCGCGAAGCGCAGGTAGAGGATCTCGTCGGTGCCCATCTTCCCGAGGAAGTGGTCGATCCGGTAGAGCTGCGACTCGTCGATGTACTGGTGGAGCTCGGCGGCCAACTCGCGCGCCGAGGCGAGGTCGTGGCCGAACGGCTTCTCGACGACGACGCGGGCGTTTTCCGTCAGGCCGGCGTCGTGCAGGCCCTTGACCACGGTCGCGAACAGGAACGGCGGAGTCTCGAGGTAGAAGACCGGGTGCTTCGCGCCCGAGATCGCCTCGGCGAGGCGCTCGTACGTCGAGGAGTCCGAGAAGTCGCCCGAGACGTAGGAGAGCCGCTCGGCGAACCGGTCGAAGACCTTCGGCTCGATGTGCTCGCCGGCGCCTTCGATCGACGCCTTTGCCCGCTCCCTGAGCTGGTCGACGGTCCAGTCGTCGACCGCCACGCCGACGATCGGGCAATCGAGCAGGCCGCGGCGCTCGAGGCGGTAGAGCGACATGAACGTCATCACCTTCGCGAGGTCACCCGTGATCCCGAACGCGACGAAGACGTCGGCGGGCTGAGCTCCCTGATCCGCCTGCACCGTGGTTTCCGCGGAAGCGAGGGTGGTCGTCGTCAAGCGCTCTCCTCTCGATCTCCGACCGGCATCATGCCCTGGCGCGCGTCGCGCGCCGTGACTCGCGAGCGCGGGCGTTCCGCAGGACGGTCAGCCGCCCGCGGCCGAACGCGTCGACGCGCCCCCAGCGGCCTGGGATGTCCAGCACCGCAAGCGCGCCGATCTGGTCGGGGAGCGCCGGGTCGACGACGAGCAGGTCGCCGACCGGCTCGAGCCCGAGCATCGTCCGAACGAGCAGCAGCGGCGTCCCGGTCGACCAGGCCTGCGGGCTGCACGCGGTCGGGTACTGGACCGGGTACTTCGTCAGCGAGCGGTCGTAGCCGCCGAACGCCTCGGGGAGCCGCCCCTCGAAGAACTCGGCGGCCTCGAGGATCCCGCTCGCGATCCGCGCCGCCTCCTCCTTGAAGCCGTACCGGCGCAGGCCCCAGGCGATGAACGAGTTGTCGAACGGCCAGACGGTGCCGACGTGGTAGCCGATCGGGTTGTAGCGGCCCTCCCCCTCGGCGAGGGTGCGCACGCCCCAGCCGGAGAACAGGCGCGGGCCGAGCAGGTGGCGGACGACTGCCTTCGCCTTCGACTTGTCGACGATGCCGCTCCAGAGGAGATGGCCGATGTTGGAGCTGAGCGAGTCAACCTGCGAGCCGTCGGCGTCGAGCGCGAGCGCGAAGTACTCGTCGTCGGCGATCCAGAAGTCCCGGTTGAAGCGCCGCTTCAGGTCGGCAGCCTGCTTCTCTAGCGCGTCCGCGAACTCGTCGTCCTTCCAGATCTCGCGCGCGAGCCGGGCGCCGCGGACCTTCGCGTCGTACGCGTAGCCCTGGAGCTCGCAGGTCGCCCGCGGGAAACCGGCCAGCCGCCCGTCGGCGTACGAGATCGAGTCCCACGAGTCCTTCCAGCACTGGTTCTCGAGCCCGGTCTTCTCGTTCCGCCGCTGGTACGAGATGTAGCCGTTCCCCTGCAGGTCGGCGTACTCGTCGATCCAGTTCAGGGCCGCGCGCGCCTCGTACTCGAACTCGTGCACGAGCTTGCGGTCTCCCGTCCAGCGCTCGTACTCGTCGAGCAGGACGACGTAGAGCGGGGTCGCGTCGGCCGAGCCGTAGTAGGGCGAGTGCGGCCGCTCCTCGAAGGCGGGCAGCTCGCCGTAGCGCATCTCGTGCAGGATCCGTCCCGGGTCCTCGTCGCGGAAGTCGTCCGTCCGCGTGCCCTGCCAGTCGCCGAGGGCGCGGAGCGTCGTGGCCGCGAGCGACGGCGTGAACGGCAGGGCCTGCAGGCTCGTCAGGATGCTGTCGCGGCCGAACATCGTCATGAACCACGGCAGGCCCGCCGCCGGGAGCGACTGCCGCCCGGTCAGCGGGGGCGCGAAGCGGAGCGCGGCGAGGTCGACGAGGCTGCGGCGGTACGTCTGCTTGAGCGCATCCCAGTCCGAGTCGAGCTTCGGCGCCTCGTCGAGCCAGCGCTTGAGGTTGCCCTCCATGTTCTGCCGCCCGCGCGCCCGCGCGAACGTCGGCCGTTCGTTCGTCTGACCGGAGATCGGCGCGTTCGCGACGACGTCCAGGTTCGTCGACCACTCGCCCTGCGGCGGGATCCGGACCTTGAACGTCAGGCCCTGCTCGTCGATCCGAGCCTTCTCCGTGGACGAGATGTGGGTCGTCCGCTTGAAGGTCTGGCGCCGGTACTCGAGCACCAGCTGCCCCTTCTCGACGCGGGTCGAATAGGTGCCCTTCTTCTTCAGCGCGTCCTTGACCTCGAACAGATCGGCGAAGTCGGAAGCAGCGTCGATCCGGACGGTCAGGTCGACCCGTTTCGCGTCGTGGTTGAGGATCGAGAGCTCCTCGCGGAACCCGTTGCCGACGGCGCGCCGGCGGATGACGGAGAGCTTGGAGTCGACGTAGACGGTGCCGGTTCCCGGAACGAGGAAGAAGCGCGTCTCGAAGTACTGGAGGTCGTCCGTCGAGAGAGGGGTCAGCCGCTCGCCGTTCACCGTCAGCACCCACTGCGAGAGGAAGCGCGTGTCGAAGGCGAAGAGGCCGGTCGGGTCGGTCAGCGAGGCCTCGATGTCGCCGCGCGAATCGCTGACGACGAAGGTGTTGCCGTCGAGGATCTGGACGAGGCCGTCGCTCACCGTTTCGCCCCTCGGGACGCCTTCCCGGCAGCCCTGCGGCCGCGCTTCGGCGGATCCGGGAGCACGCGCTGGAGCAGGACGGCGAGCTCCAGGTCGCCCTCGACCCCCATCGCCCCGCTCAGCATCGCCGTGACCGCGTTGATCGTCCCGCGCGCGATCCCGTCGAACGTCGCCCGCGGCGCACGGAGCGTCAGGTCCGCGGCGTCCGCTTCGTCGGAGACCGCGACCCGGCCACGATCGAGCCGAATCAAGACCGACTCGACGCGCTTGCCGTCGACGATCTCGAGCCTGACCGTCCCCTCCGCCTTCTCGAGCAGCGGCTGCGGGCGCTCGGCGAGGTGCTGGAAGAACTCCGCGGTCGCGTCGGCCGTCCTCGCGCTCACCGGCGCGAACCTAGCTCGCGCGCCCTCCGTGCGGTCATCCCGATCGGGTGATTGGCCGACCGCGCCGGCCTTCACCCGAACCGGACGATGCACGGACGGCCGCCGTCCGCAAGGGTCTGACCGTGCCACCCGATCTGGCCGTTGCGACGTGAGTCACGTCGCACCACAGACTGCGGCGGCTCCCGTCCCGTCCGGGACGGCGGATGAGGCCTCCGTCGTCCCGGATCGGGCGGGCCTCGTGCTGATCTCGCTGATCCTCGCCGCGGCGGTCGCGAATCTGAACCTGTCCGTCGCGAACGTCGCGCTGCCGGACATCGGCAAGCACTTCGACTCCTCGCAGACGACGCTCAACCTGATCGCCGTCGGGTATTCGCTCGGCCTCGCCGCCTCGGTGCTCTACCTCGGCGCGGTCGGCGACCGCTACGGACGCAAGCTGCTGCTCCTGCTCGGGATCGCGCTCTCGATTCCGGCGTGCCTGCTCGCCGCCTGGGCGCCGACGGACACCGTCCTCGTCGTCGCGCGGATCTTCGGCGGGCTCTCGGCCGGAATGGCGTTCCCGACCACGCTCGCGCTGATCACCGCGCTCTGGGCCGGCCCGGCGAGGACGAAGTCGATCGCGCTCTGGTCGGCGCTCGGCGGCGCCATCGCCGCGCTCGGGCCGCTCATCTCCGGCGCGCTGCTCGAGCACTTCTGGTGGGGCTCGGTCTTCGTCGTCACGTTGCCGCTCGCAGTCGTCGCGTTCGCGCTGGCGTGGTTCCTCGTCCCGAGCCACGTCAACGAGACGACCGAAGCCGTCGACAACCTCGGCGGGATCCTCTCGGTCCTGCTCGTCGCGGCGCTGATCCTCGCGATCAACTTCGCGCCGGTGCCGAACAAGGACGCGCTGGTCTTCGGCCTTGTGGTGATCGCTGTCGTCGCCGGAGTGGCCTTCTTCCTCCGACAGCGCCGCGCCCGGAACCCGCTCTACGACCTGAACGTCGCGGGACGGCGGATCTTCTGGGTCGCCGCCTGCGCCGGGATCATCGTCTTCGGCTCGCTGATGGCGGCGATGTTCGTCGGCCAGCAGTTCCTGCAGAACGTGCTCGGCTACTCGACCCTCGACGCCGGCCTCTCGATCCTCCCGGCGGCGGTCTGCATGGTGGTCGTCGCTCCCCGCTCGGCGAAGCTCGTCGAGTCGCACGGCGCTCGCTTCACGCTGCTGCTCGGCTACGTCTTCTGCGCGCTCGGGTTCGTGACGATGCTCCTGCTCTGGAAGGAGAACATCGCGTACTGGAAGGTCGGGCTCGCCTACGCGCTGGTCGGCATCGGCGTCGGCTTCGCCGGGACACCTGCCTCCCACTCGCTGACGGGCTCCGTGCCGGTCAGCCGCGCGGGGATGGCCTCCGGGACGGCCGACCTCCAGCGGGACCTCGGCGGCGCGATCATGCAGTCGATCCTGGGTGCGCTCCTGACCGCCGGCTACGCGACCGCGGCGTCGGCCGCGATCGCGAGCTCATCCCACCACGTCAGCGACAGCGTCCAGAGCGAGCTCACGAAGTCCTTCTCGAGCGCCGACGCGGTCGCGGCCCAGTATCCGCAGTACGCGAGCCAGATCACCACCGCCGCGAAGAGCTCGTTCCTCCACGGCGACCAGTGGGCCTACACGGCGGGCGTCGTCGCAATCCTGATCGGCGCGGCGATCGTTTTCTTCTTCTTCCCGAAACGCGAGCGGGAGCGCAGCCTGCTCGAGGCGTACCACGCCGAGGACGCGCAGCCCGGCGGCGCGAGCCCGGCCTAGCCCGCGAGCTTCTTGCACGAGGGCGCGCCCTTGAACGCGCTCTCGAGCTTGCCCTTCGCGTCTACCTGCTGGAGGTTCGTGAACGCCGTCCGCACCTGGCCGCTGAGCGTGGTCAGCGTCGAGCCGATCGCCGAGACCGCCTGCACCGTGCCGCCGTTCTTGTCCGCCGACTTGACGGCGTCCTCGAGCTTGGTCAGGTCGTCCTTCAGCTGGGTCGCGAGCGTGTCGATCGACTGCTTCGCCTTGGCGCCGGCGTCCGTGTCCGGCCGCTTGAGGCCCTTCAGGTCGCTCTCGAGCTGCGACGTCGCGTCCTTCATCTGCTGACCCGCCTTCTGGAGCGACTGCTTGTCCGGATGGCCGCTCAGCGAGCTCGTGGCAGAGCGGACGGAGCTCGACCATGTCCCGAGCGCCTTGCACAGGTCCTCCGCCCACGCGCTCGCCGACATCGTCGAGTCGCTGCCGCTCTTCGAGCTGCTCCCGCCGCAGCCGGCCGCTGCGAGCGCGGCCGCCAGGACCACGGCGACGAGCGCCGCCTGGATCGCCTTGCCTGCCATCGCCCCGAGCCTACCCGACCGCCGTCCGCCGCTCAGTGGTGGAACCCCGTCGCGCCGTCGCCGTCATGTACCGGCGCCGGCTGCTTTTGGAGGCGAGGAAGCTGGCGCCTCAGGTCGGCCGTCAGCAGGTCGGCCATGTCGTGGCTGAAGCCGCGCTTGACGACGACGCGCAGCGCCGCGAGGTCGGTCCGGTTCTTCGGGAACGTGTACGCCGGCACCAGCCAGCCGCGCTCGCGCAGCGCGTTCGAGACGTCGAAGACGGTGAAGTTGTCGACCCCGTCGGCGAGCGTGAATGCGAAGACCGGGAGCTCGTCACCGTGCGTGAGCAGCTCGAACGGGCCGAGCTCGGCGATCCGCAACGAGAGGCGAGTGGCGACATCGCGCGAGTACGACTGCACCTTCCGGTAGCCGGCGAACCCGAGGCGGAGGAAGTTGTAGTACTGCGCCACGATCTGGGCGCCCGGTCGCGAGAAGTTGAGCGCGAAGGTCGGCATGTTGTCGCCGAGGTAGTTGACCCAGAAGATCAGCTCCTCGGGCAGCGCGGCGGTGTCGCGCCAGACGATCCAGCCGACGCCGGGGTAGACCAGCCCGTACTTGTGCCCGGACGCGTTGATCGAGGTCACGCGCGGCTGGCGGAAGTCCCACTCGAGCTCGGGGTCGATGAACGGCGCGACGAACGCGCCCGACGCGCCGTCGACGTGCACCGGGATGTCGAGCCCGGTGCGCGTCTGAAGCTCGTCGAGCGCGCTGCAGATCTCGGCGACCGGCTCGTAGGAGCCGTCGAAGGTCGAGCCGAGGATCGCGACGACGCCGATCGTGTTCTCGTCGCAACGGGCGACCGCCTCGTCGGCCGAGAGGGTGAAGCGGTCCCCCTCCATCGGCACGAGCCGCATCTCGACGTCCCAGTAGTTCGCGAACTTCTCCCAGCAGACCTGGACGTTGATCCCCATCACGAGGTTCGGACGGTCGCTCGGCTTCCCCTCGGCCTTCCGCCACGCCTGCCAGCGGCGCTTGAGGGCGAGACCGCCGAGCATTGCGGCCTCGCTCGACCCGGTCGTCGAGCAGCCCGGCGCCTCGTCCGGGTCCGGGGCGTTCCAGAGGCGGCTCAGGATCCCGACACACCGGTGCTCGAGCTCGGCGGTCTGGGGGTACTCGTCCTTGTCGATCATGTTCTTGTCGAAGCACTCGGCCATCAGGCGCGCGGCCTGCGGCTCCATCCAGGTGCTGACGAAGGTCGCGAGGTTGAGGCGGGCGTTGCCGTCGAGCATCAGCTCGTCGTGGACGATCTGGTACGCGACCTCGGGCTCGAGCTCCTCGGCGGGCAGCTCGTGGCGCGCAATCCGCCGGCTCTCGAGCGTGAACACCGGCGGGATGGCGAGCACGTGCGGGCGCCGAAACGAGTGCCTCGGGTGCTTGAGACTCACCGGGCAGAGGCTGTCGTGTCGAACCGCCCGGCGCATCACCCGATTCGGATGACATCTTCGCCCTCCGCGCGCTTCGGATCGCGGTAGCTTTCGACGAGCCAGTACCCCCGAAGGAGGAACAGCCGACCGGTAGCAGGTCCCGTGTGACGTTTCCGTGAACCGGGGGCACTGGCACGTGCCGGCGCTGCCGGGTCGCGCTAACGTCAGATCAGACGGTCTCGGATCCGTGATCTGGTTCCGCCGACATCCCCGCGATCAAGGTCGGCCTGGAGCTCTCCAAGCTCGGCGACGCCTGCCGCCGGCAGGTCCGCCGCCCTCGACACGAGAAAGGAAGCGATGAGCACTGAGACCGACACGGTTCTCGGCACCCACTCCGAAGTCGGACGGCTGCGGACCGTCATGGTGCACCGGCCCGATCTGGCCCATGAGCGGCTCTCTCCCACCAACTGCCACGAGCTCCTCTTCGACGACGTGATCTGGGTGCGCCGCGCCCGCCAGGAGTTCGACGCCTTCGTCGACCTGATGCGGGAGCGAGACGTCGAGGTCCTGCTCCTCCACGAGTTGCTCGCCGAGACCCTCGACGACAAGGATGCGCGTCAGTGGCTGCTCGAGCACCGCGTCCGTCCCGAGGACGTGACCGTCATGTTCGCCGAGCCGCTCAAGGAATGGCTCGCCGAGATGCCGTCGGACGAGCTCGCGACGCGGTTGACGGGAGGTACCACCGTGCAGGAGCTTCCGGCGGAGATCCGGTCGGCGATCGGCGACGCGCTCCACCCGACGGACTTCGTCCTCGCACCGCTCCCGAATCAGCTCTTCACGCGGGACACGAGCGCATGGCTCTACGGCGGCGTCTCGCTGAACCCGATGTTCTGGCCCGCTCGTCAGCAGGAGACGCTGAACGTCGAGGCCATCTACCGCTTCCATCCACGCTTCCGCGACGCCGGCTTCCGGATCTGGTTCGGCGGCGCCGACCACGACTGGGGGCTCGCACGGATGGAGGGGGGCGACATGATGCCCGCCGGCGACGGAGTCGTCCTGGTCGGGATGGGCGAGCGCAGCACCGCCAGGGCGGTCAGCATCCTCGCCAAGAACATGTTCGAGGCGGGCGCTGCCCGCCTCGTGATCGGCGCGCAGATGCCGCGCGAGCGTGCTGCGATGCACCTGGACACCGTCTTCACGTTCTGCGACCGGGACGTGGCGACTCTTTACGAGCCCGTCGTCTCGCAGATCCGCCCGATCCTCTTCCGCCCAGGCGGTGCTGCCGGCGTGCAGGCGGAAGTCTCCAAGCGGACGTTCCTCGACGAGGTGCGCGACGCGCTCGGTATCCAGGACTTCCGGATCGTCACGACCGGTGGCGACGAGTTCGAGGCCGAGCGGAACCAGTGGGACGACGGCAACAACGTCGTGGCGCTCGAGCCGGGAGTCGTCGTCGCCTACGAGCGCAACGAAGCCACGAACGCGAAGCTCGCCAAGGCCGGTGTCGAAGTGCTCGCGATCGCCGGCCAGGAGCTCGGCCGCGGACGAGGCGGCGGCCATTGCATGACGTGCCCGATCGTCCGTGAGCCATAAGCGAAAGGAGCCAGGAACGTGAGCACCGTCATCGACCTCCGCGGCCGGCACCTGATGAAGCTGGCCGACTACTCGCCCGAGGAGATCACCTACCTGATCGAGCTTGCCGCAGAGCTGAAGGCCGCCAAGCGTGAGGGCCGCGAGGAGCAGAAGCTCGTCGGCAAGGAGATCGCGCTGATCTTCGAGAAGGACTCGACCCGGACGCGCTGCGCGTTCGAGGTCGCCGCATACGACCAGGGCGCGCACGTCACCTTCATCGGCCCTTCGGGCTCGCACATGGGCCACAAGGAGACGGTCAAGGACACGGCGCGCGTGCTCGGCCGCATGTACGACGCGATCGAGTACCGCGGCTTCGCCCAGGACACCGCCGAGGAGCTCGCGCGCTGGGCCGGCGTCCCGATCTACAACGGGCTCACCGACGAGTGGCACCCGACGCAGATGCTGGCCGACTTCCTCACGTTCCGGGAGCACCTCGGCAAGCCGCTCAACGAGGTCGCCTTCTGCTACCTCGGCGACGCGCGCTTCAACATGGCCGACTCGTACCTGATCGGCGGCGCGAAGCTCGGGATGGACGTGCGCATCGCGAGCCCGAGGTCGCTCTGGC
>JBPYFE010000065.1:0-15532 GCA_051986525.1 Gaiellaceae bacterium
ATCGAGGCATCGCAGATCACGGGTCACTCGCTCGACGTATGGGCGCGCAATTACGCCCGCTCATTCGGTAAGGCGCAGCGCGACGAGGCACGTGAACGACTGCTCGAACACGGCTTCGGCGCAGAGCAGACGAAGCCGAGCGCGCCGCGCAAGCAGCAGGTCCGTTAGCACGAGCGTTAGCACGGGGCCGTTTCGCGCCTCTCCGTTGTCCCGCTAGAGGCGCGAAACCCCTGCTAATCCCGTGAAGCGGACGACGGGGATCGAACCCGCGACCCTCAGCTTGGGAAGCTGATGCTCTACCAACTGAGCTACGTCCGCGAAGACGCACAAGTCTAGCCCGCCGTCTGAGCGCCTTCGGAGACTGCCGTCTCGTCGCCGCGGCCGACATGCGCGGCCGCGGCTCACAAGCGTCTGCGGCGACACTCAAAAACTCGACGCAAGTCGTCATGGCTCCCGAAGGGAGCCGGACTTGCGTCGAATTCCCCCTTCCAGGGGACAGGTTTTCGGTCGCGGCGGCGTCTTCTCTCGCATGGAACGGAACGAGGGCAGAGAGAACGCAGTCTGGGGCAGCCGCCGCGACGAGCGCGGTCCCCGCTAGGCCGGTCCCGAAGAGCGACTTTCGCGAGAGCCGCGCCGTGGGCACGGTGGCGGCGTGCGCCGGCTCGCCCTGCTCGCCGTCGTCGTGCTCGTGCTCGGCGGCTGCTACCTCCGCCGCGGAGGGCCGCCGCCGTCGCCGAACTGCCGCTCCGGCTCGCCGCTCGTCGGCGTCTACCACCCGGACCGGCTGAAGGTGAAGAGCCGTTGCCGCGTCGCCACGGGGACGGTCGAGAAGGTCAAGTTCGAGCAATACGACGGCGACGTCCACATCGAGCTGCGCGTCGACCAGACGAGCCTGCTCGCGAGCGGAAACGACCAGGTCGGCGGCACGCTGATCGTCGAGATCATCCCGTGGGACCGCGCTCGCGTGCCGGTGCCCGAGGTCGGCCGGCGGATCGAGGTCGTCGGGCCGTGGGTGGACGACACGGCGCACGGGTGGAACGAGATCCACCCGGCGTGGTGGATCAGCGCCGGCACGATCGAGCCGGCGTCCGCGGACGAACTGCACAAAGTCGACCTGCTGCTCCGCGGGATCCAGCCGGCCGCGTTCGACCCCGACGACTGAAGAGAAAGAGGGGCAACCGCCGCAGCGTCGCCCCTCCTCTGGGATTGTAGGGAGCAACGCGACTTTTTACGAGATAATCGCCGCGTTCTAGGTTTCGAGGAGGAAACGATCATGGACGTGCAGCAGCTCGAGCAGACCGCGCGCGCGCTCGTCGCCGAGGGGAAGGGGATCCTCGCCGCCGACGAGAGCACCGGGACGATCAAGAAGCGCTTCGACTCGATCGGCTTCGAGTCGAACGAAGAGAACCACCGCCTCTACCGGCAGATGCTCTTCACGACCGAGGGCGCCGAGGAGTTCATCTCCGGCGTGATCCTTTTCGACGAGACGATCCGCCAGTCCGCGGACGACGGGACGCCGTTCCCGAAGCTGCTCGAGAGCAAGGGGGTCATCCCGGGGATCAAGGTCGACAAGGGAGCGAAGCCGCTCGCGCTCGCCGACGGCGAGACGATCACCGAGGGGCTCGACGGGCTGCGCGAGCGGCTCGAGGAGTACCGCGGGCTCGGCGCGCGCTTCGCGAAGTGGCGCGCGACCTACTCGATCTCCGACCAGCTGCCGAGCGAGTACTGCGCCTGGACGAACGCGCACGCGCTCGCGCGCTACGCCGCGCTCTGCCAGGAAGCGGGAATCGTCCCGATCGTCGAGCCGGAGGTGCTCCAGGACGGCACGCACACGATCGAGCAGAGCGCGAAGGCGACCGGCCGCGTCCTCCAGGCGCTCTACACCGAGCTGCACGACCAGCGCGTCGAGCTGCGCGGGACGCTGCTGAAGCCCAACATGGTCCTGTCCGGCTACGAAGCCTCGAGCCGCGCGGGCGTGGACGAGGTGGCCGACGCGACGATCGAGGTCTTCAACCGCCATGTCCCCGCCGCGGTTCCCGGAATCGTCTTCCTCTCGGGCGGCCAGTCGGACGAGGACGCGACCGCGCACCTGAACGCGATGAACGCGAAGGGTCCGCATCCGTGGCAGCTGTCCTTCTCGTACGGCCGCGCGCTCCAGGCGCCGGCGCTGAAGGCCTGGGGCGGCAAGCCGGAGAACGTCGAGGCCGGCCAGCGCGCCTACTACCACCGCGCGAAGATGAACGGCGCCGCGCGGACGGGCATGTACGCGCCGGAGATGGAGAAGGAGGCCGTTCCGGCCTAAAGCCCGTGGGCGGCTAGCGGTACTCGCGTCCCGTGAAGAGCTCGAGCTTGTCGAGCGCGTGGCTCGCCTCGATCCTTCGCACCGTCCCGCTGCGCGAGCGCATGACGATCGAGTCCGTGATCGCGCCGTTCGGGAGGTAGCGGACGCCGCGGAGCAGCGCGCCCGTCGTCACGCCGGTGGCGGCGACGAACACGTCCTGCCCGGAGACGAGGTCGTCGGTGGTAAGTACGCGCTCCGGGTCGAGCCCGGCGTCGACGAGTTGCTGCCGCTCCTCGCCGTCGCGCGGCCAGAGCTTGCCCTGGATCCCGCCGCCGACGCACTTGAGGGCGGCGGCCGAGATCACGCCTTCGGGCGTGCCGCCGATGCCGTAGAGCATGTCCACCCCGGTCCCACCCTGCGCTGCGGCGATCGCCGGAGCGACGTCGCCGTCGCGGATCAGGTTCACCTTGGCGCCGGCCTCGCGCAGCTCGCCGATCAGCTCGTCGTGCCGGTCGCGCTCGAGCACGACGACGGTCAGCTCGCGCGCGGAGACGCCCTTCGCCTTCGCGACCGCCTGGACGTTCTCGGTCGGCGAGGCGTTGATGTCGACGACGTCGATCCCGACCGGGCCGACGGCGATCTTCTCCATGTAGACGGCGGCGCCGGGGAAGAACATCGAGCCGCGCTCGGCGACCGCGATCACGGCGATCGCGTTGGGCTGCCCGAGCGCCGTCAGCCGCGTGCCCTCGAGCGGGTCGACGGCGACGTCGACCTCCGGCCCGCTGCCGTCGCCGACCTCCTCGCCGTTGAAGAGCATCGGCGCCTCGTCCTTCTCCCCCTCGCCGATGACGACGACGCCGTGCATCGAGACGGAGTCGAGCATCGCGCGCATCGCGTCGACCGCGGCCTGGTCGGCCGAGTTCTTGTCGCCGCGCCCGACCCAGCGGCCCGCGCCCATCGCGGCGGACTCCGTCACGCGGACGAGCTCGAGCGCGAGGTTCCGATCGGGCCGGACCGGCGGCACGGCGCGAGACTCTACATCCGCTCGGGCGCTTCGACGCCGACGAGGTCGAGGCAGCGCGCGATCACGGCCTGCGTGGCACGGCAGAGCGCGAGCCTGAACGCCTCGGCGTCGCTCTCGAGCACGCGGTGCTCGTGGTAGAAGCGGTGGAAGTCGTCGGCGACGCGGATCGCGTAGTTCGGGATCGCCTGCGGGCCGCGCCGCTCCGCGGCCTCCGCGGCCACGGCCGGAAACTCGAGCAGGCGCTTGACCAGCTCGCGTTCCTCCACCGCGAGCGGCTGACCTAGTGACAGACTGTTACTTGGCTCCGCGGAGGCGTTGCGGAGGATCCCGGCGATCCGGGCGTGGGCGTACTGGACGTAGTAGACCGGGTTCTTCTGCGTGCGCTCGGCTGCGAGGTCGACGTCGATCTCGATCGCCTGGTCGGGGCCGCGGTTGACCAGATACCAGCGCGCTGCGTCGACGCCGACCTCGTCCATGAGCTCGTCGAGGAAGACGACGTCGCCCCGGCGCTTCGACATCTTCGTCTGCTCGCCGGCCTTGGTCAGGTGGACGAGCTGGTACAGCAGCACCTCGACCCGGTCGGGGTCGTAGCCGAGCATCCGCGCGACGGCGGCGTACCAGTTGCGGGTGCCGTGGTGGTCGGCGCCGAGGACGTAGATCGCGCGGTCGAAGCCGCGCTCGAGCTTGTCCGCGAGGTAAACCACATCTGCGGCACGGTAGGTCGGCGCGCCTCCCTGCTCGGCCGAGCGGATCAGGACGCGGTCGTCGTCGTCGCCGTACGCGGACGAGCGCGCCCAGACGGCGCCGTCCTTCTCGTACGTGTCCAGCCGCGGCAGGAAGTCGCCGATCCGCTGCTCGAGCTCGCTCTGCTTCACCCACGAGTCGAAGTGGATGCGGAAGCGCTCGAGCGTCGCCTCGATCTGCGCGAGCATCGGCGGAACCGGGTCGCCCTCCTGCTTCGCCAGCTCGTCCACGTACGCGCCGTGGTAGCCGTCCTGCGGCGGCTCCTCCCCACGTCGCAGGGCTTCGACCGACGCGCGAAAGCGGTCCATCTGAGCCCCGGCGTCGTTGTAGTAGTACTCGCGCTCGACGCCGTCGCCCGCGAACTCGAGCAGGCGCGCGACCGCGTCCCCGTAGGCGCCGTTCCGCGCGGCGGCGACCGTGATCGGCCCCGTTGGGTTCGCCGAGACCATCTCGACCTGGACGCGTTGCCGGGGCTCCGCCGAGCCGCCGCCGAAGTCGTCCGCGTCGACGATCTCCGCGAGAGCCTCGACGTACCAGCCGTCGGCGAGCCAGAGGTTGACGAAGCCCGGCCCGGCGACCTCGGCACGGTCGACGACCGCGAGGCCGGCCGCCTTTGCGGCGACCTCCTCGGCGAGCTCGCGCGGCGCCGTCCGCCGCTCGGGCGCGAGGCGCAGCGCTGCGTTCGTCGCGTAGTCGCCGTGCTCGGGGTCGCTCGGGCGCGCGAGCTCGACCGGAGCACCGACGGCGTCGCTCAACGCGGCGGCGAGCCGCGAGACCGGATCAGCCGGCAACGGCCTCGGTCGACGCGAACAGCCCGTCGAACGCGCGCAGCTCCTCGTCCGTGCCCGCCGCGATCAGGACGTCGCCCGGCGCGAGCTCCATCTCCGGATCCGGCGTGGTCTCGAAATGCCCGTCGCGCTTGCGGACCGCGACCACGACCGCGCCGGTCTGGCTGCGGATTCGCAGGGCGCCGATCGAGCTCTTCTCCGAGGCCCAGTCCGCGGGAACCTCGAGCTCCTCGAAGCGGAGGTCGGCCCCGCCCGCGCTCGTGACGACGTCGACGAACGCGGTCACCTGCGGCTTCAGGATCAGGTTCGCCATCACCCGCCCGGCGGCGGCGTACGGCTCGACCACGCGCTCGGCGCCGGCCAGGCGCAGCTTCTTCGCTGCCTCGCCGTTCGACGCCCGGGCGACGATCAGCAGGTCCGGGCGGACGGAGCGCGCTGAAAGCGTGATGTAGAGGTTGTCGGCGTCCGAGTCGGAGGATGCGACCAGCCCACGGGCACGGGAGAGCCCGGCGGCCCGCAGGTTGTCGTCGTCCGTGCCGGTTCCTTCGATGTAGTGGTCGCCGCGCTCTCGCGCCGCCGCGAGCGCGGCCGCGTGGAAGTCGACGACGACGTAGTCGGCGCCCGCATGGCGAAACTCGGCCGCGATCCGCTGACCGACGCGGCCGAACCCGCAGATGATGAAGTGGTCGCGCAGCTTGTCGATCGCCCGCCTCCTCCTCTTCTCGGCCCAGCTTCCCGTGACGACGCCCTGCGCGATCGACTCGGCGATCATCGAGGCGACCACGGCAAAGATAGTCACCCCCGCGACGACCATGAAGATCGAGAGGATCCGCGCCGAGTCGTTCTTCGGCACCGAGTCGAGCCCGACGAGCCCGCTGGTGACGACCGAGCGGTAGAACGACTGCAGCCAGCTCTCGTCGAGCGACCACCGGTAGCCGATCGTCCCGACGAGCATCACGGCGAGCAGCGCTCCGAACGCGAGGGCGAATCGCCGCGGGCTGAAGCCGTTGCTCACGCCACTAGTATCGTAGGCGCGTGGACGACGAAGCCCAGGAGCGCCAGCTCAACATCCACCTAGACCCCGAGAACCTGGCCGGGGTGTACGCGAACTTCGCGAACATCAGCTTCTCGGATTACGAGTTCACGCTCACGTTCGCCCGGATCGACCACGAGGTCGAGGAAGGCGACGTGCCCGGTGTCGTGGTGGCGCGGGTGAACATGTCGAGCCGGTTCATGCGCGAGCTCCTCGACGCGATGGAGGACTCGTGGTCGAAGTGGTCGTCGCGCGAGGGGATCCGCAACCTGCCCGAGACGGACGGGCCGGAGCGGCCTACCTAGGCAGCCGCGCCCACGCCTCGGTCATCGCGATCCGCTGCATGACCGTCGGGTGGTTCTCGATCAGGACGTAGTCCCACCAGGGCGGGCTGGGCTCGGCGAGGTCGATGCGGGTGAAGCTGCGGAACGCCTCGCGGCCGGCCGCCGGGTCGTGCGTAGCCCGGAGCGCCATCCAGTCCGCCTCCGCCTCGTAGCGGCGCGAGACGACGTTCTGGAGCGGCGTCGTCACCAGCGCGAGCGCCGCGGTCAGGAAGAGCGCGTAGGGGATCACCTCCGCGCGCCAGATCCCGCCGCGCCGCCGCGTCAGCACGGCGAGCAGCCAGGTCAGCGGCAGCGTGAACAGGATCCCCCAGCCGATCCCCTTGAGCACGTGCCGCCGCGCCGCGTGTCCGAGCTCGTGCGCCGCGACGAACTCGATCGCGCGGTTGCTGAGGTGCGAGCGGAAGAGCGTGTTCCAGAGCAGGACGACCGTCGTCGGCCCGATGCCGGTCGTCTCCGCGTTGACCGCGCGCGTCGTGTCCGCGACGTCGTCGACGCGGACGGGCGTGCCCGAGACGCCCTCGCTCGCCGCCAGGTGCCGGACCGCGACGGCGACCGCCGGCCGGCGCACCTTGTGCGCCTGGAGCTTGCTGAGGCTCGCAGAGCCGACGACGAAGGCGGCGCCGACGACGACGAAGAGCGGCGCGACGACGAGCCACCAGCGCCGCTGGAACCGGCGCGCGATCAGCATCACGGCCGTGATCACGATCGCCGTCGTCGCCGTCTGGACGAACAGCCCGATCGCGTGCTCGCCGACGAGGCTCCCGTAGCTTCGCTTCGAGATCCCGTAACGGCGGTCCCACCACTGGCCGACGAGGGCGATCGGCAGCACGCCGGCGAAGACGAACAGGTTCGCCGCCACTGCGATCATCACACCGGCGCCGATCTCGCCGAGCGCGAAGCCGCGGGCGAGCCGGCGGCCAAAGAGCGCGAGCACGCCGAGGATCGCGAGCTGCACCAGCGTCCCGAGCAGGAACAGCAGCGTCGCGACGCCGTCGTAGCGGTCGGCGCGATGAAGCTCGGCCGGCGTGAAGAAGCGGCTGGGATCGAGCTTCGGCAGGTGCAGGTCGGCCGGGACCTTCGTGCGCCAGAGGAACGCGGCGGCGGCGAGCCAGGCTGCGGCGACGACCACTAAGGTGGCGCCCTTGAGCAAGCGCGTCGCGGTCATCTCGGACGTTCACGGTAACCACCAGGCACTCGAGGCCGTGCTGGCGGCGATCCGAACCGAGGAACCCGACGAGCTCTGGTGCCTCGGCGACCTCGTCGGCTACGGGCCGCGCCCCAACGAGTGCTGCCGCGACGTCGAGCGCGAGGCGGCGCTCTGCCTGCGCGGCAACCACGACCTGGTCGTGCTGGGCGAGCTCGGGCTCGACGACTTCGCCGGCGACGCGGCCGCGGCGGCGCGCTGGACGCGCGACGTCCTCGCGGACGACGCGCGGGCTTTCCTCTCCGGCCTCGATTCCGAGGCCCGCCGCCCGGGCGCGGCGCTCTTTCACGGCAGCGCGCGCGACCCGGTCTGGGAGTACGTGCTCAGCGAGGAGACCGCGTGGTGGACGTTCCAGGCGACCACCGAGCCGCTCGTCCTCGTCGGCCACAGCCACGTGCCGCTCGCGATCTCGCGCGACGGCGACGAGCTCGCCGGCGGTGTCGCGGAGGCGGACGCGGCGGTCGAGCTCGACGGTCGGCGCTGGCTGCTGAACCCGGGCTCGGTAGGCCAGCCGCGCGAGGGCGACCCGCGAGCGCACTACCTCGTGCTCGACGGCTCGCGGGCGAGGTTCAGCCGCGTCGAGTACCCGGTCGAGCAGACGCAGGCGGAGATGCGCGAGGCGGGACTGCCGGAAGCGCTGGCCGCGCGGCTAGGCGCGGGCGTCTAGGACTTCGGCCGGCTCGGAGCCGAAGGTGATGCCCTCGCGGGCGAGCGCGAGCGCGACTTCCTCGCGCGCCTTGAAGATCCGCCACTTCACCGTGGCGAGCGTCGTCTCGAGCGAGTCGGCGATCTCGTTGTACGAGAGGCCGACGACGTCGCGGAGGAGCAGCGCCATCTTCAGGTCGGTGTTCAGCTCCTCGACCGCCGTCCAGAGCGCGTCGATCATCTCGATCTGCTCGAGGGGCGCATCGACGACCTCGAGCGGCGGCGCGTCGTCGATCGCGACCAGCGCCCGCGGCCGGCGCTCGCTGGCGCGGAGCTCGTCGAGGACGCGGTTCTTCGTCACCTGGAAGAGCCAGGTCGTGAACTTCGAGCGGAGCGAGAACTTCGGCAGGCCCTGGAAGACCCGGATGAAGACTTCCTGCGTCAGGTCCTCGGCCAGGGCTCGGTCGCCGCCGACGAGGCGCATGACGTAGTTGTAGACCGGCGTCTCGTACGCTCGGACGATGAGGTTGAACGCTCTTTCGTCGCCGCGCTGCGCCTTGCGTAGAACGCCGAAATCGGGCTGGGCCAAGGACAAAGCTCGCGGAGTATAACGCCCGGAATTGCTCATCTGAGCAGCGATTTCCCGCTCATCTGTAAAGGTTGGGCAAAACCGAGGAGCGCCAAAGCCGTGGGTACGAGGTCGGAAAGTTCGCCGTCGTCGCGCAACTTCTCCCCGCTCTTCGTGACAATCAGCGGGACCGGATTCGTCGTGTGCGCGGTGTGCGGGCTCGTGCCGTCTGACTCGAGCATCTGCTCGGCGTTTCCGTGGTCGGCGGTGATCAGACAGACGCCCTCGGCGGCCTCCACGGCGTCGACGACCTCGGCCAGACACGCGTCCGCCGTCTCGACCGCTTGCACGACGGCGGGGATCGAGCCGGTGTGGCCGACCATGTCCGGATTGGCGAAGTTGACGACCGCGAACGCGTAGCCCTTCCGCACTTCCTCGGAGAAGCGGCTCGCGACCTCGGCGGCAGACATCTCCGGCTTGTGGTCGTAGCTCGGCACGTCGCGCGGGCTCGGGACGAGGATCCGCGTCTCGCCGTCCCATTCCTCCTCGCGGCCGCCGTTGAAGAAGTACGTCACGTGCGCGTACTTCTCGGTCTCGGCCACGTGCAGCTGGCGGACACCGTGCTCGGCGAGAACCTCGGCCATCGTCTCGGGCACGTCCTGCTCGTCGAACGCGACCGGGCAGGCGAAGTCCTCTCGGTACCGCGTCATGGTGGTGAGATCGAACTCCGCCTCCATGAGCTTGATCGCCAATTGGCGTGCTCTGTCGGGGCGGAAGTTGAAGAAGATCGCCGCGTCTCCCCCGCCGAGGCTTGGCCGGTCGGCGATCGCCACGGGCTCGACGAACTCGTCCGTGACGCCGGCGTCGTAGCTCGCCTGGACGGCCGCGACTGCGTCAGTAGCTTCAGCGTCTATGCCACTGACTATAACGTCGATCGCGCGATCTGTCCTCTCCCACCGCTGATCGCGGTCCATCGCGTAGTACCGGCCGGCGACGCTGCTGATCTTCTCGGCGGGCAGCTCGGCGAGATCGTGGACGGCCGCGTGCGGCGAGACGTCGCGCCCGTCGGTGAACGCATGGATGAACGTGCGCTCCTCCATCCCCTGCCGCCGCGCCAGCTCGAGCAGCGCGCGGAGGTGATCTATGTGCGAGTGGACGCCTCCGTAGGAGACGAGGCCGAGTAGGTGGACGTTCGTGCCGCGCTCGCGCGCCCGCTCGAATGCCGACACCAGCGCCGCGTTCTCGAAGAACGAGCCGTCAGCGATCGACCGGTTGACGCGCTGGAAGTCCTGGTCGAGAACGCGGCCGGAGCCGATCGTCAGGTGGCCGACCTCCGAGTTCCCCATCTGGCCGGCGGGCAGGCCGACCGACTCGCCCGAGGCGTCGAGCGTCGTGTGCGGGTAGCGGCGCCAGAGCTCGTCGAACACCGGCGTCTCCGCCAGCTCGACGGCGTTCCCCGGGCCGGGCGGCGCGCAGCCCCAGCCGTCGAGGATGACGATCGCTACGAGAGGGACGCCGCCGTCTGGCAAATCGCCGTGAACGATTCCACCTCGAGCGACGCGCCGCCGACGAGGGCGCCGTCGACGTCGGGCTGCGCGAGCAGCTCGCCCGCGTTCTCGGGCTTGACGGAGCCGCCGTAGAGCACCGGCACCTGCAGGCGGGACTTGATGAAGGCATGCGCTTCCTGCGCCTGCTCCGGCGTCGCCGTGTCGCCCGTGCCGATCGCCCAGACGGGCTCGTAGGCGACGACGAGGTTCTCGTGCGGGCCGACCGAGTCCGCGAGCGTGTCGACCTGGAGCCGGAGCACGAACTCCGTCTGCCCGGCCGCGCGCTCCTCGGCCGACTCTCCGACGCAGGCGATCACGCCGAGGCCGTGTTCCAGGGCCGCGGACGTGCGCCGCGCGACGGTCTCGTCCGTCTCGCCGAAGTGCTGCCGCCGCTCGGAATGGCCGACGATCGAGCCCTTGACGCCGAGCTCGACCAGCATCAGCGGCGAGACCTCGCCGGTGAAGGCGCCCTCCTCGGCCCAGTGGACGTTCTGTGCGTAGATCGGCTGTCCGCTCGCGACCGCCGCGCCGAGCGCGCCGAACTGCGGGCACAGAACGACGTCGACGCCGTCGGGCGGCGAGAACGCGCCGAAGAACTCGCGCGTCGCGCCCGGGCCCTTGTACATCTTCCAGTTCCCTGCGATCAGCACCGGGCGGCGATTCTGACGGATTCCAGGCAGCGGTCGAGCTCTTCGTCCGTGTTGAAGTAGTGGGGCGAGGCGCGGACGAGGTCGGGCAGGCCGCGCTCGAGCGACTCGATCACGGCCGAGCTCGTCGCCGAGACTGTGACGTTGATCTGCCGCTCGGCGAGCGCGTCCTTGACCTGCTCCGCCGAGACGCCGGCGACGTCGAAGGTGACGATCGCGCACTGCGTCTCGCCGACGTCGCGGACGGTGACGCCCTCGATCTCGCTGAGTCCCGCGCGGAGCCGCGCCCCGAGCTCGCCAACCCGGCTCCAGATCTCGTCGACGCCCCACTCGAGCGCGTAGTCGACGGCCCGCGCCAGCCCGGCCTTCGCCGCGTAGTCCTGCTCCCACTCCTCGAAGCGCCTGCCGTCCGGCCGCAGCTCGTAGCGGTGCGGCTCGACCCAGTCCGCGGCGCGCATGTCGACGAGCGGCGGCTCGAGCTCGCGCAGGAGCCCACGGCGGACGTAGAGGAACCCCGTCCCGCGCGGGCCGCGGAGGAACTTGCGTCCGGTCGCCGAGAGCGCGTCGCAGCCGATCGCGCCCACGTCGACGGGGAGCTGGCCGACCGACTGGCAGGCATCGACGAGGTACGGAATGCCGGCCTCGCGCGCGATCGGGCCGATCTCGGACACGGGGTTGACGAGGCCGCCGTTCGTCGGCACGTGCGTGATCGCGATCAGCTTGACGCGCTCGTCCACGAGCCCGCGGAGCTCCTCGACGGAGACCTGGCCGTGCTCGTCGTTCGGAACCGTGACGACCTCGACACCGGTGCGCTCTGCGGTCTGGATGAAGGCGAGGTAGTTGCTGATGTAGTCGGCGACCGAGGTCAGGATCCGGTCGCCCGGCTCGAAGCGGAGCGCGTAGAAGAACATGTCCCAGGCGCGGGTGGCGCTCGAGGCGAACGCGATCTCGTCCGCGCTCGCGCCGATCAGTTCCGCCGTCGCGGCGTAGAAACGGTCGATCGCCTCGGCGTTCGCGTCGTGTGCTTCGTAGCCGCCGATCCGCGCTTCGAGCTCCAGCTGGCCGACGACCGCTTCGAGGACGGGCTGCGGGGTCAGCGACGAGCCGGCGTTGTTCAGGTGCGTGACGTATTCGGCGCCGGGCGTCTCGGCGCGGGCGCGCTCGACGTCGATCACGCCGCCGGAATCACCGCGACGCCGGGCAGATCCTTTCCTTCCAGCAGTTCGAGCGCCGCGCCGCCGCCGGTCGAGGCCCAGCTGACCTCACCGGTGATGCCGAGCTCGTTCAGCGCGCGGATCGAGTCGGCGCCGCCGACGACGGAGAAGGCGTCCGCGTCGGCGACGGCCTCGGCGACGGCCTTCGTCCCCTCGGCGAAGCGCGGCCACTCGAAGACGCCCATCGGGCCGTTCCAGAAGATCGTCTTCGCGCGCGCGAGCTCGCTCGCGAAGCGCTCGCGCGTCGCGGGGCCGATGTCGAGGCCGAGCCAACCCTCCGGCAGGTCCCCATAGTCGTAGACGGCTGACTCCGCGTCCGCCGCGAACCCGGCCGCGCCGACGACGTCCGCGGGCAGCACGACCGGAAAGCCGAGCGGGTTCTCGTCGCGCAGCTGCTCCGCCATCTTGCCGCCGATCAGCACGGTGTCCGCCCGGCCGCCGAGGTTGCGAAGGACGCCGAGCTTGTCGTCCACCTTTGCGCCGCCGGAGACGAGCACGAACGGCCGCTCCACGTCGCCGAGCAGCGTGCCGAGGTGCTCGAGCTCGTCCTCGAGCAGCAGCCCGGCGTACGCCGGCAGCAGCTCGGCGACACCGACTGTCGAGGCGTGGGCGCGGTGAACGGAGCCGAACGCGTCCTCGACGAAGAGCTCGCTGTCGTCGGCGAGCTCGCGGGCGAAGCCGGGATCGTTCTTCGTCTCGCCGTCATTGAAGCGCGTGTTCTCGAGCACCTGGATCCGCTCGTCGGCGAGCAGCTCGGCGAGCCGCTCCCGAACGGGGCGCATCGAGAAGGCGTCGTCCTCGCCCTTCGGGCGGCCGAGGTGCGAGCAGACGCGGACCTCCGCCGCGCCGCCGTCGAGCAGCAGCCGCAGCGTCGGCAGCGAGGCGCGGATCCGCGTGTCGTCGGCGACGCGCCCGTCCTCGAGCGGCACGTTCAGGTCGGAGCGGACGAGCACGCGCTTGCCGGCGACGTCGGCGTCGCGGACGGAGCGCGGCTTCCGCACGGCTAGGCCGTCGCGGCCGCTTCGGCCTTCGGGAAGCCGGCTTTCGCCATCTTCGAGACCAGGTCGACGAGCCGGCAGCTGTAGCCCCACTCGTTGTCGTACCAGCCGAAGACCTTGACCATGTTCCCGTGCACCATCGTCAGCTGGCTGTCGAAGGTGCACGAGTAGGGCGAGCCGACGATGTCCTGGGAGACGAGCGGCTCGTCGCTGAACGCGAGCAGCCCCTCGAGCGGCCCGCTCGCCGCCGCTGCGCGGAAAAGCTCGTTCACCTCGTCGACGGACGTGCCTTGCGAGACCTGGACGACGAGGTCGGTGACCGAGCCGTCCGGCACGGGCGCGCGCATCGACATCCCGTCGACCTTGCCCTGCAGCGCCGGCATGACGATCCCGATCGCCTTGGCGGCGCCGGTCGACGTCGGAATCAGGTTCAGCGCGGCAGCACGAGCGCGGCGCAGATCCTTGTGCGGCAGGTCCTGGAGGCGCTGGTCCGCGGTGTACGCGTGGATCGTCGTCATGAAGCCGGACTCGATCGTCAGCGCGTCGTGCAGCACCTTCGCCATCGGCGCGACGCAGTTCGTCGTGCACGACGCGTTCGAGACGATCCGGTGGTGCTCGGGGTCGTAGTCGTCGTCGTTGACGCCGAGGACGACGGTCACGTCGGGATCCGTCGCCGGCGCGGAGATGACGACCTTGGACGCGCCGGCCTCGAGGTGCTGGCCCGCGCCCTCGCGATCGGTGAAGAGGCCGGTCGACTCGATCACGACGTCGACGTCGAGGTCGCCCCAGGGCAGGCTCTTCGGGTCCTTCTCGGACAGCATCTGGATGTCGTCGCCGCCGACGGTGATGACGCCGTCGCCGACCTCGACGTCCTCGTCGAGCCGCCCGAGCACGGAGTCGTGCTTGAGCAGGTGCGCCATCGTCTTCAGGTCGCCGAGGTCGTTCGCGGCCACGACCTCGAAGTCGCCCCCGCGCTGCAGGTGCGCGCGGAAGAAGTTCCGCCCGATCCGCCCGAACCCGTTGATCCCCACCTTGGTCTTGGCCATCTCGTCCCTCCTCGCTCTCTAGAAAGGAATCTAACGGAGACGCCCGTGCGAGACCCTCGACAGAGCTGCGGCAGGCCGGATTCCACCCTCCGGCCGCCGCTTCCGAGTGACGTGGAAGCGGCGGGCCGGAGGGGAAGCTCCGAGGACGACCTCCCCCTCCGCGATTGTCGCGCTCCGGACCTTGGCGACGGACGGGGTCTGAATCCATCACCGGACGAGCGCGAACCCGCCTCCCGAAAGTAATAACGAATCGGAGTCGGCTAATTCAACTGGGACTGAAACACATAAAAACGGAAGGTCGAATTTCAGCGTTCGGCGAGCGAAATAATTCGCTGCAATCTGCGGTGCAAGGCCGCCTTCGACGCCTGCGGGTCTGTTTTCAGCGCGAGCTCGCGCAGCGGCAGCGACGGATGACGGAGCCGGAGCTCGGCGGCCTCGCGAAGCCGCGGCGAAAGCTCACCGAGCCGACGTTCCCGCTCGAGCGCGCGCACGGCCTCGAGTTGGGCGTGCGCCGCGCGGCTCGTCCGGACGAGGTTCGCCTGGTCGGCGTTGGTGAGCCGGTTCGCGCGTGCCTTCGTCTCCCCCACGACCGCGTGCTCGTCCAGAACGAGCGCGGCGTCGCTGGCGCCTGCCAGGGCGAGCGTCTCGGCGATCGTGTCGATGCCCTTCGCGTAGGCGACGGCGTGGTCGGCGCGCTCGAGCACCCGCAGCGTCACTTCTTCGGCGGCGGCGACGGACGCGATGAAATCCGCGGCCTCGCGTGTCTCCGTCCGCAGCTCGAGATGCTGCGACGGCGGCCGGGAGACCGAGGACGCGGCGAGCAGGGCGCCGCGGATGTAGGCGCCGCGGCAGCAGCCGCGCCCGACGACGCGCTTCGGCGGACGGCTCAGCGGGCGGAGCCCCGGACCCAGGACCCCCGCCTCACGCAGCACGGCGAGCGCGGACGCCGTCCCTGCGACGTGCAGCTCGTAGCGCGTGGCCTTGTCGAACGCGCGCCGGCGGTAGGTGCGGATCTCGGACTCGACGCCGAACGAGCGCAGGAGGCTGAAGGCGCGGCGCGCGACGGCGGAGCTCGCAAGGTCGAGGTGCAGCGAGACCTCGCCGTGGCCGCGCAGGTGCAGCCGTCCGGCGGAATGGAAAAGCGCCGAGAGCTCGGCCCGGCGGTCGCACTCTCGCTCGGGCGCGATCGCGGCGAGCTCGTTGCGGACGTCGTCAGAGAAAGACACCTAGAGCGAACCTCCAGCTCGCGGCCGCGGCGACCAAGCCGCCACGGCCTCGAAGTCCGCATCGCAGGCGACGCGGACGTGCTCGTGCTCCAGCAGGCGGCGCTTCGTCTCGACGCCGCTCGCGCCGTAGCTTCCGATCCCGCCCGCGGCCACGACCCGGTGGCACGGCACGACGATCGGCCAGCGGTTGTGCGCGCACACGGAGCCGGCGGCGCGCTGTGCG
>JBPYFE010000066.1:0-20798 GCA_051986525.1 Gaiellaceae bacterium
CAGTCGCTGTTCACGGACGGACGGAACGCCTTCTTCGACGGCGACGACAAGTGGCACCTATCGGACGCGGGCAAGGCCTTCATCGCCGGCCAGCTGCGCCACGCACGGGAGATCACCGCCGTCTTCGCGCAGTGGGTGAACTCGTACAAGCGGCTCGTGCCCGGGTTCGAGGCGCCGGTCTACGTCGCCTGGTCGCAGCGAAACCGCTCGGCGCTGATCCGGATCCCGCTCTACAAGCCGGGCTCCGAGCAGGCGACGCGGGTCGAAATCCGCTGCCCCGACCCGGCCTGCAACCCGTACCTGACCTTCGCCGCGCTCCTGCACGCGGGGCTCGAAGGGATCGAGCAGGGCTACGAGCTGCCCGATCCGATGGAGACGAACCTGTACCACCTGACGCCCGAGCAGCGGCGCGAGCGCGGCATCGTCTCGCTCCCGGAAACGCTCGGCGAGGCGATCGACGAGCTGGCCGAATCAGACCTCGCACGCAAGGCGCTCGGGCCGCACATCTTCGACCACTACGTCGAGCTGAAGCGCAAGGAATGGGACGAGTACCGCGTCCAGCTGACCGAGTGGGAGCTCAAGCGCTACTTGTCGGTTCTCTAGAAACGCGAAAAGATGAGAACGCTTCGCCGTGTTCTCTGCGGCCGGCGAAGCCAACTGACGGCCGATCGCGAGGTGCCGAGGAATCGCACCTCGCGGTCGTTCTGGGCCCGGTGCGGTGCGGTTCTAGAGGAAGCTCTTGAGCGCGTCGCGCTCGACGCTGAGCTCGATCACGCGGCTCGAGTCGTCGATCTCGTCGATCGCCTCGGCCGGGACGACGCGACGCCGGCGGGCGAGGAAGCCGCTGCGGACCGCGAGCGCGTCGGGCACGTCCGGGGCGGTCCCGTACATCGGGCACTCGACCCTCCCGACGACCTTTCCCTCACGATCGGCGACCAGGAACCCGTTCACCATCCGGAGGTCGGTCGCGACGACGGCCATCGCGGGCAACGTATCCCCGTCGTCTAAAGAGAAATCGTGCCGGAGGTAATTAGTTTGTTAACGACGCCGATCTACGAGCCCGGCTTCGCCGACATCGCGAACCAGGCGACGCCGAGGGCGACGAGGTACACGGTCGCGAGCCACGGGACGACGGACGCGAGACGCGTTGTCGTTCGGCGTGCGCTCAGCCAGGCCAGGATCAGCGTGATGATCAGCAGAACTGCGCCCGGCTCGGTGACGATGAAACCGACGTTGAGCCAACCCGGCGTCTTCGCATTCCCGGGGTACTCCTTGTTCGCGATCAGCTGAGCCGCCACGCGCATCACGATGAACGCCGGCACGAGCACGAAAACGCCGATCCGGAAGGCCAGCCGGCGAAGCCACTGTCCTCGCTCGCCCTCGCTCCGGAGGCCGGCGAAGGCGAGGATGGCGACGGTCGCCGTCGCGCCGAACGTGACCGTTGCGCCGAGCACGTGCAGGAACAAGGGCAGGTTCCACGAGTCCGGGCGGATAGCCGCGAGGATCACGGGCCGGCACCTGGCTTCCAGATCATGATTCCGAGCACGGCGAACGCCGCCAGTCCGCTCGCATAGCCGATCGCCAGCGCGCGCGCGTTTCGCAGGCGCGCGCGGAGCTCCGGGTTGGGGACGTCGCCCTCGGCCGCGAGGCGCTCGGCTAGCTCACGGGTTGCGCGTTGGTATTTGCCGTCGATCCCTCCGAGCCACCCCGCCACGGCCCAGAGCACGAGCGCGACGATCACCCAGGTATCGCCGTACCCGAAGTTCCAAGGCGACTCGTGGACGAGCCAGAGGCCGATGGCCAGCGTCAGCAGCATCCCGGCTCCGATCATCGGCACGGCAATGCGGACCAGTCGGAACAAGGCTGCGATCTCGCTCGGCCGGCGCTCGCCGATGAGCGCGGTCGTGTTCAGGATCCCGGCGATGACGATCCCGCCGATCAGGAAGAAGGCGCCCGTGACATGGAAGAAGAGCAGCCACTGGTAGAGGCTCATCGGCTCCGGACCATAATCGAGGCAATGGACGCCCCCGCCCGCCACCTCAGGCTGCTGACCGAGACGATCGCGGCCGTCAACTCGACGCTCGACCTGGAGGAGGTCCTCGCGCTCGTGGCGACCAAGGTGGCCAACGCGCTCGAGGCGGACGCTTGCTTCGTCTACCTCTACGACGACCACGCGGACGAGCTCGTCCTCCGGGCGACCTACGGGACGGGCGTCGACGAGATGAGCCGGCGCCCGCGGATGCGGCCCGGCGAGGGAATCACCGGCACCGCGGCCGCGGAGCGCGCGCCGATCATGATCGCGGCGCAGGCGCACCTCGACGAGCGCTTCAAGGGTTTCGCGAACCTGCCCGAGGACGAGTACGAGTCGATCCTCGCCGTCCCGATCCTCGCCCGCGAGAAGCTGGCCGGCGCGCTCAACGTGCGCACACGGGCTCCGCGCGAGTTCACCGAGGCGGAGATCGAGCTGCTGGTGGCGATCGCCGCGCAGGTGGCGCAGACGATCGAGCACGCGAAGCTCTACGCCGACGCCCAGCGGCGCGTCGAGGAGCTGGAGGCGCTGGCACGGATCTCGGAGGCGGTCTCCGAGTCGCTCTACCTCGAGGAGACGCTCGAGGAGATCGTCAGCGCGACGATGGACGCGGTCGGCGCCACGGGCGCGGCGCTGGTGCTCGAGGACGGCGGGATCGCGCGGCCCGAGGGGCGGGCCGGGAAGTTCGCCGTCCGGACGCCGCTGCGCTGGAAGGGGCGGCAGATCGGCGAGCTCGTCTGCGACCGCGACACCGACTTCACCGACGACGAGCGCGCGCTGCTCGCCTCGATCGCCCACCACGCCGCGGTCGCGCTCGAGCACGGCCGCGCCGTCATGCGCGGCGTCCTCGCGCAAGAGATCCACCACCGCGTCAAGAACAACCTGCAGACGGTCGCGTCGCTGCTGCGGCTGCAGGCGCGCTCCGAGGACGGCGTCGATCCCGCGAAGGCGCTGAACGACTCCGTCAACCGCATCCTCGCGATCGCGGCCGTGCACGAGGTCCTGACGGAGCAGCGCGAGGAGGACGTCGATCTAGGCGACCTGCTCGAGCGCCTGCGCGCGATGCTCGTCCAGGGGCTCGGCGCGGGCAAGCGCGTCGACGCCCGGCTTGAGCCCGTCTCGCTCGGCGGTAACCGCGCGACGGCGCTCGCGCTCGTCTTCAGCGAGCTGTTCCAGAACGCGCTCGAGCACGGCGGCGACGAGGTGCGGATCGCGCTCGAGAGCCGCAACGGCGACGCCGTCCTCTCGATCACCGATGACGGCTCCGTCGACGAGCACGTCCGCAGCGGGACCGGCCTTTCGATCGTACGCGCGCTCGTCCGCGACGAGCTGCAGGGGAGCTTCGACCTCCGCAGCGACGGCGGCACCCGCGCCGAGGTGGTGTTCCCGGCCTGATGCGGATCCTCGTCGCCGAGGACGAGACGATCATCCGGCTCGACCTGGTCGAGATGCTGAAGCGCGCCGGGCTCGAGGTCTGCGCCGAGGCCCGCGACGGCGAGGAGGCGGTCGCGCTGGCGCGCGAGCACGCGCCCGACCTCGCGATCATGGACGTGAAGATGCCGAACCTCGACGGGATCGAGGCGGCGCGCCGAATCCTCGACGAGCGCCCGATCCCGATCGTGATGCTGACCGCCTACGGCCAGGACGAGCTCGTCTCGCGCGCCGTCGAGGCCGGTGTCTTCGGCTACCTCGTCAAGCCGTTCCGCGAGCAGGACCTGCTGCCGGCGATCCAGACCGCGCGCGCCCGCTACGAGGAGCTGCGCGACCTGCGGGACGAGGCGGAGTCGCTCTCGGAGGCGCTCGCGGCCCGGAAGACGATCGAGCGCGCGAAGGGGCTCCTGATGGCGAAGGAAGGGCTGAGCGAGGAGGACGCGTACGCCCGGCTTCGCAAGGCCTCGCAGGTCTCCGGCCGGCCGTTGAAGGTCGTTGCCGAGGCCGTCGTGGCGACGCTCGAAGCCGACTGACGACGTTTCGTTGACGCCGGGTTGCGGCGGCGTTCAGCGCGGGTTAAGGAACGGCGCGCCGTCAGTTAAGGGTCGGCGCGGCCCCTTCGCACGGCGGATTCACTCTGGTTCCATCTGACGAAGGAAGTAAGACCAAGGAGAGCCTCGATGGCCGCTTGGAGGAGCGACGGTGGCGGCAAATCGAACGGCAGGCTCGCGCTGGCGCTGCCCGGCGGGCTGCCGCTCGAGACGACGGCTCTCCTCGGGGTGCTCGCGGTTCTCTCGGTCGTAGGCCTCGTCGGCGTCTACCGCTATCTCGACAACTTCTGGCTCTACCGTGGCTACCCGCCGCCGCACGATCCGGCGTGGGTGAACACGCGCGGGACGACGAAGACGATCGGCGTCTGGAGCCCGGCCGTCCGCCGGACGCAGCAGGTGATCGTCTACCTGCCGCCCGGCTACGCCGCGCACCCGCGCCGCCGCTACCCGGTCGTCTACCTCCTGCACGGATCGCCGGGGCTGCCGAACGCGATCCTGCTGACCATCAAGGCCGGCGTCGTCGAGGACGAACTCGTCGCCCGGCACAAGGTCCGGCCGGCGATCCTCGTGATGCCGTCCGGCTCGCCGGGCCGCTTCACCGACACCGAGTGGGCGAACGGCGTCCATTCGGCGTCCGCGTGGGAGACGTTCCTCGCGCGCGACGTCGTCGGCGCGATCGACCGGCGCTACCGGACGATCCGCTCCGGCAACGCCCGCGCGCTCGCCGGCCTCTCGGAAGGCGGCTACGGCTCGCTGAACATCGGCCTCCACCATCCGCGCGAGTTCCACGTGCTCGAGAGCTGGTCCGGCTACGAGCAGGCCGACAAGATCCTCTCCGTCTTCGGCCGCAACCCGCGGCGGCTCGGCGTGAACTCGCCGGCTCGGACGCTTCCCGCCGTCGCGCGCCGACTGCGCCGCGAGCACGTGTTCGTCTGGTTCTACTCCAGCCCGAGCGACCGGCTCTTCCGGCAGAACGTCGCCTTCGACCGCGAGCTGCGGCGTCTCGGCGTCGGCCACCACTTCAGCTCCGTTCCCGGCGGCCACACCTGGCGGGCCTGGCGAGAGAACTTCCCTTCGGCTCTCCTCGCCGCGTCCGAGAGGCTGGCCCGTGGCTAGGGTCGTCCGCGCAGCGCAGCTCGCGTTCGTCGCGGTCGCCTTCCTCGCCGTCGTGGTCGCGGCGCAAGGCTGGCTGTACGTGATTCGGCCGGGGCTGCCCCGGCTCGGCCCGTCGATCCACGACGCGCTGCCCCTCGACGAGCTGCCGCGGCACGACTCGGTGCCGCTGCTCGTCTTCTTCGTCGTCTGGGCGATCGCCGGCCTGCTCATCGGCGCGGTCGCGCGAATGGCGCGCGTCGAACGGCTGACCGCCGGCCTGCTGACCGCGCTCGCCGCGGGTGGCTGGCTGCTCGTGACGACGTGGATCTCGATCGTCATCGTCCGGCAGGTCGCCGCCCGGGAGGCGTTCCGCGCCGCGGTTCACGTGCCGGCGATCTACCTCGCCGCCGGACTGGTCGGCCTCGGCGCCGCGGTCGCCGGGCGGCCGAACGTCAACCGAAGCGAGCGCGCGCCCGTCGTCCTCGCGGGCCTCGTCGCCGCGGCCGGCCTGCTCGACGTGGCGTCCGCGATCACGCCCGAGCTCACGGAGCGGTTGCTGCTCGTCGAGGGAACCGTGACGACCGTCGTCCCCAAGCTCGCGAGCGCGCTGATCGTCCCGACCGGGATGGCGCTGATCGTGCTCGCGCGCGGGCTGCGGCGGCGAAGCCGGCGGGCCTGGCAGCTGACGGTCGCGCTCGTCCTCGCGGCCGCGGCGCTGCACATCCTCAAGGGCCTCGACTACGAGGAGGCGATCGCGAGCATCCTCGTCGCTATCGCGCTCGTCGCGCGCCGGCACGAGTTCGACCGGCGGGGCGACCCCGACACACGAACGGAGGTGCTGATCCGCGGCCTCCTCTACGTCGTCGCGATCTTCGTCTACGGAGCGATCGCGCTCTGGATCAACCGCGTCGCGGCGGACCGCCGCTACACGATCGACTTCGCCCTCCGCGAGACCGCGGCCGCGGCGGCCGGCATCCACCTCCGCGGCTCGCAGCACCTGAGCGGGTCGTTCGGCGAGTGGTTCCCGCTCTCCGTCTTCCTGATCGCGCTCGTGGGCGCCTTCTCGCTGCTCGCGCGCTGGCTCGCGCCCTGGCGCTACCGCCACGAGCGGCTGGCGCAGGAGCGTGAACGCGCCCGCCTGCTCGTCGGCCGCTTCGGCGTCGACACGCTCGCTCCGTTCGCACTCCGGTCCGACAAGTCGTACTTCTTCAGCGAGGACGAGCAGGCGTTCCTCGCCTACACGGTCATCGCCGGCGTCGCAGTCGTCTCGGGCGACCCGATCGGCGACCCGGACTCGGTCGAGCAGCTGCTGACGGCGTTCGTCCGCCACGCGCACGAGCGCGACTGGCGGATCGCGATCCTCGGCGCCGGCACCCGCTACCTCGACCTCTACAAGGCCAAGGGGTTCGGCGCGATCTACCACGGCGACGAGGGCGTGATCGACGTCGGCGGCTTCTCGCTCGAGGGCCGTTCGATCCGCAAAGTGCGGCAGTCCGTGCACCGGCTCGGCCGCGCGGGCTACACGGTCCAGATCCTCTTCGCCCGCGATCTCGGGCCCGAGCTGCGCCAGGAGCTCGAGAGCGTCGCCGAGGAGTGGCGGAACGGTGAGCCGCTGCGCGGCTTCACGATGGAGTTCGACTCGTTCTTCGCCCTGGACGGCGACGACGCGCTCTTCGTCGTCGGCCGCGACGAGAACCGGCGCATCGCGGGCTTCCTCCACCTCGCGGTCTCGCGCCCGGCGCACGCGTTGTCTCTCTCGTCGATGCCGCGGCGCCGGGAGACGCCGAACGGGCTGAACGAGTGGCTCGTCGTCGAGACTGTCGCGTGGGCCCGCCAGCACGGGTTCCAGCGCGTGTCGATGAACTTCGCTCCCTTCGCGTCGCTGCTCGGCTCGACGGAGCTGACTCGGGCGCAGCGCCTTCAGTGCGAGGTCCTGCGCCGAATGAAGGGGACGTTCCAGTTCGACAACCTCTCGAGCTTCAACCGTAAGTTCTTCCCGAGCTGGGAGCGGCGCTACGTCGTCTACGAGCGGCTCGCCGACCTCCCGCGCGTCGGCCTCGCCGGCCTCGCCGCGGAGGGCTACCTTCCGCGCGTGGGGCAGAAGCGATGACCTCGACCGCGGCCGCGCTCCTGCTCGCCGCCGCCTCGGCGCTGGCGCTCAACTGGGGCTTCTTCCGCCAGCACGAACAGGCTTCCGAGCTCCCGCCCCTGTCGCTCCGCCGACCGCTGCACTCGCTGCGGCTCCTGTTCGGAAACCGGCGCTGGGTCGTCGGCTTCTTCGTCGGGATCGCCGGCTGGGCGCTCTACGTCGCGGCGCTCCGCTTCGGCTCGCTCTCGCTGGTGCAGGCGACGGCGGCAGGCGGCGTCGGGATCCTCGCCCTGCTCGTCAGCCGCGCCGGCGGCGTCGTCCTGAGCCGGCGCGAGTGGCTGGGGACGGGCTTCGCCGTGCTCGGGCTGGCGCTGCTCGGGCTCTCGCTCGGCCACGGAGCCACGCACGCCGGCCAGGCGTCGTGGACGGTCGTGGCCGCCTGGATGGTCGGCACTGTGGCGCTCGCTGCGGCTGCGGCGGGGCCGGCCGCGCGGCTGCTCGCCGCCGGGGCAGGGCTCGGGGCTGCGGCCGGGCTCTGCTACGCGGCGGGCGACATCGGCACGAAGGCGGCGGTCGCCGGCGGCACGCGACTCGCCTTCGTGCCGGCCGTGCTCGCCTGCCACGGGCTGGGCTTCGTGCTGCTGCAGCTCGGCTTCCAGCGCGGGGGCGCGCTCGCGACGGCCGGGGTCGGGACCGTGTTCACGAACGCCGTCCCGATCGTCGCCGGAATGGTCGCGTTCGGCGACGGGCTGCCGCCGGGGATCTTCGGCGCCGCCCGCGTGCTCGCGTTCGTCGCCGTCGTGATCGGCGCTGCGCTCCTGGCGCGTCCGACGCCGGCCGAGCTGCCGGCGCCGTCGCTCGAGTCGGCCTCCGCGGTGAGCGGTTGAGCCGCTTCCGGATCGCCGCCGCGATCACGATCGCCTGCGTCGCCGCCTCGGCCGGTGCGGCCTACGCAGCCCACGAACTGCGTCACAGCACGACGTCGTCGGCGCTTCCGACGCAACAGCTGCTCTCGTTCCACTCGAACGCGGTCAACGGAACCGTGCACCTGGTCGTGCTGCTGCCGCGCGGCTACGCGACGAGCAACCTGCGCTACCCGGTCGTCTACTTCCTCCACGGCCTGCCCGCCACGGGAACGACGTACCTGAACGTCGGCTACCTGCGGACGGCGCTCGGCTCCCTCCCGCGGCCCGCGATCCTCGTCGCGCCGCAGGGCGCACACGACGACGACAGCGATCCCGAGTACCTCGACTGGGGACCCGGACGGAACTGGGAGACCGCGGTCTCGGACGAGCTACCGGCATTCGTCGACACCCACTTCCGGACGATTCCGACCCGGCGCGGCCGCGCACTCGTCGGGCTCTCGGCCGGCGGCTACGGCGCGGTCATCCTCGCCCTGCACCACTTGGACGACTTCGGGGCCGTCGAGTCCTGGAGCGGCTACTTCCATCCGACCAATCCCGCCGGCACACAGCCCCTCGACCTCGGCTCGCCGCAGAAGAACGCGTACGCGAGCGCCCACGCCTTCGTCACCGCACTGCGCGCCGACCAGGTGCGAAGGCCGACGTTCTTCGCCTTCTACGTCGGCAGCGGCGACGAGCGTTTCCGCGACGAGAACCTCCAGCTCCACCAGGAGCTCCGCGACGCCGGCGTCCAGCACGTGTTCGAGGTCTATCCCGGCGCGCACGGCGGCGGGATCTGGCAGCGCCACGCGAAGCAGTGGCTCGGTCTCGCGCTTGGACACCTCGCGACCGCGCGCGGCGCCGACCCCGCCGGGCCGACCGGTTTCACCCGTGTGCGAGTCGGGCCGAACGGCGGCGCGATCTGGACCGGCCGGATCCCGAATCACGAGGTCGGCTGGGACCGCCGCCCGAGCGCGATCTACCTGCCGCCGGGCTACGACCCGACCCACCGCTACCCGGTGCTGTACCTGCTGCACGGCTTTCCCGGCTCGCCCTCGGGCTTCTACGACAGCATCGGCCTGACGAAGGTCGCCGACTCGCTGATCTCGTCCGGGACGCTGAAGCCGTTCATAGCGGTGATGCCCGTCGCCGGGAGGACGAAGAACCGGGCCGACGAGGAGTGGACCGGCCCCTGGGAGAGCTATCTCGCCAACGACGTCGTTCCATGGGCCGACCGCCGGCTGCCGACGATCGCGTCGCAGTCGGGACGCGTGATCGCAGGCCTCTCGGCCGGCGGCTACGGGGCCGTCGACATCGCGCTCCGCCACCCGCGCCTGTTCGGCGTCGCCGAGTCGTGGTCCGGCTACTTCAAGCCCTTCCGCGACGGGACGTTGACCCACGCGACGAAGGCGGAGCTGGACGCGCACAACCCGACGCTCCTCGTCCGCCGCGAGGCCGCGCTGCTGCGCTCGCGCCACGTCGCCTTCTTCCTCTCGACCGGGTTCAACCACGGCGGCGTCATGCGCGCGTGGACGTTCGCGTTCGCCCAGGAGCTCCGCGGACTCGGCCTGTCGCACGCCGTCAAGGCGGCGACGCACCCGGAAGGCGGCCGCTACTACCGCACGCAGCTACCCGCGGCGCTCGAGTTCGCCTTCGGCGGCTAGCTCGAAGGCGGCTTCCCACCGCGCCAGCAGCGACTGGAGCTCGTCGCGGGCGGCCTTGTGCGCCGTCAGCGTCTCGACGTCGGCCCAGTCCTCGGCGAGCTTCCGCTCGAGCTCCGCGACGGCCGCCTCCTGCGCCGTGATCTCGGCCTCGAGCTGCTCGAGCTCGGTCGGCCTTCGCTTGGCCGGCTCGCGCTTCGGCTTCGGCTTCGCCTTCGGCGCAGGCGGCGGAGGCGTCGGCGCCGCGAGCTCGTCGCGGCGGCGGACGTAGTCGGCCCAGCCGCCGTCGTAGGAGTCGATCGCACCGTGCTCGATCGCGAGCGTCCGCTCCGCGACCGCGTCGAGCAGGGCGCGGTCGTGGGAGACGAGCAGGACTGTCCCGGGAAACGCCTCCAGAGCCGCCTCGAGCGCCTCGCGGCTCTCGAGGTCGAGATGGTTCGTCGGCTCGTCGAGGACGAGGAAGTTCGCGCCGGAGGCGACGACGAGCGCGAGCGCGAGCCGCCGCCGTTCGCCGCCGGAGAGCTTGGCGACCGGCTTGTCCTGCTCCTCCCAGCCGGAGAAGAGAAAGCGGCCGAGCAGGCTCATCGCCTCCGGGCGCTTGAGCCCGGTCGCCTTCTGGGCGCACTCGAGCACGCTGCCGGTCTCGTCGAGCTCGATCTCGTGCTGGGAGAAGTAGGCGGGGACGACTCCGTGGCCGAGCCGGGTCGAGCCGGCGAGCGGCTCACGGCGGCCGAGCAGCGTTTCGAGCAGCGTCGTCTTGCCCGACCCGTTGGGGCCGACGAGAGCGACGTGCTCGCCGCGGTCGATCGCGAGCCCGGCGCCGCTCAACAGGTGCTTTTCGCCCGCGGCGAGCTCGAGCCCGTCGACCTCGACCACCGTCCGCCCGCTCCGCGGCGGATCGAGGAACTCGAAGCCGAGCCGGCGCTGCTTGAGCTCCAGCGACTCGAGTTCGTCGCGCGACTGTTGCCGCTCCTTCTCGAGGCGTGCGATCTGCGTCAGCTTCGCCTGCGCCTGTGCCGCTTTCTTCTTCTTGTAGCGGAACCGCGCCACGAAGCGCTCGAGACGCTCGATGTCGACGCCGAGCCGGTCCGCGTTCTTGCCCGCCGCCGAGGCGCGGGCCGCCTTCTCGAGCCGCCACGCATGCCAGGGGCCCGAGAAGTAGATCGAGCGGCCGCCGCCGAGCTCGAGCACGGCGTTGGTGACCGATTCGAGGAACCAGCGGTCGTGGGCGACGAGGACGATGCCCGCGTCGAGCGACTGCAGCTCCTGCTCCAGCCATTCGAGGCTCTCGACGTCGAGGTGGTTCGTCGGCTCGTCGAGCAGCAGCAGATCCGGGTCGCCGCCGAGCGCCCGCGCCAGCGAGGCGCGGGTCAGCTCGCCGCCCGAGAACGTGTCGAGCGGCCGGTCGAGGTCGTCGTCCGTGAAGCCGAGCCCGCGGACGACAGACGCTGTCCGCTCGCGCCAGTCGTAGCCGCCGGCGTGCTCGAGCCGCGCCTGCGCCTCGGCGTAGCGGCCGAGCGTCGCCTGGTCGTGGGCTCCGTCCGTCATCGCGGCCTCGAGGCGGCGCAGCTCCTCCTCGGTCGCGACGAGGTCGGACGCGCCGGAAAGGACGTACTCGCGCAGCGAGAGGCCGCGCTCGAGCGGCGGCCGCTGGTCGTGCAGCGCCACGCGGGTGCCCTTCGAGAACACGAGCTCGCCGCCCTGGTGGTCGGTCTCGCCGTTCAGGATCCGGAGCAGCGTCGTCTTGCCCGCGCCGTTCGGCCCGGAGAGGGCGACCCGGTCGCGCCGCTCGACCTTGAACGAGACGTTGTCGAACAGCGTCCAGCCGGAAAGCTCCTTGCGGAGCTGGGAGGCGATGACGAGCGCCATCGCCTAAGCGTAGAGCCGTCGGCCCCGTCGGCCCGGGTCTCGCGCCGGGTGTGTGACGACTCTGCGCCGAATCGCGGACGGACACTTTCGGGCGGCGGCCTCCTGCCGGTACCACGGAAGGCGTGAGTCCTACGACCCGATTGGAGCTGCCCATGCGTCGAATCCGCTACGTCTTCATGCTCGCCCTCGCTGCCGTGCTGCTCGTCGCGCCGGCCGCGCGGACAGCTTCCTCCGACATGGTGATCAGCCAGCTGTTCGCCGGCGGCGGCAACGCGAGCGCGCCCTACTCGAACGACTTCGTCGAGCTGTTCAACCGCGGGAGCGCGGCCGTCGACCTCTCGACCTGGTCGCTGCAGTACGCCTCCGGCGCCGGGACGTCCTGGCAGGTCACGCCTCTCTCCGGCTCGGTCCCGCCGGGCGGCCGCTACCTCGTCCAGCTCGCATCGTCCGCGTCGGTCGGCGCTCCGGTGCCGACGCCGGACGCGACGGGGACGTCGAACCTCGCCGTCTCGGGCGGCAAGGTCGCGCTCGTCCGGACGGCCGCGGCGCTGACATGCGGCGCCTCCGCCGGCAGCTGCTCGGCCGACGCGGCGGTCGCCGACCTGATCGGCTACGGCTCCGCGACGGACTTCGAGGGAAGCGGCCCGGCTCCCGCGATCGGCAACACGACCGCCGAGCAGCGCGCCGGCGGCGGTTGCACGGACACCGACTCGAACGCAGGCGACTTCTCGGCGCAAGCCCCCGCGCCGCACAACTCGGCGACGACGGCCGCGCCGTGCTCCTCCGGGCCGCCTCCAACGGACAGTCCGTCCGCGAGCGCCGCAGTCGACATCGACATCCAGCCGATCCTGTCGGTCGCCCTCGAACGGCCGAGCATCAGCTTCGGTCACGCGGTCGCCGGTGAGACGCCTGCGTCCGTCTCCGAGCACGTCACGGTCTCGAGCAACCGTGCGAGCGGCTATGCGCTGAGCGTTCATCGCTCGGCCTTCGTGCCGTCGGATCTGCCGCTCGGACTGACGGCGTCGGCCCCGGCGGGCGGGCAAATCGGAAGCCAGCTCTCGGGCGGCGCCATGGCCGCGATCCCGGTTGCACCGGCCGCCGACCTCCTGATCGGCACCACCTCGGCTCCGAGCGCCTCGGCCGGCGACGCGTGGGCGACCAACGTCGGCTTCACGGCTCCGCTGCCGCTCGTCGCCTCCGGCCACTACACGGCGACGGTCACGTACACCGTGATCGGTCGATGACCCTCTCCCTCGTCGCCGTCCTCGTCGCCGCCGTGCTCGCCCTCGCGCCCGCTTCGGCGGGCGCGGGCGGCGGGCGGAAGCCCGTGGCGCTGACCGCCGCGCCCGCGCACGTCGAGCTCGCGGGGACGGCGCGCGGCGCGGTGCGCGTTACGAACGGCGGGAACGAGCGAGTCGTGGTGGACGTCGCGCGGGCCGGGTTCGCGCTTTCGCTGCGCGGGCGGCCGAGGATCGTGCGCGGACGCGAGGCGCGCTCGGCGGCAGCGTGGCTTCGCCTCCAGCCGACGAGCCTCGTGCTTCCGCCGCGCACCTCCGCGACGCTCGTCGTCGGCTCGACGGTTCCACGCGGTGCCGCGCCGGGAGACCACGACGCGCTCGTCCTGCTCACATCCCGCCCTCGAGCAGGCGCTCGAGTCGCCGTGCGCGTGCGGCTCGGCGTGGTCGTCGTCGTGCGCGCGCCGGGGAGGATCGTCAGGCGCCTGCAGCTCCGTGGCCTTCGCGTGGTACGAGGCCGCGCGGCGCGAGTCCTCGAGCTCGGGGTCGTGAACGCGGGCGACGTGACGGAGCCGCTCGCCGGCGTCCGCTCGATCGTCGCGCGAGTGACCGGGCGTCGTCTCGCGACGCTGCGGGCGGCACGGCGCGAGCTCCGGCCGCACACCCGTGGGCTCGTCGAGTTCCCCCTCGGCCGTCTTCTGCACGGAGCGGTTCAGGCGCGGGTCGTCGTCCCAGCCGTTCCCGGGCGGAGGGTGATCGAGCGGACGTACCGGCTCAGGCTGTGACGGCGCCCTCGGACGGCACATCGCGAACGCGAGGTTGCGGCGGAGTTAAGGAACCGTTGCGCGTGTCGCCGGCCGGCGGGTCCCGGCGAGGACCGTTGTTAGCGTCGAGTCGAGTGGCGCCGAGCGAGAACCGTCTCGAACGACGTGCGAAGCTGGAAACCCGGAGACGGCGCCGGCGCCGGATCCTCGTCGCGACCGCGCTCGTCTGCCTCGCGGCGGCAGCCGTCGCTGCGGCCACCGCCTTCGCGGACCAGGACGATCGTGCGACCCCGGTCCACCGAAGCGCGCGCAGCGTTCGGCGTGAGCGAATTCGCCGGGTCACGCGAGGCGTGCTCCCCGGCTTGCTCCTGATCGCCGACCGCGGCAACAACCGAATGCTGCTCGTCGACTCGCGCAAGCAGGTGCTCTGGCGCTATCCGCGTCCCGGCCACGCGGTGCCGATGCCGTTTCGGTTCGACGACGACACGTTCTTCGGCCCGGGGTACACACGGATCATCAGCAACCAGGAGGACCAGCACACGATCCAGATCATCGGCTTTCCCACCGGACGGCTCCTCTGGCGCTACGGCCATCCGAACGTTCGCGGCTCGGCGCCGGGCTACCTGAACACCCCGGACGACGCGTACCTGCTCGCCGACCGGCTCGTCAGCGTCGCCGACGCGTACAACTGCCGGGTGATCTACCTCTCGCCTGCGGGGCGGATCGTGCGCGAGTTCGGCCGCGCCGGGGTCTGCGTCCACGACCCGCCGCACTCGCTCGGGCCGGTGAACGGCGCGACGCCGCTCCACGACGGCGGCGTCCTCGTCAGCGAGACGACGGGATCGTGGATCGACGACATCGGGCCGCGCGGCCGCCTCCGCTGGTCGGTTCACGCGCCGGTCGGCTACCCGTCGGACCCGCAGCTCGTCGGGCGGAGCCGGATCCTTCTCGCCGACTACTCCCACCCGGGTCAGGCGATCGTGATGACGAAGAAGGGCCGCGTCGTCTGGCGCTACGGGCCGCGCAGCGGTCCCGGCGAGCTCGACCATCCGTCCCTCGCGACGCTGGTCGCGAAGAACCTGATCGCGATCAACGACGACTTCCGCCACCGCGTCGTGATCGTGAACATGAAGACCCGGCGGATCGTCTGGCAGTACGGCCACACCGACCGGCCCGGCCGGCGCGCGGGCTTCCTGCACACGCCGGACGGCCTCGATCTGCTGCCGTGGCACGCGGCGCTGCGGCTGCCTGCTTCGCGGCGGCTGCTCGGCCTCAGGCGCTGACGGCGGCGCCGACGAGCTGGCGGGCCGCCTCTGCGATGTGCGCGGCGTCGATGCCCGCCTCGGCGAGCAGCTCGGCCGGCTTGCCGGAATGCGGCATCTCACGTACCGCCAGGATCTCGACCACCGGCCGGTCGTCCGCCAGCGCCAGGGCCGCGAGCACGGCCTCGCCGAGGCCGCCCTCGGGGAAGTGGTCCTCGGCCGTGACGATCGGCATCGCCAGCGAGCGGAGCGTCCGCTCGTCGATCGGCTTGATCGAGTAGAGGTCGATCACGCGCGCCTCGATTCCCTCGGCGGCGAGGGTCTCGGCCGCCTCGAGCGCCTCCGGAACCGTGATCCCGGCGCCGACGATCGCGACGTCGTTTCCCTCGCGGAGGGTCCGCGAGCCGCCGATCTCGAAGTCCTCGTCGGCGTCGTAGATCACCTTCGTGTTCGGGCGCAGCGTCCGGATGTAGGAGATCCCCTCGGTGTCGGCCATCTTCGCGACGAGCTTCGCCGTCTGGTTCCCGTCGCACGGATGGAGGACGGTCGAGCCGTGGACGGCGCGGATCGAGGCGATGTCCTCGAGCGCCATCTGCGACGGGCCGTCCTCGCCGATCGAGACGCCGGCGTGCGAGCCGGAAAGGCAGTAGTTCGCCCGCGAGATCGCCGACATGCGGACGAAGTCGTAGGCACGGCTGAGGAAGGCGGCGAACGTGGACGCGAACGGACGCCAGCCCGTCACCTGCATCCCGACCGCCGCCGCGACGAGCTGCTGCTCGGCGATGTACATCTCGAAGTAGCGCTCCGGAACTGCGTCGCGGAAGATCTCGGCGAAAGTCGAGTTCGAGACCTCGCCGTCGAGGCCGACGACGTCGCCGCGCGCCTTGCCGAGCGCCGCCAGCGCCTCGCCGTAGGCCTTGCGCGTCGCAACCTCGTCGCCGAGCTCGTACCGCGGCAGCTCCAGCGTCCCATGCGTCGGCGCGGAGCGCTGCACAGGCTCCGGTCTCGCCACTTGGACGACGATGTTGCGCACGCCGCCGAGCTCCTCGATCGCCTGCTCCGGGTTGTCGAGCGCCTTGCCGTGGAAGCCCGGCTGGTTCTCGATCTCCTTGACGCCCTTTCCCTTGATCGTGTGCGCGACGACGGCGGTCGGCCGCTCGGTCTCGACCGCTTCGCGATACGCGGCGTCGATCGCCTCGACGTCGTGCCCGTCGATCTCGATCGCGTGCCAGCCGAAGGCGCGGGCGCGGTTCGCGTAGGAGTCGAGGTCCCAGCCGTGCATCGTCTCGCCGCGCTGGCCGAGCCGGTTGACGTCGAGAACCGCGATCAGGTTGTCGAGGCCGTAGAACGCGGCGTGCTCGAACGCCTCCCACTGCGAGCCCTCGGCCATCTCGCTGTCGCCGAGCAGCACCCAGGTGCGCATCGGCGTCTTGTCCAGGTTCTTGCCGGCGAGCGCGAGGCCGACGCCGTACGGCAGACCCTGGCCGAGCGAGCCGGTGGCGACGTCGACCCACGGAATCCGGGGCGTCGGATGGCCCTCGAAGATGCTCGAGAACTGCCGGTAGGTGAGCAGCTCGTCATCGGAGATGACGCCCGCTGCGCGGTACATCGCGTAGAGCAGCGTCGAGGCGTGGCCCTTCGAGAAGACGAGCCGGTCGTTCGCCGGGCTCTTCGGCTCGTCGAAGTCGTAGCGGTAGTACTCGGCGAGGAAGACCGCCATCAGGTCGGCGGCGGACATGCCCGAGCTCGGGTGCCCGGACTTGGCTTCGGCCGCGCAGCGGACGGAGTCCACGCGCAGCTGCTGCCCTAGCTCACGCCAGAGTTCCGGACCCTCCATCAGGGGTAACGTAACGAAGTGATGAGGGTTGCAGTCGCGTTCGACCACCGAGGCGTCCGGCTGCGCGAGACGGTGCTCGCCGAGCTCGACGCGCTGGGCCACGAGACGGTCGATCTCGGCGCCGACACGGACGCCGTCCCGATCGACTATCCCGACAAGGCGCGGGAGCTCGGCGAGGCGATCCTCGGAGGAGACGCCGAGCGCGGAATCCTGATCTGCGGCTCCGGCGTAGGAGCTTCCGTGGCCGCCTGCAAGCTCGTCGGGATCCGGGCTGCGATCTGCCACGACGTGTACTCGGCCCACCAGGGGGTAGAGCACGACGACCTGAACGTCCTCTGCCTCGGCTCCGAGGTGGTGGGGCCGTCGCTCGCCGTCGACCTGATGCGCGCGTTCCTGCACGCGAGCTTCGACGGCGGCGAGCGCTTCGTGCGGCGGCTGAAGAAGATCGAGGAACTGGAGAAAGGACTCGCCAATGTCTGATTCACGGCTTCAGCAGCTCTCGCGGCTCGGCCAGAGCGTCTGGATCGACTTCCTCTCGCGCCAGATGCTGCAGAGCGGGAAGCTCGCGCAGATGATGGAGGACGACGCCGTCGTCGGCGTCACCTCGAACCCGACGATCTTCCAGAAGGCGATCGCGGAAGGCGACCTGTACGACGAGCAGATCCGCGAGTGCCTGGAGGAGACGGACGACCCGAAGGAGATCTTCTGGCGGCTCGCCGAGAAGGACGTCTCCGACGCGTGCGACCTGCTGCGGCCGGTCTGGGACGCCGGCGGCGGCCAGGACGGCTACGTCTCGATCGAGGTCGACCCGAACCTCGCCGGCGACACGCAGAAGACCATCGACGAGGCGCAGCACCTGCACGAGGCGATCGACAAGCCGAACCTGCACGTGAAGATCCCGGCGACGAAGGCGGGTCTGCCGGCGATCGAGGAGATGATCGCCCGCGGCCGCAACATCAACGTGACGCTGATCTTCTCGCTCGAGCGCTACGCCGAGGTCGTCGAGGCGTACCTGCGCGGGCTCGAGCGGCTGGTCGAGTCGGGCGGCGACCCGCGCAAGGTCGCCTCCGTTGCGAGCTTCTTCGTCTCGCGCGTCGACACGGAGGCGGACAAGCGCCTCGACGAGATCGGCGGCCACGACGACCTCAAGGGCAAGCTCGCGGTCGCGAACGCGAAGCTCGCCTACCAGCGCTACAAGGAGCTGTTCGCTGGCGAGCGCTGGGAGAAGCTCGCCGCCGCCGGCGCGTCGGCGCAGCGGTGCCTCTGGGCGTCGACGTCGACCAAGAATCCCGATTATCGCGACGTCCTCTACGTCGAGGAGCTGATCGGCCCGGAGACCGTGAACACCATGCCGGAGGAGACGATCGACGCCTTCCAGGACCACGGCGAGGTCGCGCTGACGCTGGAGCAGGGAGTCGACGAGGCGCACCGCGTGTTCGAGCAGGTCGCCGCCGCCGGAGTCGACTACGACGACGTCGTGCGCGTGCTCGAGGAGGAGGGCGTGCAGAAGTTCGCCGACTCGTTCTCGGAGCTGCTCGACGGAATCGCCGCGAAGCGCGGCCAGCTCGCGGCGGCGTGAGCGCGGCGACGCGGACGCCGCTGCACGCCGAGATCGCCGGCGACGGGACGCCGGTCGCCCTCCTGCACGCGGGGATCTGCGACAGCCGCATGTGGGACCCGCAGTGGGAGCGCTTCGGCGAGCGTCACCGGTCGATCCGCTGCGACCTGCGCGGCTTCGGCCGTTCGCCGCTTACGCCCGGCCCTTACTCGCACGCGGCGGACGTGATCGCCTTGCTCGAGGAGCTCGAGCCCGGCCCGGTCGCGCTCGTCGGCGCCTCGCTCGGCGGAGGGACGGCGCTGCAGGTCGCCGTCGCGCGTCCGGAGCTCGTCTCCGCCCTGGTGCTCGTCGGCGCCGGCGTTCGCGGCCACGCCTGGTCGGAGCAGGTGACGCGCGCCTGGGACGAGGAAGAAGAGGCGTTCGAGCGCGGAGACCTCGAGGCGGCCGTCGATGTCTCCCTGCGGCTCTGGGTCGCCGGGCCGCGGCGCACGCCGGAGGAGGTCGACCCGGCGGTCCGCGCCAGGGTCGCCGAGATGATCCGCCGTTCGCTCGAGCTCGCCCGGGACGATCCGGGCGCCGAGGAAGAGGCGCTCGTCCCGGACATCGGCGAGCGCCTGGGCGAGATCGAGGTCCCCGCGCTCGTCGTCGTCGGCGAGCTCGACGTATCGGACGTGCTCGAGATCGCCGATCGGCTCGAGCGCGAGCTTCCGGACGTGCGACGCGCCGAGATCGCCGGCGCCGCGCACCTGCCGAGCCTCGAACGCCCCGACGAGTTCAATCCGCTCGTGGTCGAGTTCCTCGACGAGGTTGCCACATGAGCGTCGCGACGGCCCAGCTCGTCGAGCGGATCTGGAGCCGCGACGCGACCGCATGGACCGGCGCCGACGAGGCGCAGTGGCTCGGCTGGCTCGACGAGCCGCAACGGATGCGCGAGCGGATCGGCGAGCTGCAGCAGTTCGTCGAAGACGTGGCCGCGCCGGGCGTCATCGACACCTTCGTCCTCCTCGGCATGGGCGGCTCGAGCCTGGCGCCGATCGTGCTCGGGCGCAGCTTCGGCGGCGACGCGCTGCACGTGCTCGACACGACGCATCCGAAGGCGATCCGCCGCCTCGCGGACGAGATCGACGTCGAGCGCACGCTCTTCGTCGCCTCGTCGAAGTCCGGGACGACGCTAGAGACGCGCTCGCACCTCGACTTCTTCTGGGAGCGCGCCGACCGGCGAGGCGAGCACTTCGCCGTCATCACCGACCCGGGCTCGAAGCTCGAGGAGCTCGCGAACGAGCGCGGGTTCATGCGCGTCTTCCACGGCGAGCCGACGATCGGCGGGCGCTATTCGGCGCTGTCTCCGTTCGGGATCGTCCCCGCCGCGCTGCTCGGGATCGACCTCGAGCGGCTGCTCGAACGGGCGCTCGAGATGGCGGAGGCGTGCCGGCTCGCCGAGGGCAACCCCGGCCTCGAGCTCGGCCGGCAGCTCGGCGAAGGCTGGCGTGAGGGCCGCGACAAGATCTGCATCGACGAGACCGACGGCGGCTTCGGCCTCTGGGCCGAGCAGCTGATCGCGGAGTCGACGGGCAAGAACGACAAGGGCCTCGTCCCCGCGCCCGGCGAGTCGGCCGAAGGGCCGGATCGCCAGCGCGGCGAGGTGCGGCTCGAAGATCCATACGAGCTGGGGCAGGAGTTCTTCCGCTGGGAGTTCGCCGTCGCGGTCGCCGGCTCGTACCTGGAGATCAACCCGTTCGACCAGCCGAACGTCCAGGCCGCCAAGGACAAGACGAACGAGGTGCTGAAGGGCGGCGACGTCGAGCTCGAGCCCGTCTCCTCGCCGGAGGAGCTGTTCGCCCAGGCGAACGAGGGCGACTATGTCGCGATCCAAGCGTTCGTCGACCCCGCCCGCGAGGACGAGCTCGAGCCGCTGATCGAGAGCGCGCGCCAGGCGACCGGCTGCGTGGTGACGCACGGGCTCGGGCCGCGATACCTCCATTCGACGGGACAGCTTCACAAGGGCGGCCCGAACAAGGGCCTCTTCCTCCAGGTCGTCGACGAGCAGGGCGACGAGCTGCCGATCCCGGATCAGCCGTTCGGGTTCGCGCAGCTGATCCGCGCCCAGGCGGCAGGCGACTTCGAGTCCCTCAAAGAGCGCGGCCGCCGTGTCGCGCGCGTGAGACTGGACGCGATCTGATGCAACTGGGAATGGTCGGCCTCGGCCGGATGGGCGGGAACATGACCGAGCGCCTGCGCGCGGCGGGTCACGACGTGAAGACGTTCGACCCCAAGGTCGAGTCGACGGCCTCCTCGCTCGCCGAGCTCGCGCAGCAGCTCGAGCCGCCACGCTCCGTCTGGCTGATGGTCCCGGCCGGGATCGTCGATTCGATCGTCTCCGAGCTCGCGCCGGAGCTCGCCGAAGGAGACACGATCGTGGACGGGGGCAACTCGTACTACGTCGACGACCTGCGCCGCGCCGCCGACCTGCAGAAGAGCGGCCTGCACTACGTCGACGTCGGCGTCAGCGGCGGCG
>JBPYFE010000067.1:0-10195 GCA_051986525.1 Gaiellaceae bacterium
ACCGCCGCCGAGAAGAGCTCGCTGGTGAAGCTGCTCGCCTGGCGGCTCGACCTCGCGCACGTCGACCCGCTCTCGCATGTCACCCGCATCTCGACCGGGAACCCGAAGTACTCGCGAGGAACGTCCGTCGAGCTGAACGCGATCGTCGGCCACCGTGACGTCTATCCGACCAGTTGTCCCGGGAACAGCGTCTACGCGCAGCTGCCCGCGATTAGGCGTGCTGTCGCCGCCACCGGCCTGCCGAAGATCTACTCGCCGATCGTGTTCGGCGGCCTCGGCGGCAACGTCCGCTTCACGGCGAAGCTGTCGGGCTCGGTCCCTTGGACGGTGACCGTGAGTGATGCGCTCGGCCACGTCGTCGGCAGCGGCTCCGGAACGGGCCGAGCCGTCGACTGGACGTGGGACGCGTCGCTCGTTCCGCGCGCGCGGTACACGTACGAGATCGACGCGCATGCCGGCGCGTCGACCGCCCGCCCGGTCGTCGGGACGATCGGCCAGGTTGCTCCGACGCTGACGCTGTCGCAGCTGCGCGTCCAGCCGTCGGTCGTGACCCCGAACGGCGACGGGAACGGCGACACCGCGAACATCAGCTACGTGCTCGGCGCCGCGGCGCAGGTGACCGTGACGCTGGCCGACGGAAACGGGCACGTGCTCGCCAACCTGTTCGCCGGGCCGATGACGCAGGGGATCCACTCGTTCGTCTGGCGCGACGTCACCGTCGCCGACGGCCCGTACCGGCTCACCGTCACCGCGCAGACGGCGAGCGGCAAGCAGGTCGCGAGCACGGCGTCGTTCTTCGTCGACCGCAACCTCTCGCAGGTGCACGCGGCACCGGCCGTCATCTCGCCGAACGGCGACGGCCGGTTCGATACCACCACGCTGTCGCTGCGGCTCGCGGGCCCGGCGGTCGTCCGCGTCGAGGTCTGGCGCGCGGGAAGGCGGCTGACGACGCTCGTCGGGGACACCCTTCCGGCCGGGCCGTTCGAGACCACCTGGAACGGCTTGATCGGCAGCCGGCGAGCGGCGGACGGAACCTACGAGCTCGTCGTCACCGCCGCCGACCCGGTGACGACCGTGACCGAGCAGCTACCCGTCCAGGTGGACACGACCCCGCCGAAGCTTCGGCTCGCCTCGCGCGCGCGCGGCCAGTTCTGGATCAGCGAGCCGGCCGCGATCGTCGTCTCGTACAAGGGGCGGCGTCTGAGCAAGCACGTCAGGCGCGGCTACTTCACGATCCCCTTCCTGCGCGGGAGGCATGGCTTCGCCTTCACCGCGACCGACGCCGTCGGCAACGTCGGCCGGTTACGCGGCTAGCCAGGCGTCGTAGCGGCGCTCGAGCTCCGCGAGCAGCTCGACGATCAGGTCGCGCCGGTCGAGCTCGCGGCCGGTCTCGACCGAGAGCGACGTCGCCGGCAGCCGCAGCTCGTCCGGCAGCTGCTCGAGCGCAAGGTTGACGTTGATCCCGATCCCGAGCACGACTCTGCCGTCGCTCGCCTCGCCGAGCACGCCTGCGACTTTCCGGCCGCCGACGAGCACGTCGTTCGGCTCCTTCAGAGCCGGCTCGAGCCCCGTCGCCATGCGGATCGTCTCCGCTGCGGCCTCGGCGCCGACCAGAGTCAGCTCCGGGAAGCGCGCGGCCGGGACCGAAGGGCGGAGCTGAACCGAGCAGAGGACGCTCGTCCCGGCGGGCGCGTCCCAGCGGCGGCCGAAGCGGCCTCGGCCCTCGGTCTGCTCGTCCGTGACGGCGACGGTGCCCTCGGGCGCGTCCGCGGCGAGCAGCCGCTGCGTCGACGGGCAGCTCGCGACGAAGACGTACTCGTGTCCGAAGCGGCCGCGCAGCCTCGGGACGACGGACTCGCGCGTCGGTGAGTCGTCCATGCGCCACTAGACTAGGCGCGCCGTGCAACCCTCCCTGCGCAAGGGCCGTCAGATTCGGCAGACACCGCGGCCCGACCGGCCGCTCGTCTACGAGAGGCTCAGTGATCCGATCCTGGTCAAGCGAGCGAAGGACGGCGACAAGCGTGCGCTCGACGCGCTCTGCGAACGCCATGCCGCGAAGGTCGAGCGGCTGGCTCTGCACCTGCTCGCAGATCCCGAGGACGCGCGCGATGCCGCTCAGGAGTCGCTCGCGAAGCTGTGCGTCCGGATCGGGCAGTTCCGCGGCGACTCGCAGTTCTCGACCTGGCTCCATCGGCTCGTGGTCAACACCTGCCACGACGTCTCCGCGCGCCAGCGCGTGCGGCGGTGGGAGCCGCTCGTCGAGGACGAGCGTGTCGCCGAGGACGCGGACCCGGCCCGCGAGGTCGGGCTCGCCGAGCTTCGCTCGGAGCTCGCGGACAGCCTCGCCGAGATCTCTCCCGACCAGGCAACGGTCGTCGTGCTGAAGGACGCGCTCGACTTCTCGTTCGCCGAGATCGCCGAGGCGATCGACATGCCGGTCGGGACGGCGAAGTGTTACGCGCACCGCGCGCGCGCAGGGTTGCGGACACGGCTGAAGCGCGACGTGGCGTGACGATCGCGCTCCCTCTGGACCGCGCGGGAATCGAGGCGATCCTCCCGCACCGAGAGCCGTTCCTGCTCATCGACGAGGTCGTCGAGCTCGAGCCGGGCTCGCGCGTCGTCGCGCGCAAACGCGTGCGCGAGGACGAGTGGTACCTGCGTGGGCACTTCCCGGGACGGCCGGTGATGCCGGGCGTGCTGATCGTCGAGGCGATGGCCCAGACCGGCGCGGTCGCCGTGCTCGCCGAGGAGGAGAACCGGGGCCGGCTCGCGCTCTTCGCCGGGATCGACGACACGCGCTTCAAGCGGATCGTCGAGCCGGGGGACGAGCTCGAGCTCGAGTGCACGCTCGAGCAGGTCCGCGGCCCGATCGGCAAGGGCAAGGCGCGGGCGACCGTCGACGGTCAGCTGGCGGCTCGAGGAACGCTGACCTTTGCGGTGGAGCAGTCGTGATCGGGCTCGCGAACGGCTCGATCTCGATCACCGGCGTCGGTGCCTACGCGCCCGACCACGTGGTCACGAACGACGACCTCTCGCAGATGATGGAGACCTCGGACGAGTGGATCGTCGAGCGCACAGGGATCCGCGAGCGCCGCATCGCCTCGGACGAGCAGGCGCTGTCCGACATCGCGCTGCCGGCGGCGCGCCAGGCGCTCGAGCGCGCCGGCATCGAAGCGGGAACGGTCGACCTGATCATCGTCGCCACCGTTACGCCGGACATGGCGTTCCCGTCCTCAGGCGCGATCATCGCCGACGAGCTCGGCTCCCCCGACGCGGCCGCGTACGACCTTTCCGCCGGCTGCACCGGCTTCATGTACGCCGTCGCGCAGGGCTACGGAATGCTCGCGGGCGGCCTCGCACACCGCGCGCTCATCGTCGGCGGCGACGTGCTCTCGCGGATCCTGGACTGGAGCGACCGGCGGACGGCCGTCCTGTTCGGCGACGGCGCGGGTGCGGTCGTGCTCGACCGCGTCTCCGAGGGCGGCTTCCTCGGCTTCGAGCTCGGTGCCGACGGCTCCGGCGGGCCGCAGCTCTACCTCCCGGCCGGCGGCTCGCGCGTGCCCGCCAGCGCCGAGAGCGTCGCCGAGCGCAAGCACTTCGTGCAGATGAACGGACGCGAGGTCTTCAAGTTCGCAACGCGCGTGCTGGTCAGCTCGGCGCAGAAGGTCCTGGACGAATGCGGCAAGACCGTCGACGACGTCGACGTCTACGTGCCGCACCAGGCCAACGTCCGGATCATCGACCACGCTGCCGAGAAGCTGGGGATTCCGAAGGAGAAGATCGTCGTCAACGTCGACCGCTACGGCAACACCTCGTCGGGGTCGATTCCACTCGCGCTCGCGGACGCGGAGGCCGAAGGCCGCCTCGGTCCGGGCGCTCTCGTACTGATGACCGGGATGGGAGCAGGCCTCACCTGGGGCTCAGGTTTGATCGAATGGACCGCGAACGGAGGAAAAAGGTGAGCAAAATTGCATTCTGTTTCCCAGGTCAGGGCTCGCTCGAGTCCGGCATGGGCCGCGAGATCGCCGAGGCGTTCCCGGAGGCGATGGCCGTCTTCGACAGCGGCAGCGAGGCCGCCGGCCTCGACCTGCGCCATCTCTGCTTCGAGGCCTCGGAGGAGGAGCTCGTGGACACCGCCGTTCAGCAGCCGGCGCTCGTCGCGACCAGCCTCGCGCTGCTCGCCGCGTTGAAGGCGCGCGGGATCGAGCCCGACTACGTCGTCGGCCACTCGGTCGGCGAGTTCGCGGCGCTCGCTGCCGCCCGCGCTCTCGGCACCGACGAGGCGATCGCGCTCGTGCGCGAGCGAGGGCTCGCGATGGCGGAGGCGGCGCGGGAGCGCCCCGGCTCGATGGCCGCGATCCTCGGTCTCGACGATCCCGTCGTGGAGGCGCTCTGCAACGAGATCTCCGGCGTATGGCCCGCGAACTACAACTGCCCGGGCCAGATCGTCGTCTCGGGCGAGAACCCCGCCGTCGACGAATGCTGCGAGCAGGCTCAGGACGAGGGCGCGAGGCGGACGGTCAAGCTCCGCGTCTCGGGCGCCTTCCACAGCCCGCTCGTCGAGCATGCGGCCGAGCGGCTGAAGCCTGCGATCGAGCGGATCAAGTTCCACGAGCCGGCCGCGCCGTTCATGTCCACGGTGACCGCGAAGATCGAGCCCGCCCACCGTATGGGGACGCTGCTCGTCGAGCAGCTGACCGCGCCGGTCAAGTTCACGCAGGCCGCGAGCGAGCTCGCGCGGGAAGGCGTCAAGACGTTCGTGGAGGTCGGGCCCGGCAACGTCCTCACCGGTTTACTGCGACGGATCGACAGAACCGCGAAGGCGATCCCGGTCAACAACCTCGCGGGGCTGCAGAAGCTGGAAGACGAGCTCGCGACGACCTAGGTGGCCGAGTTCGCTTCTCTCGAGGGGAAGAGTGCGCTCGTCACCGGCGGCTCGCGCGGGATCGGCCGCGCAATCGCACTCGAGCTGGCGTCCGCCGGGGCGTCGGTCGTCGTCGGCTACCGCTCCGGCGGAGAGGAGGCCGAGGCCGTCGCGAAGGAGGCGGGAGGGCGGGCCGTCCAGGCCGACGTCTCGGATCCCGAGGCCGCGGCGAAGCTCGTCGAAGACGCGGGTGAGCTCGACATCCTCGTCAACAACGCGGGCCTGACCCGGGACGGCCTGATCGCGCGCATGCCCGACGCCGACTGGCGCGACGTGGTCGAGACGAACCTCTCGTCGGTCTTCTACACCTGCCGCGCCGTCGCGCGCTCGATGATGAAGCGCCGCTCCGGCTCGATCGTGAACATCTCGAGCATCGTCGGGCTTCACGGGAACCCGGGCCAGACGAACTATTCGGCCTCGAAGGCGGGGATCATCGGCTTCACGAAGGCGCTCGCGCGGGAGCTCGGCAGCCGCGGGGTACGTGCGAATGTCGTCGCTCCGGGGTACGTGAAATCCAGGTTGACGGACGAGATCTCGGAGGAGATGCGCGGACTGATGCTGCAGAACACGCCGCTCGGGAGGTTCGGCGATCCGGAGGACGTGGCCGGCGCAGTACGGTTCCTGTGCTCGGACGCGGCTGCGTACATCACCGGCGAGGTGCTGCAGGTCGACGGCGGGCTGGGCATGTGATGGAAGGAAACGGCTCGCTGAACGGACGCAGGCGCGTGGTGATCACGGGCCTCGGCATGGTCTCGCCGCTCGGGAACGACGTCGAGTCGTCCTGGAGCGCGCTGCTCGCGGGCGAGTCCGGGGCGGCCGAGATCACCGCGTTCGACCACACGGACTACGGCGTCCACTTCGCGTGCGAGCTGAAGGAGTTCGATCCGACGCAGTGGATCGACCGCAAGGCCGCGCGCCGGATGGACCGCTTCGCGCAGATGATCCTCGCGGCGGCGCGCCAGGCCGAGTCGGACTCCGGGATCGAGATTGCCAAGGAGCCCGAGCGCGTCGGCGCCTCGATCGCGACCGGGATCGGCGGCCTGCGCTCCTTCCAGGACTGCCACGACGTGCTCCGGGATCGCGGGCCCGACCGCGTGAACCCGTTCTCGATCCCGTCGATCATCCCGAACATGGGCGCCGGCTGGGTCTCGATCGAGCTCGGCACGAAGGGCCCGCTGATGTCGGAGTGCACGGCCTGCGCGGCCTCGAACATGGCGATCGGAGACGCGCTTGATGCGATTCGGCTCGGCCGTGCCGACGTCATGATCGCCGGCGGCACCGAGGCGCCGATCAGCCCGGTCGGGATCGCCGGCTTCGACGCGATGCGCGCCCTCTCGCGGCGCAACGACGACCCGAAGCGGGCCTCGCGCCCGTTCGACGCCGAGCGCGACGGCCTCGTCATGGGCGAGGCCGGCGCGGTGCTGGTGCTCGAGGAGCTCGAGCACGCGAAGGCGCGCGGCGCGACGATCCACAGCGAGCTGATGGGCTACGGCGTCTCTTCCGACGCCGCGCACATGACCGAGCCGGACCCGACCGGCGAGAACCCGGCGCGGGCGATGAAGATGGCGCTCGCCGACGGGGGGATCGACCCTGCCGAGGTGGGCTACGTCAACGCGCACGCGACCTCGACGCCCCTCGGCGACGCGAGCGAGACGAAGGTGATCAAGAACGCGCTCGGCGAGGAGAACGCGATGAAGATCGGCGTCTCCTCCACGAAGGGGGCGACCGGGCATTGCTTCGGCGCCGCGGGCGCGGTCGAGGCCGTCTTCACCGTGCTCGCCGTCGAGCGCGGCGTCCTCCCGCCGACGATCAACTACGAGGAGCCCGATCCGGAGTGCGACCTCGACTACATCCCGAACGAGTCGCGCGAGGCCGAGCTCACCGTCGGCGTCTCGAACTCGTTCGGCTTCGGCGGGCACAACGCGTGCATCGTCGTCAAGAAGTTCTCTGACTGACGTGGACGAGACCAGCCGGGGGAACCTCCCGGTTTCCCTCGACCCCCTCCACCGGTCCGCTTCGCGGACGAGCGCTACGCGCTGGGCGACATTCGACTGCTACGGCACGCTGATCGACTGGAACGGCGGGATCCGGCGCGAGCTGGCGCGCGTCTTCGGCGAGGAGCGCGCGGACGAGCAGCTGCACCGCTACCACGAGCTCGAGCCCGAGCTCGAGGCGGACGGGACGCTGAGCTACCGCGAGGTGATGACCGAGGCGATGCGCCGCCTCGGTGCACCCGCCGGCAGCGAGAACGGCTTGGCCGATTCGCTCCCCTCGTGGCAGCCGTTTCCGGAGGTTCCCGCTGCGCTCGAGAACGCCCGCGACCGTGGCTGGAAGCTCGCGATCCTGTCGAACACCGACCGCGACTTCATCGACGCGTCGATGGCGCGCCTCGGCGTCCCCTTCGAGCTCGCGATCGTCGCCTCCGAAATCGGCTCGTACAAGCCGGGACACCGCCACTGGGAGACGTTCTTCGAGCGAACCGGCGCGCCCCGCGACGGCCACGTCCACGTCGCCGCGAGCCTCTTCCACGACGTCGCGCCGGCCAACGAGCTCGGCCTACGCTCGATCTGGATCAACCGACTGGGAGAGACTCCGGGGCCGCAGCCGACCCGCGAGCTGCCCGATCTCGGCCGACTGCCGGACACGCTGGACGAGCTCGTCCCGTCATGAACGTTCGCCGGCCGACGGAGGCCGACGCGCCCGCTGTGACCGGCCTGATCCGCGCCTTCGAGACAGAGCTGGCCGGCGAGGCGGAGCAGAGCGAGCAGGACCTCCGAGACGACTGGGCCGATCTCGACCTGGCGCGAGATGCGTGGCTGGTCGAGGACGGAGGAGCGCTCGCCGGCTACATCGCGCTCTCCACGAGCGGCCCGCCTCTCTCGGACGGCTACGTCCATCCGGACTTCCGCGGCCGCGGCGTCGGCGCGCGCCTGCTCGAGCTGGCCGAGGCCGAAGCGCGCGAGCGCGGCCTGCCGGCGCTGCAGAACGCGGTGCTCGCCGCCGACGAGCCGGCGCTCGAGCTGCTGCGGAGTCGCGGCTTCCAGGAGCAGCGGCGCTACTACCGGATGGTGATCGAGCTCGAGGGGGAGCCGCCGGAGCCCGAGTGGCCGCACGGGCTGGCGGTCGGAGCGGTCGAGCCCCAGGACGTCGAGAGGTTCCACGCCGCGGTCGACGACGCGTTCGCCGAGGAGTGGGGGCACGAGCCGGATCGCGAGGTCGACTGGAGACCGATCCGCGAGCGCCGCCACCCGGACCGGAGCCTGTGGCTCGCGGTGAAGGAAAACGACGAGATCGTCGCCACGGCGATCGCCGACGCGGAGCGCTGGGGCGGCGGCTGGATCGCCTCGATCGGCGTCCGCAAGGCGTGGCGGCGGCGTGGGATCGGCGAGGCGCTGCTCGTCCACTGCTTCCGCGAGCTCTACTCCCGCGGGCAGCGGCGGATCGGGCTCGGCGTCGACACCGAGAACCCCACCGGCGCGACGCGGCTCTACGAGCGGGCCGGAATGCGGGTCGTCTTCAGCGCGGTCTTCTTCGAGAAGGAGCTCGCGTGAGCAGGCTGCGCGCCAAGTGCCCGTTCTGCGGGGGCTACACAGCGGTCGCGCTCGGGCCGAACTACGAGTGCCACTCGTGCGGGCGCGAGTTCTGCGCAGGCCTCGTCCGCGTCCCGCGTGCCTGGGGCGAAGGAGGCGAGCCGATGGTCGAAGGCGCCCGGCTGACGCTGCCGTACCCCGAGGTCGCGGTCGTCGAGGAGGACTCGCTGCCCGAGCAGACGTTCTCGGTCGCCGCGGAGCTGCCTGACCGGCCGCTCGTCCTCGGCGGCTGCTGCTGCGCGCACATCGGCGCGGTCGAGGCGCTCTCGGCCCGCCACGGCCGAGTCGCCGTCGTCTGGCTCGACGCCCACGGGGACCTCAACACCGTCGAAAGCTCGCCGACCGGGAACCTCTGGGCCACCCCGTTGCGGCAGCTGATCGACTCCGGCGCAATCAGGGCGGAGGACGTCGCGCTCGTCGGCGCGCGGAATCTCGACCCGCCGGAGGAGGAGTTCATCGCCCAGACCGGCGTCGGTGTCGGCGCCGGGGCGCTCGCGCCGGTGCTCAAGCAGACCGAAGGCGTCTACGTCGCCCTCGACGCGGACGTCGCCGAGCCCGGCGAGCTCGAGATGTTCATGCCCGAACCGAACGGGCTGAAGGTCGACGAGATCGAGTCGATCTTCCGCGACGTGGCCTCCCACGCCTCCGTCCTCGGCGCCGGCTTCACCGCCCATGCTCCCGACGAGCGGAACGTCGAGCCGTTGACGCGGCTGGCGCAGGCGCTCGGCCTGTAACCGCGGCTCGAAGGCGCCGGTCTAAACTCAAGCGCCTATGGCGGCGAGGATCGACGTCTCCATCGAGCACCGACACGCGCCGCCCGAGCCGGAGGGCAAGCGGCACCCGAACACGTGCCCGCAGTGCGGCTCGCACTACCGCGACGACGAGCTCGAGCGCAACCTGAACGTCTGCCCGCACTGCGGCCACCACTTCCCGATGCGCGCCCGCTCCCGGATCGCGATGCTCGCCGACGAGGGCAGCTTCAGGGAGGAGGCGGCCGACCTGCGCTCGGACGACCCGCTCCATTTCTTCGACCTGCGCCCGTACACCGAGCGGCTGGCCGAGGCGGAGGTGAACACCGGGCTCGGCGAGGCGATGGTGATCGGCTCCGGCGCGGTCGAGGGCAAGCCGGTCGAGCTGGCCGTCATGGACTTCTCCTTCATGGGCGGCTCGATGGGACGCGTCGTCGGCGAGAAGTTCACGCGCGCCTGCGAGAGCGCGGCCGAGCGCCGCGTCCCGCTCGTCTCCGTCACCGCCTCCGGCGGCGCCCGGATGCAGGAGGGGATCCTCTCGCTGATGCAGCTGCCGAAGACCGTCTGCGCCGTCGAGGACCTGCACGACGCCGGCGGCTCGATGATCAGCGTCATGGCCCATCCGACGACCGCGGGGGTGCTCGCGAGCTTCGCCAGTCTCGGCGACGTGATCGTGGCCGAGCCCGGCGCGCTGCTCTCCTTCACCGGCCCGCGCGTCGTCCAGCAGACGACCCGCGAAAAGCTGCCCGAGGACTTCGGGCTCGCCGAGTCCAACTACCGCTTCGGCCACCTCGACGCGATCGTTCCGAGGCCGGAGCTGAAGCCTTTCGTCGCCCGTCTCGTGCGGCTCTTCTCGAATGGCGAATGAGGCCGAGCTCCACCTGCGGGACCGGCTGACCCGGCTTCGCGGGATCCCGCTCCTGCGCGGCGCG
>JBPYFE010000068.1:0-4949 GCA_051986525.1 Gaiellaceae bacterium
CGCGGGCTGGGCGATGTCGCGCAGCAGCCCCTCGAACTTCGCTCCGCAGCCGACGAACATCTTCCCGCCGGCGGGACCTCCGAAGAAGGTGTGCGGCACGCCCATCGGGCCGAACGCGAAATCGCCGGCTTCGAGGGTCAAGTGCGCGTCGCCGACGTAGAGCTCGAACGAGCCCTCGCGGGCGAGGAACCACTCGTCCTCGTCGCGGTGGCTGTGCCAGGGCGAGCCGACGCCGGGCGGCGCCTCGACGTCGAGCAGGCAGTACTGCCCGCCCGTGTCCTCTGAACTGAGCTTGATGGTCACGAGCGCGCCGAAGAGCCAGAAATCCTCGCCCTGATCCTCGCGCAACCCGTACCCGAGCCTCGCCCGCTCGCTCGATGTGGTCGTGGTGGACATGTCGCCCTCCTTCGTTGCCGGTGGGGCAGCTTGTCACCTTCGTCGAGGCCGGGTCAACGCGCGTCGGCGCGCGGGAGCTGCTAGCGCCAGTCGACCGCGACGAGCTCCATCGGGGCTTCGAAGCCCTTGAGCGAGGTCACGCGCGGCTCGGACAGGCGGAACGTCAACTCGATCCCGTCGAGCGTCTCCCGGCTGACGAGAACCTCGCCGGCGGCCGCGGCTGCGCCGATTCGGGCGGCGACGTGCACGCTCTGGCCGCCGTAGTCGGCGAAGCTCGCGCCCGTCTTGAACGCGCTTCCCGCGTGCGCGCCGATCCTGACGTCCGGCGCGAACACCTCCGACTGAAGCGTCCGTTGGATCGCGACCGCGGCGTCGACAGCGGAGAGGGGCTCGTCGAAGGAGGCGAAAAAACCGTCGCCGGTCTGCTTGATCACCTCGCCGCCGCTCTCGACGATCCGTGCGCGCACCAGCTTGTCGTGCTGGGCGAGCAGCTTCCGCCACCGTTCGTCGCCCAGCGTCTCGAGCAGCTTCGTCGAGTCGACGATGTCCGTGAAGAGGAAGGTCCGCCGCAGCTCGACGCGCCCGAGCAGCTCCTTCGCGCGCTCCTCGTCGAGCTTCGCCCCGAGCCGCTCGAACGTCGTCAGCGCAGCCTGGAGCTCGAGCGTCGCGCCGTGCTCGTCGCCCTGGTGGCGGATCGCGATTCCGAGCAGGAGCCGCGCCTGCGCGACCTCGTACGGCGCGCCGATCTGCTGCCAGCCCTCGCGGGCCTGCCGGAGATGGCCGGCCGCGCCGTCCCAGTCCTTCTCGGCGAGGTCGATCTGGCCGAGCGCGAAGTGGACGGTCGCATCGAAAGCCGGTGCGCGGCGCTCTCCGATCTTGTAGGAGTCGACGAGCTGCTCGAGCTCGACGGCGGCCGAGCGGGCCGTGTCGACGTCGGCCGCGGCTATGGCGATCTCGACCATGGCGGGGAGCGTGCGCACGCGCGCCAACGGCTCCTCCGTCTCTGCGAGCGCGCGCTTGATCCCCGCCAGCGCCCGCTCGACCTGGCCCTCCGCGAGCTGCAGGAGCGCGAGACCGGGCTGCGGGGCCCGCCCAAGCTCGTTCGCGGTGCGGTATGCCTCGTGGGCGGCGACGAAGTCCCCTCGGCGGCGCCGGATCTCGCCGATCTCGTAGTACCCGCCCGCCGTCACGAAGCGGTCGAAGTCGTGGGCCTCCCTGCAGGCGGCGAGCGCGGCCTTCTCCGCCTTGGGCCAGTCGCCGCGCAGGCGCATGATCTCCGCGCGGTGGATGCGGCAGGCACCGGGGAAGCCGTTCATGTCCGACTGGTCGCACCAGCGATTGGCCGCGTCGGTCCACTCGGCCGCGCGGCGGTAGTCGCCGACGTTCTGACACGAGGTGATCGTCACGCAGTAGACGACGCCGGTCGCGAAGGGGCGTAGCTCGCCGGCGACGGCCGACGTGCTCGCCTCGTCGAGGATCGCGAGCCCTGCTTCGACGTCGCCCCTCTGTACGAACGCCCGGCCCTTGCCGACGAGCGCCAGCACCTGCGTGTCCCGATCACCCGAGCGCAGCGCGATGTCGTGGGCTCGCTCCAGCTCCGGGAGCGCCTTAGCGAGGTCTCCCTCCGCCAGCAGCGCCGTGACGCCGCGCGACAGGGCGAGATGTCCGTGCTCGGGTGCCTCGGGCAGCCCTTCGAGCAGGCGCTCGGCGTTCGAGAACCAACCGCGCGAGACGGCGAAGGCGCCGCGGTTCATGTGATCCCACGAGAGCGTCAGCGCGAGCCGGGCCGCGCCGCGCTTGTCGCCGGCGGCGGAGAAGCCGGCGTAGGAGCGCTCCCGCAGGCCGATCGCCTCGTCGAGCTCTCCGGTCCACCAGGCCGCGTCCGCGAACCACTCCAGATCCTCGGGCGTCAGCTCGAGCCCGCCGGAGCCCGAGTACGCGTCGTACGCCTCGCGCCAGGACTGGCGTCCGACGGCGTTGCGCGCGTCGTCGACGACGGTGCTCACGCCTACAACCGTACGCTGCCCGACGGAGTCCGGCTAGGCCTGTTGGCCTCTCCGAGCGGCGCAACCTCCGCACAACATTCCTTTCACGCGTTCTTCACGTAGCGTCGCTTAACTGCGCGAAATGATCGAGGCGCAGGCCCTGACGAAGGACTACGGCGACAAGCGCGCCGTCGACGACCTCTCCTTTTCCGTCCGGCCCGGGATCGTGACCGGATTCCTCGGTCCGAACGGCTCCGGCAAGTCGACGACGATGCGTCTGATTCTCGGGCTCGACGCGCCGACGGCCGGCGACGTCAAGGTCAACGGCAAGCACTACCGCGACCACCCGGCGCCGCTGCACGAGGTCGGGGCGCTGCTCGAGGCGCGCTCGCTCCACGGCGGCCGCTCGGCCTACGACCACCTGCTCGCACTCGCCCAGACGCACGGGATTGGGCGCCGCCGGGTCGACGAGCTGATCGACCTCGTCGGCCTGCACGAGGTCGCGAAGAAGCGCGCCGGCAAGTTCTCGCTGGGAATGGGCCAGCGGCTGGGTATCGCCTCGGCGCTGCTCGGCGATCCGTCGACGGTGATGCTCGACGAGCCGGTCAACGGGCTCGACCCGGAGGGGATCCACTGGATGCGGAACCTGCTCAAGGGGCTCGCCTCCGAAGGCCGCACCGTCTTCGTCTCCTCGCACCTGATGAGCGAGATGGCGCTGACGGCCGACCACCTGATCGTGATCGGCCGGGGCCGCAAGATCGCGGACTCGAGCACGCAGGAGTTCGTCAGCCGGGCCTCGGGCAACATCGTCCGCGTCCGGACGCCTCAGACCGCCGAGCTCGAGTCGCACCTGGCCGGGCCGGACGTGACGGTCACCGGCATCGAGCCCGAGCTGCTCGAGGTCAGGGGCCTGACGGCGCGCCAGATCGGCGAAGCCGCGGCCTCGAGGCAAATCGTCCTCTACGAGCTGACGCCGCAGCTCGCCTCGCTCGAGGAGGCGTTCATGACCCTGACGCGCGACGACGTCGAGTTCAGGACGATGACGGCCGAGGAGCAGGTCGCGTGAGCAGCTTCGCGCAGGTCGGCCCGCTCCCGCGGCTCGCGCACACCGGCCGCGTCACGCAGGCCCGCGTCGTCGTCTCGGAGTGGACGAAACTCCGCTCGCTCCGCTCGACGCGCTGGTCGCTGCTCGCGGCGGTGCTGCTGACGATCGGGCTGCCGGCGCTCTTTGCCGCGGTCACGTCCTCGCACTGGGGCTCGATGAGCCCGCACGAGCGCGCCGACCGCCACCCACTCGACATCGCGCTCGCGGGCGTCAACGTCTCGCAGCTCGCGATCGCCGTGCTCGGCGTGCTCGTGATCACCGGCGAGTACTCGACCGGGATGATCCGCGCGAGCTTCAGCGCCGTGCCGAAGCGGCTGCCCGTGCTCTGGGCGAAGACCTTCGTCTTCGCCGTCGTCACGTTCCTGCTGATGCTGCCGTCGGTGCTGATCGCCTTCTACGCCAGCCAGGCGATCCTCTCGCGCCACCACATCCTCCAGATCTCGCTCTCGCATCCTGGCGTCGCGCGCTCCGTGATCGGCGGTGCGGTCTACCTCGTCCTCGTCGGGATCTTCGCGCTCGGGATCGGCGCGCTCGTGCGGAACACCGCCGGCGGCATCGCCACCTTCGCCGGCATCTTCTTCGTCATCCCGCCGCTGATGAACGTGCTCCCGGCGAGCTGGAACCACGCGATCAGCAAGTACCTGCCGAGCGAGGCGGGTCGGCAGATCTTCTCGCTCACGCACGACTCGAACTCGCTCTCTCCGCTCTGGGGCGGGCTGCTCTTCGCGGGCTACTGCGCGCTTGCGATCGCGCTCGCCGCGATCCTGCTCGTCCGCCGCGACACCTAGCGGGATCTGACACCCTCGGCGGCGTGCCGCCGCCCGAAACCCCGCTGCCGATCGTCGGCGCGCCGCTGTCGGGCGGGCCGTCGACGCCGGCGCTCGCGGCGGCCGTCTCGGCGGCCGGCGGGCTCGGGTTCGTCGCGGCCGGGTACAAGTCCGCGGCCGACGTCGCCGGCGAGATCGAGGCCGTGCGGCGCGAGACCGATCGCCCGTTCGGCGTCAACCTGTTCGTCCCGTCGAAGGGCGAGATCGACGAGCGCGCTGTCGCCGCCTACGCCGCACGGCTGCGGCCAGAAGCGGAGCGCTACGGCGTCGAGCCGGGCGAGCCGCGCTGCAGCGACGACGAGTGGGAGGCGAAGCTCGAGCTCGTCGAGCGCGAGCGGCCCGCCGTCGTCTCGTTCACCTTCGGCTGTCCGTCCGCCGAGGAGACCGCGAGGGTTCGGCAGGCCGGGGTCGCGGCCTGGTGCACGATCACCTCCGTCTCCGAGGCGCGCGCGGCGCTCGAGGCCGGGGTCGACGCGCTCGTCCTCCAGGGCGCCGAGGCCGGCGGCCATCGAGCCTCGTTCGAAGACGCCGAAGAGGAGCCGGTCGCGCTGCTGCCGCTGCTCCAGCTCGTCCGTTCGCTCACGGACGTCCCGCTCGTCGCCGCGGGCGGGATCGCGACCGGAGCCGGCGTCGCCG
>JBPYFE010000069.1:0-9365 GCA_051986525.1 Gaiellaceae bacterium
GACGGCGGCGCTCGTCAGCCGCGAGGGCTCGATCGACTGGCTCTGCTTCCCGCGCTTCGACTCGGGCGCGTGCTTCGCGGCGCTGCTGGGTGACGAGGAGAACGGCCGCTGGGTGCTCGAGCCGAACGTCAGCGTCGAGGAGGTCGGCAGGCGCTATCGCGGCGACTCGCTGATCCTCGAGACCGAATGGCGGACGCGCGACGGCGTCGTCCGCGTGCACGACTTCATGCCGCCGCGGGGCCGCGCCCCCGACGTCGTCCGGATCGTCGAAGGCGTCGAGGGCCGGGTCGAGATGCGGACCGAGATCCTGATCCGCTTCGACTACGGCTCGATCGTCCCCTGGATCCGGCGGATCGAGGACGACGACCGGATCGCCGTCGCCGGCCCGGACGCGCTCTGCCTGCGGACGCCGGTCGAGCTCCGCGGCGAGAACATGCGGACGCTCGGCGAGTTCACGGTCTCCGCCGGCGACCGGGTCCCGTTCACGCTGACGTGGTTCCCGCCGCACGGCGACCGGCCCGACCCGATCGACCCCGAGCAGGCCCTGCGCGACACGGAGGAGCTCTGGGGCGAATGGGCCGGCCGGTGCGAGTTCGAGGGTAGCTGGCACGACGACGTGCACCGCTCGCTGATCGTGCTCAAAGCGCTGACGTACGCGCCGACCGGAGGCATCGTCGCCGCGGCGACGACGTCATTGCCGGAGCACGTCGGCGGCGTCCGCAACTGGGACTACCGCTACTGCTGGCTGCGCGACGCGACGCTGACGCTGCTCGCCTTCCTGAACGCGGGCTACGTCGAGGAGGCCCAGGCGTGGCGAACGTGGCTGCTGCGCGCTGCGGCCGGAAGCCCGGGCGACCTCCAGGTCATGTACGGCGTCGCGGGCGAGCGGCGGCTGACGGAGCTCGAGCTGCCGTGGCTCGCCGGCTACGAGGGCTCGGCGCCGGTCCGGATCGGCAACGACGCGAGCACGCAGCTCCAGCTCGACATCTACGGCGAGGTGCTCGAGGCGCTCTACCAGGCGCGGGCGCACGGGCTCCCGATCGAGGAGCCGGCCTGGGCGCTCCAGCGGAAGCTGCTCGACTGGCTCGAGCGGCACTGGCACGAGCCGGACGAGGGAATCTGGGAGGTGCGCGGGCCGCGCCAGCACTTCACGTACTCGAAGGTCATGTGCTGGGTCGCCTTCGACCGCTCGGTCCGCACCGTCGAGGAGCAAGGGCTCGAGGGGCCGGTCGACCGCTGGCGGCAGGTCCGGGACGAGATCCACGCCGACGTCCTCCGTCACGCCTACGACCCCTCGCTCGCCTCCTTCGTCCAGGCGTACGGCTCGAAGCGGCTCGACGCCTCACTGCTGCGGATCCCCCTGGTCGGCTTCCTCCCCGCGAGCGACGAGCGCGTCCAGGGGACTGTCGATGCGATCCAGCGGACGCTCGTGCGAGACGGGCTCGTGCTCCGCTACCTGACCGACGACGGCGTCGACGGCCTGCCTCCCGGCGAAGGCGTCTTCCTGCCCTGCTCCTTCTGGCTCGTCGACTGCCTCGAGCTGCTCGGCCGCCACGACGAGGCGCACGCGCTCTTCAGGCGTCTGCTCGAGCTCCGGAACGACCTCGGGCTGATCTCGGAGGAATACGACCCTGCGTCGGGCCGCCAGCTCGGCAACTTCCCGCAGGCGTTCACGCATCTCGCCCTCGTCAGCTCGGCCTACAACCTGGCGCAGCACCATCCGCCGCTCGAGAAACGGCACGCGCGGCGCTAGCCGGACTCGCCGTCGCGGATCGCGTCCGCGGCGCTGATCAGCGCCAGGTGGCTGAGGCCCTGGGGGAAGTTGCCGAGGAAGTCGCCGCTCTCGGGCTCGATCTCCTCCGAGAAGAGGCCGACGTCGTTCGCGCGGGCGACGGCCTCGTTCATCGTCCGCCGCGCCTCGTCGAAGCGGTGCGCCCGCGCCAGCGCCTCGACGAGCCAGAACGAGCAGGCGACGAAGGCGCCCTCGCTTCGCTGCTGCCCGCTGTAGCGGTAGAGCAGGCCGGGACCGGCGTCGAGCTCCTCGCGGATCGCGTCGATCACGCGCGAGAACCGCTCGCCGCGGATGTCGACGAAGTTCGTCCGGCACATGCGGAGGAGCGCGGCGTCGAGCTTCGTGCTGCCCGGGAACATCACGTAGCAGCCGCGGGGCTCCGACCAGCACTCGCTCTCGACGAACGCGTGCACCTCGTTCGCCGTCTCGCGCCAGTGGCGGGCTCGATCGCGCGGCAGCGCGCCGGCGTCGACGAGCCGCAGCGCGCGCTCGAAGGCGAGCCAGGCGGTGATCTTCGAGTCCGTGTAGTGCTGGACGTCGTCGAGCTCCCAGATCCCCGAGTCAGGCTGCCGCCAGATCTCCGCCAGGCGGTCGAGGGTTTCGGCGAGACGCGCGGAGGTGCCGTCGTCGAGCGCGTTGCCGTCGCCGACGTAAAGCTCGGCGGTCTCGAGCAGGTTTCCGTAGGAGCCGAGCTGCAGCTGGCCGGCGGCGTCGTTGCCGCGGCGCACCGGCCGCGAGCCGCGGTAGCCGGCGAGGTCGAGGTCCTTCTCCCCCGTCGTGCGAGCCCCGTCGAGGTCGTAGAACGGGTCGACGTCCGGCGCCGTCTTCTCGACCGCGTGCAGGAGCCACGTGAACGACGCGTGCACCTGAACCAGTAGGCCGAGGCTGATCTGGGCGTCGAGCGTGAAGGCCGTGTCCCGGACCCAGGCGTAGCGGTAGTCGTAGTTGCGGTCGCCGCCGATCCGCTCCGGCAGCGACGTCGTCGGCGCGGCGACGATGGCGCCGGTCGGGACGTACGTGAGCGCGCGCAGCGCGAGCGCGCTCCGGCGGACGGCCTCGTTCCAGTCGCCTTCGATGCCGGCCTCGGCGAGCCAGCGCTCCCAGTCCACGGCCGTGTCCGCGAGGCGACGCTCGACCCAGTCCCGGCGCGCGACCGGAATCGGCTCGTCGTGGGTCGAGCGGACGACGAGCGTCCCGTGGGCGCCGGCGGTCGCGTCGAAGTAGCCGAAGATCTCGTCGGCCGAGTACTCCGGCTCACCGGCGTCGAAGGCGTGCACGACGAGGGAGCGCCCGCCCGCGCTCGCGCGGATCGCGTCGCCGATGTGATCGATCGTCTGCTTCTCGTCGAGCTCGCCGGCGCCGAAGCGCGGGCGCAGTCGCCACCGCATCGGCACCGTGCCGGAGACGCCGTCGATCCGCCGGACGAGCTCGAACCAGGGCAGGAAGCCGCCGTGGTCGAGCGTGATCGCGTCGGTCACCGTGACCGTTCCGCGCTGCGTGACGAACGTCGTCCGGAGCACGTTCGAGTCGCCGACGTACTCGCGCTCGCTGCGGAACTCGCCCTCCGGCGCGAGCTCGAACGAGCCGCCGCGTTCTGGATCGAGCAGCCGCGCGAACACGGTCTCCGAGTCGATCCTCGGCAGCGGCAGCCAGTCGATCGAGCCGTCGAGCGCGACGAGCGCGCACGTCCGTCCGTCGCCGAGCAGCGCGTAGTCCTGGATCCGCGCGTAGCCGTCGACCCGTTCCACGCGGAGGATTATCGGTGTCCGAAGTGATGTGCCGCCGGCAGCGAGCCGAAGACGTCGGCGCCGTTCGCAACCTGCTTCGCCAGCGGGACGAGCGAGACGAACTCGCGCACGACGACGTTCTGGTTCCGTCCCGAGCGCTCGAACTTCCCGCGCGCGAGCAGCAGCGGCTCGGCGCGGACGAGCGGGCGAAAGCGCTTGTACACCGGCGGCGGGACGATCAGGTTCACCTGGCCGAACTCGTCCTCGAGCAGCATGAAGACGACCCCGTTCGCCGTCGCCGGGCGCTGCCGCGCGACGGCGAGGCCGGCGATCGCGATCGCGGCCCCGTCCGGATGCTCGTCGAGCTCCCGGGTCGAGACGGTGCCGCCCGGAAGCCGCGGGCGCAGCAGCGCCAGCGGGTGGGCGCCGACGGAGACGCTCGTCGTCCGGTAGTCGGCCAGCATCCGCTCCCACTCCGTCTGCGCCGGCAGCTCGGGCGTGGCCGCGGTCGGATCGAGCGGCAGCGCGAGCTGGCGCTGCTCCCCCGCCGAGCCGGGGACGGTCTGCGGCCGGAAGGCGAGGCCGAGCTCCCAGAGCAACCGCCTGCGCTCGCCGAAAGAGTCGCAGGCGCCCGACGCGACCAGCACCTCGAGCCGGTCGCGGTCGAGCTGCAACCGCCGCGCCAGCTCGCGGACGTCGGCGTACGGCCCGTTTCGCTCCCGCTCCTCGACGACCGCGACCGCGCCCGCCTCGCCGAGCGACGAGACGTACTCGAGCCCGAACCGGACCGCCTCGCCCTCGAGCGCGCACTTCGCCTGGCTCGCGTTGACGTCGACCGGCCGCACCTCCACCCCGCGCCGCTGCGCGTCGCGGACGAGCGTCGCCGGCGGGTAGAAGCCCATCGGCTGCGCGTTCAGGAGCGAGCAGAGGAACTCGGCCGGGTAGTAGTGGCGCAGCCACGTCGACTGGTACGCGAGCAGGCCGAACGCCGCCGCGTGCGACTTCGGGAAGCCGAAGCCCGAGAAGCCCGCGAGCTTGTCGTAGATCAGGTCGGCCGTCTTCGGGTCGACGCCCCGGCCGACGGCGCCGTCGACGAAGCGCCCGCGGTAGGCCTCGATCGCCGCCTCGCTGCGCTTCCGGCTCATCGCGCGGCGCAGGCCCTCCGCCTCGCCGACCGAGAAGCCGGCGACGGCCATCGCCACGTCGAGCACCTGGTCCTGGAAGACGACGACCCCGAGCGTGTCGTGCAGCGGCTCGGCGAGCAGCGGGTGCTCGACCGGCGGCACGAAGTCGGGATCCTCCCGGAGCTTCTGCCGGTGCGCGATGTAGGGATGGACCGCCTTCCCCTGGATCGGCCCCGGACGGACGAGCGCGACCTGGACGGTCAGGTCGTCGAGGTTCTCCGGCCGCGTCCGCAGCAGCGACTGCATCTGCGCGCGGCTCTCGATCTGGAAGACCCCGACCGTGTCCGCGCGCTGGATGTCGTCGAAGACGTCCGGATCGTCCAGCGCGACGCGCGAGAGGTCGAACGGCTCGCGCTCGCGAATCGAGATCCGCTCGACGCAGTCCTCGACCGCGGACAGCATCCCGAGCCCGAGCAGGTCGATCTTCAGGAAGCCCGCATCCGAGCAGGAGTCCTTGTCCCACTGCACGAGCTGCCGCCCGGCCATCGCGGCCGGCATCACAGGCACGAGCTCGACCAGCGGCCGGCTCGAGATCACCATCCCGCCCGGATGCTGCGAGGCGTGGCGCGGAAGGCCGCCGATCTCGCGGCAGAGCTCGCAGAAGGCGCGCCAGCGCGGCGAGCGGAGCTTCGTCTCGGCATCCGGCAGCGACGCGACCTCGTCGGCGACCCGGCGCGGGTTCCCCTCGGTCAGGCGCGCGAGCCGCTCGAGCTCGGCGTGCGGAAGCCCGAGCGCCTTGCCGACGTCGCGGATCGCGCCGCGCGCGTTGTAGGTCGAGAAGCTCGCGACGAGCGCCGCATGCTCGCGCCCGTAGCGGTCGCTCACCGCGGGAAGCAGCTTCTCGCGGATGTCGCGCGGGAAGTCGAGGTCGATGTCCGGAACGCCGGCCATCTCGTTGTTCAGGAATCGCCCGAGCGAGAGGCCGGCCGCGACCGGATCGACGTGCGAGAGGCCGGTCAGGTAGCAGACGATCGAGCCGACCGAGCTCCCTCGTCCGCGCCCCGGCGGCAGTGTCCCCCGCGGCGAGCCCTTGCCGCGCACCTCGACGGCGAGCTCGCGCGCCAGCTCGAGCACCTCCCAATGGAGCAGGAAGAAGCCGGCGAGCCCGAGCTCGTCGATCAGCTTCAGCTCCTCGTCGAGACGGCGGCGGGCCTTCCGCTTGTGTCCGTTCGCGCTCGCGTAGCGCTCGGCGAAGGCGCGGTCGCAGACCGCCTGCAGCTGCGCGATCGCCGGCTCGCCATTCTCCGAGAAGTCCGGGTAGCGGTAGCCGAGGTCCTCGGTGAGGTCGAACTGAAGGCGCTCGGCGAGCTCGCCGGTGCGCTCGACCGCGGCGCGGTCGTGCGGGAAGAGCTCGGCGATCTCGTCGGGAGCCCGGAGGATGCTCTCCCGGTTGCCGCGCCGCTCGGCCTCGCAGCCGTCGAGCGACGTCCGGTGCCTGATTGCGACCATCACGTCCTGCAGCGACGTGCGCCCGGGACTGTGCGCGTGCACGTCGCCCGTCGCGACGGTCTCGACGCCGATCTCCTCCGCGAGCTCGCGCAGCCGCGCGTTCCGGTGCGCGTCCCCGCGGGCGAACGGCCGCTGGAGCTCGACGAAGAAGCGGTCGCGGCCGAACGCCCTCGCGAGCTGCGCGGCGCGGTTCGGGTTGCGGACGGCGAGGCCGCTCCCCGCGCAACCGGAGAGGCAGACGAGGCCGTCGGCCCGCTCCTCCAGCCGCTCGAACGGCAGCGCCGGCTCGAGCAGCTCGCGCTCCTTCCCCGGCAGGCGCGTCCGCGCGTGCGCCGCCGTGAGGAGGCGGCAGAGGTTCGCGTAGCCGGCGGCGTTCTCGACGAGCAGCGTCACGTGCGAGCCGTCGTCCAGCGTCACCTCCGCGCCGGTGATCGAGCGGACGCCGAACGCCTTCGCCGCGTGCGCGAACTCGAGCGAGCCGTAGACACCGTCGTGGTCTGTCAGCGCGAGCGCCGGATAGCCGAGCTCCGCCGCGCGGATCGCGAGCTCCTCCGGAAGCGAGGCGCCGTCGAGGAACGAATAGGCTGAATGCGCGTGGAGCTCGACGTACACCCGGTGCTCCTAGGCCCCGGCGAGGGCGAGACGACCACCGACCGCCCCGAGCGGACGATCCAGATCCTCTGCGAGTTCGAGCAGATCATCGTCTCGCGGTTCCGCTACGAGCCGGGCGAGAAAGGCCCGGACCCGCACGTCCACCGAGAGCACGCAGACGCGTTCTACGTGCTCGAGGGGGAGGTCGAGTTCGGGCTCGGCCCGGAGGTCGAGCGGTTCACCGGCGGCCCCGGCACGTTCGCGTGCGCGCCGCCGAACGTCACGCACACGTTCCGTAACTCGAGCGACGCGACCGCGATCTTCCTCAACGTCCACGCGCCGAGCATGGGCTTCGGCAACGTCCTCCGCGGCGGCGGTCACGAGGGCTTCGACCAGTTCGACCCGCCGCCCGGCGGCGGCCGCCCGCTCGAGGAGGCGATCTTCAGCGCCGCCGGCGAGGGCGAGCCGGCCGGCCGCGACACCACCTCGCACCTGATCAAGGGCGAGCTCGACGAGCTCTCGGTCTTCGAGATGACCTTCTCCCCCGGCTTCGAGGGGGTCGACCCGCACACGCACGCCGACCTCGTCGACGCATTCCTCGTCCTCGGCGGCGAGGGGGACTTCACCGCCGGCGAGGACGTCCACCGGCTCGGGCCCGGTTGCTTCATCGCCGCGCCGCCGGGCGCGCGGCACGGGTTCGCCGTCGCCGGCTCCGAGCCGCTCCGCGTGCTCAACCTGCACGCCCCGGACCGCGGCTTCGCCGGCCGGCTCCGCCGCTAGTTCAGCCTCAAGCTCGCAGCGCCGATAGCAATTGGGATGCGCGCCAAGCTCGTCCTGCCGCTCGGCGTCGCCTTCGCCGCCGCGATCTTCGCCCAGGCCGAAGGCACCGTCGTCGCGCGCTGGGGCGCCGATCGCAACACCGCGTGCACCGGCCCCACCCCGGCCGGCGGCTGCGCGCTCAACGGGACGATCTCGGTCGTCGCCGGGACGTTCTTCGCGGTCGAGACCCTCGCGGCGGTCCTCGTCGCCCTCGTCCTCGCCCGGAACGGAAAGCGCCTCGGCGCAGCCGTCGCACTGGCAGCGCTGCTCGCAGCGTTGGCCCTCGAACACGTCTGGTTGCTGACCTAGAGCCAGGTTTAGATGGTCGCAGCGTTGGCCCTCGAGCACGTCTGGTTGCTGACCTAGAGCCGTAGCGAAGGCAAGTAACAGACTGTTACAAGCTCTCGGGCGCTCACGACGAGCCGAGCGCAAGCTAAGTAACATACTGTTACAAGCATTTAGGCCCGCTGCGTGAACCAGCTCTGGGCCTCCGTGTCGAGGAAGACGACGGCGTTCTCGCCGCTCGCGAGCACGACGTCGAAATAGCGCCGGTCGATCGGCTGCTCCGTCCACCAGCGGTCGACGACACGCCACTCCTCGCGCACGACCGCTACCTGCTGGCGGTTGACGCTCCGCGGCGAACCATCGAGATGCGTCTCGACGAGCGCCGAAGCAGGAGCGTTCAGTCGTCGCGCGGAACCAACGGACGGCGCTAGAGGCATCGCAAACCGGGATGAACGGCCGCGCCGCGCATGTCGGCGCGGCCTCTAATGCGGCATCGCAAGCGACGCCTTAGAGATCGTCGCGCGGAACCAGCAGCGCTCGCTGTTCGGGGATTCGCGACCAGGGAGCGACCTCCACCACCGAGCAGACCGAGCCGGAGCCCGCTCCGGCACGCACCTGCCGTAGACCTTCGCTGAGATGTGCACGCAGCTCGGCGCCTTCGGCGCGGACGAGCTCGAGCTGCTGGCCGGTCGACTGCGCGAGCTCGACCACCTCGATTCCCAGCTTCGTCGCCGGCGCCGGCAGCTCGGCGAGCTTCGGCGCGAGCGCGAGCCGCAGGCGGTCTCGCTCCGCCGTCGCATCGCGCAGCGTGACCGTCCGCCGCCACGATCCCCCGCCGACGAGCTTCGCGGACAGCGCAAGCTTGCGGACGGCGCGATCGCCGCGCTCCGGCCGGGCGAGGAGCCGGTCGAGGAGTGCCCCCAGCGCCCGGCGGAGCGTCAGCTCGTTCGCGACCGCCTCGGGAAACTCGAGAGTCTCCACGAGGGCGGTCGCGACCTTTCGCGCGCGGACCTTGCCGCGCTTCTCACCTCTCGCCAGGCTCCAGGCCCGCCGGCCGTCCGGCCCCAATCGTTCGGCAACGGCGGCGCCCGGTAGCCCAGCAAGCTGTCCAAGCCTTCGTACCCCGAGCTCCTCCAGCTCCTCGCGGCGCTCCGGCTCCACGGGCAGGAGCGTCAGCGGCAACGGCGCCAGGAACTCGCGCGTCTTCCGGTCGGAGACGATCAGCACCTGACCCGAACGCGCGACGTTGGCCGCGGCGAGCGCGGCGAACCGCCGCTCGGCCGCGCCGATCCGGGCGTCCCACGCCGGGCCGACGGCTGCGAGCGCACGCTTCAGCGCCGGCTCGAGGCCGCCGTAGAGCCGCTCGACCCCGCGCGACTCGAAGTAGACGCAGCCGACCGCCGCCGACTCGACGGCGAAGCCGGAGTCCTCGAGCCGCGCCAGCAGCTGCTCCCACTCGTGCTCCGCGGTCGCCGGGTCCTGCTCGACGAGCGTCAGGTCGGGGCAGAGGGAGAGCGC
>JBPYFE010000070.1:0-13306 GCA_051986525.1 Gaiellaceae bacterium
GGACTGCGCGCGGGTGGCTTCCAGGTACTCGAACCAGGCATCGGCCTCCTCGATCATCAGCAGCTCTTCGGCTTCGCGTGTGGCGGCCATGCGTCCACCTCCGGGTCGATTGGCGAAGCGTAGGACCAGGACCGGACGGCAACGAGAAAGGCCCGCGTTTGCGGGCCTTTCTTCGTTTCGGTGCGAGCCGGCTCTAGCCGTTGTTGCCGGAGCTCTTGGTGACTGCGTTGAACGCGTCGACCTCTCCGTTGCCGTACCAGCTGTTGTAGCCGGGACCGCCCTGGCACTGCTGGACGAGACCGCTGTTGACGCCCAGGAACGACAGATACGGGACGGGCGTCGACGGGAACGTCGTCGGGCAGGCCTGCGGATCCGCCGTCTGCTGCATGTACGCAGCAACCTGACTCGGCCGCATCTTCCCGTTCTGCGGGTTCTTCAGGTCGCCGTAGCGGCTGACGATCAGCGCCGCCACGCCCGCCGCGTGCGGCGAGGCCATCGAGGTGCCCTGCTGGTAGCAGTAGAAGGCACCGGGGGCGCCGTTGTCGGTGAATCCCCGCCCCGGCAGGAAGCAGTTCGCGGTGTTCGCCAGATAGGCGGGCCACGTCGAGAGCACGCGCCCGGCCGGCCCGGTGAAGGGCGGCTTGCCGTAGCGCGAGTCGCCGCCCGGCGCCGCCACTTCCGTGACGCCGACACCGAAGCTCGAGTAGAACGACTTCAGGTGGTCGGGATACTGGCCGGCGTTGGTGCCCTGCTCGAAGCTGCCGGTCGCGCTGACACCGATGACGCCCGCCACCTCTTCCGGAACGATCACGCAGGCGTTCGTGATCGCCCGCTGCTCCGGCGTAGTGTTGTCCGGGCTCGTGACGTCGGTCGTCGGGTGAGCAACGTCGTCCGCGTCGTTGCCCATGGCAGCGACGACGGTGACGCCGTTCTGCTCGGCGTACAGGATCGCCCGCTGCTCCGCCTTCCAGATCGCCCGCTGCGTCGGGTCGTTCCGGCAGTTGTACTCCCACGGGTCGGCGAAGTAGCTGTTGTTCGTGACGTCGACGTGGTGCGTCGCCGCCCACATGAAGGCGCACACGACGGCCTCGGGGAAGAAGAAGCCGTCGGCGTTGCCCGCCTTGATCGCGGCGATCTTTACGTTCGGGGCGACGCCGACGATGCCGATCCCGTTGCTCGCCGCGGCGATGATGCCGGCGGTGTGCGTGCCGTGGCCGTTGTCGTCCAGAGCCGCGGTTCCGGGAACCGGCGCGCCGGTCAGACAGTTGGCGCTGTCGGCGACGTCGATGTTCGGCGCGAGGTCCGGGTGTCCGAAGTCGATCCCGGTGTCGATGTCGCCCACGAGCACGGACGGGCTGCCGCCTGTGATCGCGTGAGCCTGCGGCGCATGGATGTTCTGCATGTCCCACTGCAGGCCGCTGAACGTGTCGCCGTCCGTCGCCGGCGCGTTCGGCAGGTCGCCGGTCGAGCCGCCGCCGCCCGCGTCCTGCGTCTGCGAGCCGTCCAGATGCGTTGCGAACCCGCCCGTCCCGGACACGTTGTCGACGCGGTTGTCCTTCAGCATGTTGTCGCGGAAGGACGAGCTGTCCGAGCTCGCGATCGCGACGCCGATCTGCGGATACGTGTAGACGAGCGAGCCGCCCGCCTTCTGGATCGTCGAGCCGACGTCGGCACCGACCGACTGGCTCTTGTAGAGCACGATGTAGTTCTGCGCGTTCGCTGTCGCCGCCAGCACGACGGACACGAACACGACCACTGAGAGCGCGACCAAGAGCCGCGCGAAACGTCTGCTCACCTGCTCCCCTCCTAAAGGTTTGCCTGACGGCGGAGAACTATAGGAAAGGATTTCGGCGCGTGCCTCAGCGTCGGCGAACGCGCGCGCCGCCACCTCGGACGTGGATCGCCTCGAGGATCCCGATCGCGAGCAGGTTCGCGATCATCGCGGAACCGCCGACGCTGACGAACGGGAGTGGGATGCCGGTGATCGGCGCGATCCCGATCGTCATGCCGACGTTGATGAAGATCTGGAACAGGAGCGCCGAGACGATCCCGCCGGCGGCGATCGCCGAGAAAGCGTCGCGGGCGCCGGCCATCACCTTCAGTCCTCTCCAGACGACGAGCAGGTAGAGGAGCAGGAGCACGGCGGCGCCGACGAAGCCGCGCTGCTCCGCGATCGAGGCGAAGACGAAGTCGGTCGCGTGGTGCGGGAGGAAGTTCAGGTTCGTCTGCGTCGCGCCCTTGACGCCGCGGCCGGTCAGCTGGCCGGCGCCGACGGCGTTCCGCGACTGCGTCGCGTTGTAGGTCGCGCCGCGCGGCTCGCTCTCGGAGTGCATGAAGAAGACGAGCCGGTCGCGCTGGTACGGCTTGAGGACGTTGACCCCCCGGGCGGGCAGGATCCAGAGCACGAGCAGCGCCGCGACGAGCCCGATCGCCGCGATCGCGCCGAGGTGGAGCCAGCGCGCGCCGGCGATGAAGAGCGTCCCCATCAGCGCCGCCGTGTAGACGAGCGCGGTCCCGAGGTCGGGCTGGACGAAGACGAGGAAGATCGGCCCGGCCGCGAGTCCGATCGCGGCGAGCACGGTTCGGCTCTCGTTGATCCGCTTCGCCCGGTCGGCCAGGAAGCCGGCGAGGAAGAGGACGATCAGCACCTTCCCGAACTCGGACGGCTGGAACTTAAAGAAGCCGAAGTCGAGCCAGCGCTTCGACCCTCGCGTCACCGCGCCCGCGACGAGCACGATCGCGAGCATGCCGACGAGGGTCCCGTAGATCGCGCGGCTGTAGCGGCGGTAGTACTCGGGGTCGATGAAGACGACGCCGACGAGGACGACCAGGCCCATGACGGCGTAGGCGACCTGGCGGACGAGGTAGAAGTGCGGGTCGCCGGTGACGTCGTTGCGCGTGATGTCGGCGATCGACCAGAGGCCGTAGCCGACGAGCCCGGCCGTCGCGGCGAGCAGGATCCAGTCGAGCCGGCGCGCGAACGACGCCGCCTCGACCGCCTCGGCGCGGCGCGAGCGCAGCCCGCGCGACCTGGTGTCGACGGCCTCAATCACTCTTCACCGGGACCGACACCTGCGTCGGCTTCTTGTTGAAGTACGCCTCGAAGACCTTCAGCGCGGCGGGGGCGGCTGCGGTGCCGCCGTGGCCGCCGTTCTCGATCAGCGCCGCGACGACGATCTGCGGGTTGTCCGCCGGCGCGTAGCCGACCCACCAGGACTGGTCCATCTTCCCGGTGAAGCCGGGGATGCTGACGGCTTTCTCGGCCGTTCCGGTCTTGCCGGCAACCGGGACCGGGAACGTCCCGAACACGGAGGTCGAGGTTCCGAACGAGGCATGCGTCGCCTCGTAGAGGCCGCTGCGGACCGCGTCGAGGTAGACGGGGTCGATGTCGACGCTCGGCGCGGGGCCCGGCGCGAAGCTGTGGAGCACGCGCCCGGACGCCGTCTTCGTCCCGACCTCCTCGACGTCCGCCGCGATGTGCGGCTGGACGAGGCGGCCGCCGTTCGCGATCAGCGCGTAGAAGCGCGCCATCTGCAGCGGCGTCACCTGCAGGTCCTTCTGGCCGATCGCGAGCTGGATCGAGTCTCCCGGCTTCCAGAGCCGGTCGACCTGCCAGTTCGGGTCGGTCTTCTTCGTGTACATCGCCTGGCGCCATTCCGGCGTCGGCAGCAGGCCGCCGACCTCGCCCGGGAGGTCGACACCCGTCGGCCGGCCGAAGCCGAAGCGCGAGGCCCACTCCTGGAACGGATGCCTCCGCGCCGCCGGCAGCTTGTAGAACCGGTAGCCGAGCTCGTAGAAATAGGTGTCGCACGAGGCGCCGAGCGCGGTCGACAGGTTCATCTGCTGGCTAACGAACGGATCCCAGTTCTTGAAGGTGCCGCCGGGGATGACGTTGCCGTACTTGTCGTAGACGTGGTAGACGCCGGTGCACGGCAGGTTGTCGAACGGCGTCACCAGCCGCTCCTCGAGCGCCGCCAGCGCGGTCACCGGCTTGAAGGTCGAGCCGGCCGGATAGACGCCGGAGATGGCGCGGTTCAGCGACGGGTAGTTCGCCTTCCGAGCGGCCTCGGCGTTGAGCAGGGGCTTCAGCTTCTTCGGGTCGCGCGAGGTGAAGATGCTCGGCTGGAAGCTCGGGTACGAGGCCATCGCCAGGATCGAGCCGTCGTGCGGGTCCAGCGCGACGATCGCGCCGCCGTTCGAGGCCCAGCAGCCGACGCACTGAGACGCGTGCGCGGCGGCGATGCCGGCGCGGATCCCCTGCTCGGCGGCGCGCTGGAGCTTCATGTCGAGCGTCAGTCGCACCGCCTCCCCCGGTGACGGCGTCACGGCGTCGACCGGCCTGGTCAAACGGTGGCCGAAGGCGTCGACGCGGTACTGCGAGACGCCGTCCCTGCCGCGGAGGTACGCGTCGTACTCGGACTCGATCCCGCCCGCGCCGACGCGGTCGCTGAGCGCGTAGCCCTTCGCGCGCAGCACCTTGTAGTCCTGCGGCGTCATCGTCCCGAGGCTCCCGAGCAGCTGCGCGCCGAGCGCCTGGTACGGGTAGGCGCGCACGAAGCTCGACTGCAGCTGCACGCCCGGGAAGTCCCGATCGTGCTCGTAGAGGTAGAGCAGCTGCGGGCGGTGGATCGACTGCTGGATCGTGATCGGCGTCGAGAGATCGCCGCCGCGCCGCTTCATCTCGGCGACCATGACCGCGACCGGCACGTGGATCACGCGCGAGAGGCGGCGGAGCTCGTCGAGCCGCGCCGACCACGTCTTCGGGAGGTCGACCGTCAGCTGCACCGACGTCGTCGGCTTGTTGGTCACGATCGGATTTCCATTGCGGTCGAGCACCGGCCCCCGAGGCGCCTCGACCGGGATCGAGCGGATCTGGTTGCTGAGCGCCGCGTCGAGGTACTTCGGCCCGGCGAGCACCTGCAGCGCCCACAGGCGGAAGAAGAGGATCCCGAAGATCGCGAGCGCCACGGCGCCGAGAACGGCGATCCGGAAGGCGCCCTGCGGCGTCAGGCGGAACGGCTCGGCTGCGCGCGGGTCGCGCGGCAGGAAGGTCCGCGGCGGTTGCCCGTTCCCGTTCGAGCCCGCGCGCGTGCGCGCGCGGACGCCGGTACTAGCCAAGCAGCCGCACCTCCTCGAGGCCGGTCGCCGGCGGTCGGAAGATCCGGCGGCAGAGCGCGTAGACCGGCAGTGTCAGGACGAGGTTGAAGAGCAGCTGGAACGGCAGCGCGTCGACGAGCACCCGGCCGGCCGAGACGGGGTCACCGAGCATGTAGTGGAGGATCATCGCGCCGACCGAGTAGAGGATCGTGACGACTGCGACGGAGACGAACGGCGCGTGTGTCCGGTCGCGGCCGGTCGTCTCGCCATAGCGCCCGATCCAGTAGCCGGCGATCGTCAGCAGCAGCGAGCTGACCCCGAGCGTCTGCAGCGTCGCAGTGTCGACGACGAGGCCGACCCCGAAGCCGGCGACCGCGCCGAAGATCGCGCCGCGCAGCAGAGCGACCGCGACGAGCGTCACCAGGACGAGATCCGGCGCTCCGTGGAAGACGTCGATCCCGGAGAGCAGCGTCACCTCGACGATCGCCGCGACGAACATCACCGCCGCCCCCTTCGCGATGTCGGCGGTCATCGCTTCGGGATCAGCACGAGCACGGAGCTCATCGACTTCAGGTTCGCGAACGGCTGCACCTGGACGTGCTTGTAGAGGTCGACCTCGTTCTGGCCGACCTGCGTGACCGTCCCGATCGGGATGTTGCGCGGGTAGATCGAGCTCAGGTCTCCGGACTTCCAGCCGGCCGTGACGAGCTGGTCGCCCTGCTGGACGTTCGCGTCCTTCGTGACGTGGTCGAAGCTCATTCCGGACTGGCCCTTCTTGACGATCCCGATCGCGCCGGTGTTGACGTCGCGGGCCGAGACGTTGGTCGTGTCGTCGGTCAGCAGGGTGACGAGTGCGACGTTTCGCGCCGCCTTAGAGACGACGCCGACGAGCCCGTCGCCGGTGACGACGGCGTCGTTCTCGACGATGCCCGAGGTGTGCCCGGCGTCGATCGTCACCTGCTGGGCGAAGTCGGGATTCGGCCGGGCGATGATCGTCGCGGCGCGGTAGTCGTAGCCGTTCGGGAAGGAGCTGCTGCGGACGAAGTGGAGGAGCCGGCGCAGCTCGACGTTGTCGCTCGCCGCGGTCGCGTTCTGCGTCACCTGCTGGCGGACCTTGTCGAGCTCGCGGTGGAGGCGGCCGTTCTCGGACTTCGCGCTGACGAGCCCCGCGAAGTAGCCGTAGGCGTCGCGGAACGGCCGCGCGACGCGCTCGGCGCCGACTTCGAACGGCTTCAGCACGGTCGCACCGGCGCTCTGGACCTTGTGCAGTCCGCCGCTGTTCGACTCGCGGAAGTAGACCGTGATCAGTGCGATCGAGACGAGCACGAGCACGGCTGCCACGACCCGGCGCCGGACGGCGCTGGACTGGCGTGACGAGTATCCAACCGGCCTCGAGCGCGGGACCCCCGCCCCCAAGACCGCCAGCTTCGCTGAGCGGTTGCGAGGCACGAGCGTTTAAGTGTAGGGAAGGAGCCGGACCATCGTCAGCGAAGGTTTTGGGTTCGCCTACGCGTACGCGCGGCCGTTGCGGCGGGCGCGCGAGGAGCGGTGGATCGCCTCGAACTCCTCGAGGCTGCGGCCGGAGCCGACGGCGACGCAGGTGAGCGGGCTCTCGGCCAGGTGGACCGGCATCTGCGTCTCGTAGCGCAGTCGCTCGTCCAGGCCGTGGAGGAGCGCGCCGCCGCCGGCGAGGACGATACCGCGGTCCATGATGTCCGCGGCCAGCTCGGGCGGCGTCTTGTCGAGCGTCGACTTGATCGCGTCGATGATCTGGCCGACCGGGCCGTCGAGGGCTCTGCGGACCTCCTCGCTGCTCAGGATCACCGTCTTCGGCAGGCCGGTCAGCATGTCGCGGCCGCGAACCTCCGCCTGCACCTCGTCGCGGAGGTCGAACGCCGAGCCGACCTCCAGCTTGATCTCCTCGGCCGTCTGCTGGCCGACGAGCAGCTTGTACTCGGTCTTGATGTGCTGGATGATCGCCTCGTCCATCTCGTCGCCGCCGACGCGCATGCTCTGGCTGACGACGATGCCGCCGAGCGAGATGATCGCGACCTCCGTGGTGCCGCCGCCGATGTCGACGATCATGTTCCCCGTCGGCTCCGAGACGGGCAGGCCGGCGCCGATCGCGGCGGCCATCGGCTCTTCGATCAGGTAGGCCTGGCGCGCGCCGGCGCTGAGCGTCGCTTCCTCGACCGCGCGCTTCTCGACGCCGGTGACGCCCGACGGGACGCAGACGACGACGCGGGGGTGGGCGAACCGGTGCTGGTGCACCTTCTGGATGAAGTGGCGGAGCATCTGCTCGGTGACGTCGAAGTCGGCGATGACGCCGTCCTTGAGCGGCCGGATCGCGCTGATCGTCCCCGGGGTTCGACCGAGCATCCGCTTGGCCTCGACGCCGACGGCGTGAACCTCGCCGGAGCGCTGGTCGATCGCGACGACCGACGGCTCGGAGAGCACGATCCCTCGGCCGCGCACGTACACGAGCGTGTTGGCGGTGCCGAGGTCCACCGCCATATCGCGGCCCCCGAACCCGGTCAGCGACGTGAAAATCCCCATCGACCCGCGCCGAGTCTAGCTATCACGGCCGCAAAAGTCCTGCTGAGCGGCCTCGACCGCGACGCGAGCGAAACAGCCTTCGAGGTGGTCGTTGACGACGCCGACCGCCTGCATCGTCGAATAGACGGTCGTCGGGCCGACGAAGACGAAGCCGCGGCGCTTCAGCTCCTTCGCGAGCGCCTTGGACTCGTCCGTGAGCGACGGCAGCTCTCCGTATCCGCGCGGCGCGCGGCGCTGCTGCGCCGGGCGGAAGCTCCAGACGAGCTCGGGCAGCGGCGTCTCGTCCCGCGCGTCGACCGTCGCCTGTGCGTTGCGCACTATCGCCTCGAGCTTCTTCCGGTTGCGGATCACTCGCTCGTCGCCGAGGAGCTCCTCGATCTCGCGCTCGCCGAAGCGCGCGACGACGTCCGGGTCGAACCCGGCGAACGCGTCGCGAATCCCATCCCGCTTGCGGAGGATCAGCGCCCACGAGAGGCCGCTCTGCAGGCACTCCAGGCAGAGCTTCTCGTACAGCCCGCGCTCGTCGCCGACCGGCCGGCCCCACTCGGCGTCGTGGTACGCGCGGTACAGCTCGTCGCCGGCGCCCCAGCGGCAGCGCGCGTTGCCGTCCTCGCCGACGACGAGGTCGCTCATCCGTAGCCGTAGACGCCGGAGAACCGCTCGGCGAGCAAACCGACGAGCAACGCCGCCGGGAGCCCGACGACGTTCAGGTAGTCGCCGTCGATCCGCTCGACGAGCGCCGCCCCGCGACCCTGGATCGCGTAGCCGCCGGCGCGCTGCCGCCATTCGTCGGCGGCGACGTAGAGGCCGAGCTCCCGCGGCGTCAGCGAACGGAAGGTGACCCGCGTCACCTCGTGCCGGAGCTCCTCCCAGCCCGGCGTCAGCAGGCAGAGCCCGGAGACGACCTCGTGCGTCTTCCCCGACAGCGCCTCCAGCATCGCCTCGGCCTCCGACTCGTCCGCCGGCTTCCCATAGACGCGGCCGTCGAGGACGACCTCGGTGTCGACGCCGAGCACCGGCCGCCCGTCCGCGGCGCCGACGACGGACCGCGCCTTGCCCTGCGCCCGCCGCTCGACCTCCTCCACCGGATCGGCGCCGGACGGCTCCTCCTCGAACGACGGCACGACGACTTCGAACGGGATCCCGAGCTGCTCGAGGATCGCGCGCCGCTGCGGCGAGCGCGACGCGAGGACGAGCGGCGGCGCCGGCGGCGCGCTCACGCCGGCTTACGCGCGCGCCAGATCTCCTCGGACGGCCACTGCCGCGCCCACTCCCTCGTCGGCAGCGCCGCGTAGCGGTGCGGGCCGGCGTCGAGCGGCGCCTGCACCTCGATCAGGTCCAGCACCTCGAAGCCGTTCCGGCGAAGGAGACGGATCCAGTCGCCGTAGCCGAGGTAGTAGCCGACGGAGTCGTCGCTCGGATCCTCCGGCCACTCCACGCGATGGAGCTCGAAGTAGGGCCGGCGCAGCTCGTTCGTGGGCGGGATCTCCGTCTCCTGCATGCAGAGGACTGAGAGCAGCCCGTTGACGAGGAAGACGAGCTCGCCGCCGGGCCGGAGCAGCCGCGCCGCCTCCGGAATCCACTCGTACGGGTCGGCCCAGATCGAGGCGCCATACTCGGAGAGCACCAGGTCGAACGACCGGTCGGGCAGCGGCACGCTCTCGGCGGCCGACTCGACCAGCGGGAACTCGAGCCCGTGCTTCTCCTGCATCCGCCGCGCCGTCTCGAGCTGCGCCGCCGTGAGGTCGACGCCGACGGGCCGCGCGCCCCGCCGCGCCAGCCAGGCCGAGAAGTACGCGGTTCCGCAGCCGAGCTCGACGGTGTCCTTCCCCGCGACGTCGGGCAGCGCCTGCAGCTCCGCCTCGGGCCGGCGCCAGATGCCCCACGTGATCTCGTCCTGGGCCCAGGACTGCTCCGCGTTCTCGACGTACTCCGCCGCCCACTCGGTCCAGGCGTCGCGGTTGCGCTCGATCGAGCTACGAGCTGCCATCCGCGAACCACAACGCGATCTCGCGCCGGGCCGACTCAGGCGAGTCGGAGCCGTGGACGAGGTTGTCCGGCATCGCGAGCGCGAGGTCGCCGCGGATCGTCCCGGGCGCCGCCTCGGCCGGGTTCGTCGCGCCCATCGTCGTGCGCACGACCGAGATCGCCGACTCGCCCTCGAGCACGAGCGCGAGCGTCGGAGCCGAGGTGATGAACTCGACGAGCTCGCCGAAGAACGGCTTCTCGCGATGCTCGGCGTAGTGCTCCTCGGCGAGCGCGCGGTCGACGGTGAGCAGCCGAGCCTCGCGCACCTCGAGGCCGCGATGCTCGAAGCGCGAGAGGATCTCGCCGGCGAGCCGCCGCTGAACCGCGTCTGGCTTGATCAGGACGAGGGTCTGCTCCGCGGCCAAGGCCGCCGCAGTCTACTCGGCGCGCCGCCGCTCTCTACGCGTGCGAGGCTCGAGCCACTGCGTCTTGCCGAACTCCGCCGTCGGCGCGCTCTCGACCGGCGTCTCGCAGTACGGGCAGACCTGCCAGAGCGCCTCGAGCGGCGCCTTGCAGTTGACGCACGATTGCTTCAGCTTCGTCGTGCAGACGGGGCAGACGAGGAAGTTCGCCTCCACCTGCGCGCGGCAGACCGGGCAGTGCAGGTCTCGCGTCGAGAGCCGCTCCTCCATCGCGCGGATCTCGAGCTCCCGCTCGCGCACCTCCTCGAGGTACTCCGGCGGCCGGAGCAGGAGGTAGATCAGCGCGCCGACGAAGGGCGGGATCAGGCCGATGAAGGTCGCCATGGCGACGAGCCACGGGTCCTCGATCCGGCGGCGCGCGTCCTTGAACACCCAGACGCCGATCGCGAGCCAGAAGACGGCGACGAAGAGGATCGCCAGGTTCTCGACGAGGTGCCAGGTGTCCGTGCTGAAGAAGCCGAACGTCCCAGCGGCGAGCAATTGGTTCGGATGAATCACGTCCACGCTCCGGTCAGAGAAGGAGCTTCCCGACGAGATAGCCCGCGCCGAACGCGAGGCCCACGACCATGACGATCACGATCAGCGCCACCGCGAACACGCTCAGACGCTCGCCGAACCCCGTCATCGTACGGTTTCCACGCGACTCGAGAGGTCTCGAAGGAGATAGAGCGAGCCGGTGACGAGCACGCCGCGGTCGGGCCTGGCGAGCTCGCGGGCACGAGCGAGGGCAGCTGTTGCATCTGCAACCGATTCGACAGCGGGGAACAACTCCCTCGCGAGCTCCGCCAGGTCATCTGCTGCAAGTGAGCGTTCGGTTTCCGTTTGCGTGGCCACGAAACGATCGCCGATGCGGCGAAGCGTCGCCAGCATCGCTCTCGCGTCCTTGTCTGCGAGCACGGCGGCACAGACGACGTAATCGGCACGCGGAAGCCGAGCCACGAGCCACTCGACGCCGGCCGGGTTGTGCGCGCCGGCGAAGACGTCCTCGCCGATCCGATCGAGACGACCGGGCAGCTCGACCTCGACGTCGCCGGCGAGCGGCCGGCCGAGGAAGCGCTCGGCGGCGGTCCGGCCGACGTCGTCCGAGGCGACCACGTCGCCGGCGCCGAACGACCGCGCGAGCTCGGCCCATTCCGGCTCGCCGAGCACGACCGTCGCACCGGGAGCGACGACGGCGAGCTTCTCGCGCGCGATCTCGTCGCGCGTGTTGCCGAGGACTTCGGTGTGGTCGAGCGAGACGTTCGTCAGCACGACGACCTGCGCGTCGAGGACGTTCGTCGCGTCGAGGCGGCCGCCGAGGCCGGCCTCGACGACGGCGACGTCGACGCCGGCGGCGGCGAACTCGGCGAGCGCAGCGGCCGTCAGCGTCTCGAACTGCGTCGCGTCGATCCGCTCGGCCGCCTCGTGGACGCGCTCGACCGCGGTCTCGAAGTCCGCATCGCGTCCGTCGACCTGGATCCGCTCGCTCCAGCCCGAGACATGCGGCGAGGTGTAGGCGCCGACCGTCGACCCCTCGCGGGCGAGGAACGCGGCCGCCCGCCGCGTCGCGGTCGACTTGCCGTTCGTGCCGACGACGTGGATCGCAGCGAACGCGCGCTGCGGCTCGCCGAGCTCGGCGAGCAGCGCGCGCATCCGCCCGAGGCCGAACTCCTCCGGCCACGGAGAGAGCGACGCGACCCAGTCAGCCTGAGAGTGCATCGAGCTCGCGGCGATAGCGGGCGAGCTTCTCCCGCTCGGCCTCGACGACCTCGGGCGCGGCGTTCTCGACGAAGCGCTCGTTGGCGAGCATCTTCTCCGCCCGCTCGACTTCCTTGTTCAGGCGCGCGATCTCCGCGTCGGCGTTTCCGTTCGCCTTCGCTCGCTCAGGCTTGACCACTGCTTCGAAAATTCGCGCCTGCTCGTCATTGAGCGGCACTCGCACGCCTGCTCGGCGGAACAACTCGGCTGCCGTCTGGATTGGTGCGAACTCAAGTTGCGTCTCGGCCATCGTCCCGTCCCATTCGGGCCACGGCGCAACGATCAGCCGCGTCGCGCGATTCGGAAGCTGCGTCCAAATCTCCTCGGAAACATGGGGCATCACGGGGTGCAGCAATTTCAGGAGCCGCTCCAGATTCGAGAGGGCGGTCGCCTGCGCTTCCCGATCGCCGGCGTAGATTCGCGGTTTGATGGCTTCCGCGTACCAGTCGCAGAAGTCGTCGAAGGTCACCCGGTATAGCGCAGTCGCAACGGCCGCGAAATTGAAATCAGACAAGCCGCCATTGATCTGCGACTGGGCGGCATCAAGCCTCGCAACGATCCACCGCTCTTCGAGCTCTTTCGGCCCCTGCTCGGGCATTACCTCGCCTTCTGCTGCTTGCAGTAGAAGGCGACTTACGTTCCAGAGCTTGTTGGCGAGCTTGCGGCCTTCCTCGATCGCGCCGTACGAGAATGCGACGTCCTGCGTGGACGACATCTTCAGCAGCCCGTAGCGCGTCGCGTCGGCGCCGTACTGCGAGATGACGTCGCGCGGGTCGATGCCGGTGCCCAGGCTCTTCGACATGCGCCGCTTGTCGGGCGCGAGGATCGTCGAGGTGATGATCACGTCCGTGAACGGGATCTCGCCGAGCAGCTCGAGGCCCGAGAAGATCATCCGGTTCTCCCAGAGCCGGATGATCTCGCGAGCGGTCACGGAGACGTCGCCCGGGTAGAACGTCTTCAGGTCCGGCGTCTCGTCCGGCCAGCCGAGCGTCGCGAACGGCCAGAGCGCCGACGAGAACCAGGTGTCGAGCACGTCCGGGTCGCGCTCGAGCTTCTCCGACCCGCACTCGGCGCAGGCCTCCGGCTCCGTCTCGGCGACCGTGACGTGGCCGTCCGGGCAGTACCAGACCGGGAGCTGGTGACCCCACCAGAGCTGGCGCGAGATGTTCCAGTCGGGCGCGTTCTCGAGCGAGTCGATCGCGTAGCGGTGCTGCGAGGGCGGGTGGTAGCGGACGCGGCCCTCGCGCAGGGCGGCGAGCGCCGGCTGCTTGAGCTCGTCCATCCGGCACCACCACTGCAGCGAGATCAGCGGCTCGATCCGGGTCTTGCAGCGCTCGCACGTCGGAACCGAGTGGCGGTAGCTCTCGCGCTTCTCGATCTGCCCGCGCTCGGCCGCCCAGTCGAGGATCCGCTTCGCCGCCTCGTCCTGCGTGAGCCCGGCGAGCTCGCCCGCCGCATCGTTCATA
>JBPYFE010000071.1:0-9981 GCA_051986525.1 Gaiellaceae bacterium
GCGCAGGCGATCGAGTTCCTCGCGCCGCTCGAGCCGGGCGTCGGACCGCGCGCCGCCCGCGACGCCGTGCGAGGGATCTCGCCGCGGCTGACGGACGACCGCCCGCTGTCGGCCGACATCGAACGGGCGTCGGCCTCCGTTCGCGACGGCTCGCTCGTCGCCGCGGTCGAAGCCGAGGCCGGGGCTCTGCGATGAAGTGGTCGCGCGGTGAGGACCGGATCCCGGAGCATCCGTTCCGCGACAGCGCGATCGTCTACGGCATCCTCGCCGGCGTGATCGTGCTCCTGACCGCGATCACGGGCGGCGGCCTCGGTCGCGGAGTGGCGATCGCCTTCGCGTTCTTCGTGCTCGCCACCGGCTGGAGCTGGTGGCGCTTCCGCCAGCGGCTGCAGGAGCGCGACCGCCGGTGAGCGCCGTGGCCGGCCTCGAGGCAAAGGTCGAGGAGCTCTGCGGCGACCTCGGTGCGATTCGCGCGCCGCGCGGCACCGAGCTCAACGCGCGCTCCTGGGTCACCGAGGCGCCGCTTCGGATGCTGCTCAACAACCTCGACCGCGAGGTGGCGGAGCTGCCGGAACAGCTGATCGTCTACGGCGGCTCCGGGCGCGCCGCGCGGAGCCACGAGGCGCTGAAGGCGATCGTCGCGTCGCTGCTTCGCCTGGGCGAGGACGAGACGCTGCTCGTCCAGAGCGGCAAGCCGGTCGGCGTCTTCCGCACCCATCCCGGCGCCCCCCGCGTGCTGATCGCGAACTCGCTGCTAGTCCCCCGCTGGGCCACCTGGGACGAGTTTCGCCGCCTCGAGGCGCTCGGGCTGACGATGTTCGGCCAGATGACGGCGGGCTCCTGGATCTACATCGGCACGCAGGGGATCCTGCAAGGCACCTACCAGACGTTCGCCGCCGCGGGCGAGCGCCACTTCGGCACCCCGGACCTGGCCGGACGGACCATCCTGACCGCCGGGCTCGGCGGGATGGGCGGCGCCCAGCCGCTCGCGGCGACGCTCTGCGGCGCGGCGATCCTCTGCATCGAGGTCGATCCGGCGCGGATCGAACGCCGGCTGGAGACGCGCTACCTCGACGAGGTAGCGGGCTCGCTCGACGACGCGCTCGAGCGGATCCGCCGTGCCGCGTCCGAGCGGCGGGCGCTCTCCGTCGGCGTCCTCGGCAACGCGGCCGAGCTCGTGCCCGAGCTCGCTCGGCGCGGCGAACGGTTCGATCTCGTCACAGACCAGACCGCCGCGCACGACCCGCTCAACGGCTACGTGCCGGTCGGGTTGTCGGTCGACCAGGCCGCCGAGCTCCGCGCGGCCGACCCGGACGAGTACCTGCGCCGCTCGCGCGAGTCGATCGCGAGACACGTCGAAGGGATGCTCGAGTATGTCCGACTCGGAAGCTACGTTTTCGACTATGGCAACAACCTACGAGGGGAGGCGCAGCAGGCCGGGGTAGAGGACGCCTTCACATATCCGGGATTCGTCCCGGCCTACATACGACCGCTCTTCTGCCGCGGCATCGGGCCGTTCCGCTGGGCGGTGCTCTCGGGCGATCCGGCCGACATCGCGGCGATCGACGAGGCGCTGCTCGAGCTGTTCCCCGACGACCCGGCCCTGCAACGCTGGCTCGAACTTGCGCCCGAGCGGGTCGCCTTCCAGGGCTTGCCTGCGCGGATCTGCTGGCTCGGGTACGGCGATCGCGCCCGCGCCGGCGCTCGGATCAACGAGCTCGTCCGCACCGGCAAGGTCAGTGCGCCCGTCGTGATCGGCCGCGACCACCTCGACTCCGGTTCGGTCGCGTCCCCGTACCGCGAGACCGAGGCGATGGCCGACGGCTCCGACCCGATCGCCGACTGGCCGATCCTGAATGCGCTCCTGAACGTCGCCGCGGGGGCGACCTGGGTCAGCGTCCACCACGGCGGCGGTGTCGGCATCGGCAATTCGATCCACGCCGGGATGGTCGTCCTCGCGGACGGTTCGGACGATGCGGCGGAACGGCTGGAGCGCGTGCTGACGACGGATCCCGGCACCGGCGTGATCCGTCACGCCGACGCCGGCTATCGGATCGCGATCGACGAGGCGGAAAAGCACGGGCTCGAGCTCCCGATGGAGCCTCGCGCGCGCGAGTGAAGCTCGCGTGAACGACCCCCCGGCGTCGCCGGCGAGGCTGCTGATCCGCGACCTCGCGCAGGTCGCGACTCCGGCCGGAGTATCCGTGCCGCTGCGCGGCGCCGAGCTCGGTGACGTCGACGTCGTCGAGGACGGATACGTCCTCTGCGCCGGCGGCCGCGTCGAGGCCGTCGGGCGGATGCGCGAGCTCGGGGCGCTCGACGGCGAGGTCGAGGAGCTCGACGGCCGCGGTCTGTGTGCGATTCCGGGCCTCGTCGACTGCCACACGCACGCGTGCTTCGCAGGCGACCGGGTCGACGAGTTCGAGCTGCGCTCCCGCGGCGCCTCGTACGAGGAGCTCCATGCCGCCGGGGGCGGGATCCTCTCGACCGTCCGGGCCACGCGCGCTGCCGGCGAGGCTGGGCTCTTCGCCGCGGTCGAGCGACACGCCGCGGCGATGCTCCGGCACGGGACGACGACGTTCGAGGCCAAATCGGGGTACGGCCTCGACCGCGAGACCGAGCTCGCGTCGCTGCGCGCGATCCGGAACGCGGGCGGGGTTCCCACCTGGCTCGGCGCGCACGCGGTTCCGCCCGAGTTCGACGATGCCGATTCCTACCTCGAGTTCGCGCTGTACGAGGTGCTGCCGCAGGCCGCGCAGCTCGCGGAGGCGGCAGACGTCTTCGTGGAGGACGGCGCGTTCGACGCCGACCAGGCGCGGCGTTATCTGGCGGCCTGCGCGGACGCCGGCCTCGCTCTTCGGCTCCATGGCGACCAGTTCACGGACCAGGGCGCGATCGACGTCGCGATCGAATTGGACGCGCGCTCGGTCGACCACCTCGAGGCGACGACCGCTAACGGCATCCGCGCGCTCGCGGGCAGCGACGTCGTCGGGGTGCTGCTCCCCGCGAGCGCGCTCTTCCTCGACCGGCCGATGCCGCCGGCCGGAGAGCTCGTCGAGTCCGGCGCCGCGATCGCGCTGGCGACGGACTTCAACCCCGGGAGCTCGTACACGGAGAGCCTGCCGCTCGTCTGCTCGCTCGCCTGCACCCAGCTGCACCTCGGTCCGGGCGAGGCGCTCGCCGCGTGCACCGTGAACGCGGCCCACGTCCTCGGCCGCGCCGGTGAGATCGGCCGCCTGGCGCCGGGCTACGCCGCCGATGTCGTCCTCCTCGACGCGCCCGACTGGCGCTACCTCGCGTATCACCTCGCCGGCGACGTCGTCTCGATCGTGATCGTGGGCGGCACGGTCGCCTGGCGACGCTGAAGCTCGTCTCGAGCGGGCTAGGCTTGGCGGGATGCCTTCGAGAAAGCAGCGCCGCCGACGTCAGAAGGAGCGGCGCCACGACTACGAGTACGTCTACGTCGACGCGGAAGGCCAGGAGCTCGAGGCTCCGCCCGACGAGCCGAAGCCGAAGCCGGCGCGACCCCGTGACGGAAAGCCGAAGAACTCGAAGAAGGGCGGCGGTGGGTCGAAGGCGACGCTTCGCCGGCAGAACCCGCCTTCGTGGTCACGATCGGCGCGCCGCGCGGCGCTCTTCTTCCCCCTCTTCTTCATCGTCTTCTCGCTCGTGAACAAGCACCAGGCGCTGCTGCCGAAGCTGGCGGCGTCGCTCGCGTACTCGGTGCTGTTCATCCCGCTCACGTACCTGATGGACCGCACGGCGTACCGCGCGTTCCTGCGCCGGTCGGAACGGGACGGGAAGCGCTAGCCGGCCGAGCGGTCGCCGCCGCGGTAGTGCCCTTCGCCCGGCCACGGCGCCAGCAGAAGGAGAACGCGGGCCCCGTCGCTGCTCGAGACGGCGCGGCGCTCGTCGGGATCGAAGGCGAACATCGTTCCCGCCTCGGCGCTCGTCGTGTCGCCGTGCGACTCGACCTGGACGGCGCCGTCGACGACGAGCAGAAAGGCATGCTCCTTGACCTGGTGATCGCCGAGCTGCTGCCCCGGCTCGAGCACGATCAGGACGGCGCGGGCGGCATCGTCGGAGTCGAGCACCACGGGCGAGCGGCTGCCGCCGTCCGCTTCGATCTCCCGCAGATTCCAGCTGCGCACGGCGGCTGATGGTACAAGCGCCAAGGCGGCCGTGCGGTCGGCCGCCGGCCCTCGAATCGCGTGCCGGCGCTTTCCATCCCTAGCCCCCACCCGCCCATGGGGGTCAACCCGAGGGTACGCGGTAAAGGCGCGCGTAGGTGTGCTGCGTTCGTGACGGTTGCGTGAAATCTCGCCGTTGCGCAGCGGCCGGCGCTGCCGGAGTCGGCGGTCATGACGCCGTTAGACTCGGCTGCCGTGAGCCTGTCGGTGCAACGCTTCGAGCTCGGCCCGGTTTCGACGAACTGCTACCTCGTGCGCGCGAACGAGGACGCAGGCGAAGCCGTCGTCATCGACCCCGGAGCGGAGGCCGACCGGCTCCTCGCCGAGCTCGAACGCCTGGGAGCGAACTGCGCCGCGATTCTGCTCACGCACGGCCACTGGGACCATCTCGGCGGCGTCGCGGACCTCGCGGAGGCGACCGGCGCGCCGGTCCACATGGCGGCGCTCGAAAGGGTCGCGCTCGAGCGGATCAACGACTTCACGCCGCCGGGCGTCGAGCTGCGCCCGTACACGCCGGACGTCCTGCTCGAAGGCGACGAGACGCTCGAGCTCGCCGGCATCACTTTCACGACGCTGCTCGTGCCGGGCCATTCGCCGGCCCACCTCGCGTACCACGCCGACGGCTGCCTGTTCTCCGGCGACCTGCTCTTCGCCGGCTCGGTCGGGCGGACCGACCTGCCGTTCGCGGACTGGGACACACTCGTGGCCTCGATCTCGACGCTCGCCGAGCGGCTGCCACCGGAGACGATCGTCTTCCCCGGACACGGCCCGCGGACGACGCTCGGACACGAGCTCGAGCGCAATCCGTTCCTCACCGAGCTGCGCGCGTCATGAGCCCGAAGTTCGAGGCGCCCCGGGGAACCCACGACGTTCTCCCGGCCGAGCAACCGCGGTGGCGGCAGGCGACCGACGAGATCGAGCGGATCTGCGCCCTCTACGGCTACCGACGAATCCAGACCCCGGTCTTCGAGGACACCGACCTGTTCGCACGCACCTCCGGCGCAGGCTCCGACGTCGTCCAGAAGGAGATGTACACGTTCGAGGACCGAGGCGGCCGCTCGCTGACGCTTCGGCCGGAGGGAACGGCGCCGATCGTCCGCTCGTACCTCGAGCACGGCCTCCACCGCGAGCCGCAGCCGCAGAAGCTCTACACGATCGCGACCATGTACCGCTACGCCGCCCCGCAGAAGGGCCGCTACCGCGAGCACTACCAGGCCTCGGTCGAGGCGATCGGCTCCGAGGATCCGGCCGTGGACGCGGAGGTGATCCAGCTCTACGACCAGCTGCTCCGGAACCTCGGCGTCGAGAACTACCGGCTCGAGCTGAACTCGATCGGCGACCGGGAGTGCCGGCCGGCCTATCTCGAAAGGCTGAACGCGTGGCTCGACGAGCACGACGACGCTCTCGACGAGGACGCGCGCCAGAAGCGGGCGACGTCTCCGCTACGCGTCTTCGACGTCAAGAACGAGCAGGTGCGCAGCGCGCTCGAGGGCGCGCCCAAGATCGGCGAGTCGCTCTGCGGTCCGTGCCGCGAGCACTTCGAGTCCGTGCGCGGTCACCTGGACGCGTACGAGGTCGAGTACGAGCTCGTCCCGACGCTCGTGCGCGGGCTCGACTACTACACGCGCACGACCTGGGAGTTCGTCGGCCCCGAGCACGGGGCACAGAGCACTATCTCGGCCGGCGGGCGCTACGACTACCTCGCCGAGGACATCGGGGGGCCGGCCACGCCGGGGGTCGGCTTCGGCGCCGGGATCGAGCGGCTGCTGCTCGCGCTCGAGGACGGGGCCGTCGAGCCCCCGCCGCCGCCGTCGATCGGCGCCTTCTTCGTCGTCGACGGCGAGGCGCCGCGCGCCGAGGTGCTGACGCTGATGACCGAGCTCAGGCGCAGCGGCGTCTCCTGCGACACGGATTACGCCGGCCGGTCGCTGAAAGGCCAGCTGACGCAGGCCGGGCGCGCGAACGCCGAGCTGACGGTGATCGTCCGGGCCGACGGCGCCACGATCCGGCGCGCCGGGCTCGAGGACGTCGAGGTTCCGCTCGAGCGGCTTCGGGAGACGCTCGTCCGATGAGCTGGCGCGACCTTCCCTGCGGCGAGGTCCGGCCCGAGCACGTGGGGCGCCGCCTGACCCTCGCGGGCTGGGCGGCGCGGCGCCGCGACCACGGCGGCCTGATCTTCGTCGACCTGCGCGACCAGTCCGGGATCTGCCAGCTCGTCGTCAACCCCGAGCGCGCGGCCGACGCCGCCCAGGCGGCGCATCACATTCGCAACGAGTTCGTCCTCCAAGCCGAGGGCGAGGTCGTCGCCCGCGCGCCCGAGGCCGTGAACCCGAACCTGCCGACCGGCGAGGTCGAGCTTCAGGTCGACACGCTCCGCGTGCTGTCGAGCTCGACGCCGCTGCCGTTCCAGCTCGACGAGGAGGGCGTCGACGAGACGCTGCGGATCCGCTACCGGTGGCTCGACCTGCGCCGCGAGACGATGCAGCGGAACATCCGCACGCGCGCCAAGGCGGTGGCGGCGATCCGCAGGGAGTTCGAGGCGGCCGGCTTCGTCGACATCGAGACGCCGGTCATGGCCAAGCCGACGCCCGAGGGCGCCCGCGACTTCCTCGTCCCGACGCGCCTCCAGCCCGGCCGCTTCTTCGCCCTGCCGCAGTCGCCGCAGATCTACAAGCAGCTGCTCGTGATCTCCGGGTTCGAGCGCTACTACCAGATCGCCCGCTGCTTCCGGGACGAGGATCTGCGTGCCGACCGGCTGCAGGAGCTGACGCAGCTGGACGTCGAGATGGCCTTTCCGGACCAGGAGTTCCTGTTCGCGCTGATCGAGCGGACGATGCAGAGCGTCTGGCGCGACGCGATCGGCGACGAGATCGAGTCGCCGTTCCGGCGGATGACCTGGGACGAGGCGCAGGCGCGCTACGGCTCCGACAAGCCCGACCTGCGCTTCGGGCTCGAGATCGAGGACGCGACCGAGGCGACCCGCGGCTCCGAGTTCGGCGTCTTCGCGAACGCCCCCTGCGTCCGCTTCCTCCGTGCGCCGCAGGAGTTCTCGCGCGCCGAGCTGGAACGGCTCGAGGCGGTGGCGAAGGAGTGGGGGGCGAGGGGGCTCGCGTACCTCGTCTACGACGAGGAGGGCGAGGTTCGGTCGCCGATCGCGAAGTTCCTCTCGCAGGAAGAGCTCGACCGCTTCGACGGCAAGCCTGCGACGACGCTCCTCTTCGCCGCGGCGGAGCCCGCGATGGTCGCGCGCGTGCTCGGCGCGCTGCGGCTGCACCTCGGGCGCGAGCTCGACCTGATCGACCGCGGCGCGTGGCGCTTCCTCTGGGTGACGGACTTCCCGCTCCTCGAGTGGGACGAGGAGCAGGGCCGCTGGACGGCGGTGCACCACCCCTTCACGCGGCCGAACGACGAGGGCGTGAAGCTGCTCGACTCCGACCCCGGCGCGGCACGCGCGGTCGCCTACGACCTCGTCGTCAACGGGATCGAGATCGCCGGCGGCTCGTTCCGGATCCACGAGGCCGACCTGCAGGCGAAGGTCTTCGGGCTGCTCGACATCTCGCCCGAGGAGCAGCGCGAGAAGTTCGGCTTCCTGCTCGACGCGCTCGCGATGGGCGCGCCGCCGCACGGTGGGATCGCCTCCGGGATCGACCGGCTGACCATGGCCCTCCTGGACGAGCCGTTCATCCGCGACACCGTCGCCTTCCCCAAGAACCAGGCCGGAGTCGACCCGATGAGCGGCGCGCCGACGGAGGTCACGCGCGAGCAGCTCGCCGAGCTAGGAATCGACGTCACGGTCGAGAAAGAAGGCGCGCGCTAAGGCGTTCCGCTAACGCCGGCTGGCGAATCCGCCGATGGAGTCGCCATACTTTTCGAGCCGATGACGACCGAAGGCAGAGCACAACCGTCCCTGACCCCGCTCCCGAGCGTCGAGGAGCTCCCGCAGCTCCCCGGCGGGGGCTACGACCCGGAGCGCGTCCGCGAGTCGTTCGAGGCGTTCCGCCGCCATGCGACGCAGCTGCAGGTGCAGCTCCGCGTGCTCCAGGCGGCGGCGCGAAGCGGGCAGGTCGAGCCGACCGGTCACGCGGTGCGAATGGACGCGCTGCATCTGATCCGTGCCGCAGCCGACATGGCCGACACGATCGAACGCGACGCCCAGACGGCCTCCGCCTCGCAGCTCCGGCGGACGGAGGAGGAGGTCACGCGCCGACAGCGCGAGCTGCAGGAGCGCGAGAACGAGGTCGAGCGCTACCGGCAGGAGAGCGAGCGCCAGCGCGCGGAGATGATGAACAACGCGCGCAACGAGTCGCGCGAGCTGCAGGCCGAGGCGCAGCGCCAGTCGACGGCGGAGGTTCGCGAGGCCGAGGCGCGCGCGAACCGCCTGCTGGAGCAGGCGCGCCACCAGGCCACGGATCTGACGAACTCGGCGCGCGCCGAGGTCGAGCAGACGCTCGAGTGGGCGCGCGCGCAGGCCGCAGCCGTCCTGGCTCGCGCCCAACAGGGCGCCGAGCAGCTGCTCGCCGCCGCCGGTCTCGGCGACGAGGCGATCGGCGGCGTCGTCGACCAGATCGTCCAGGCCGCGCAGGCCGCGACCGAGGCGAGCCGCGGCCCGGCCGCCGGTCGTGAAGAGACTCCCGCTCCGCCGGCTGCGCCGTCGCCTCCGGCAGGCGGCGCACCGCCCCTGAGCGTCCCCGAGCCGGTCGAGCCGCCGGTCTCCGAACCGGCTGCGGAACCGCCTGCGGACGAGCACGCTTCCACGGACGAGCCGGGCGAGACAGAGCGCTAGTCTCTCGGCGTCATGCCTGGACGCCTCGGGCCGCGCTTTGCCATCGAAACGCTGTTCCTGATCGCGCTCGCGGTCGGCGCCGGCCTGGCCGACCTCGCGACCCGCTGGATCGTGCTGATCATGGTGCTCGGCTGGTTGATCGTGGCGCTGCTCGAGCTGACCACCGAGCGCCTCTGGGCGACCGTGCCGGCCTGGCGCCGGCCGTACTACACGCCGGCGGTCGCGCCGCCGGCGGCCGTCGAGGCGGAGCCTGACCCCGAGCCCCCGGTCGTGGTCGCGCCCGAGGCCGCGGCGGACCCGCTTCCGGAGCCCGAGCCCGTTTCGGAGCCGGAGCCGGCTTCAGAAACTGAGCCCGTTCCCGAAATCGAGCCCGAGACCGTGATCGTCTCGGCGCTCGCCATCCGCGAGGAGGTCGCGATCGTCGAGCCGGAGCCCTCGCCGCGGGAGCCGGAACCGGCACCGGAGCTGCAGCCCGAGCCAGAACCCGAGCCGGAGCCCGGGCTCGAAGCCGAGCCCGAGCCCGAGCCCGAGCGAGCGCCCGAGCCGGCGCCTGAGCCCGAACCAGAACCCGCCGCCGAGGAGCCGCCCGCGCGGCCGCGGCTCGAGCCGCTGCAACCGCGCGCGAAGCGTCGGTGGTTCGGCCGCCGCGCCGAGGAGCCGCCGGAGCCTGAGCCCGAGCCGACGCCGAAGCACGTTCGCCTGCTGCCACCGACGCCCCGCCAGGATCGGGTCAGCGACGAGGTCGCCGACCTGTTCGACGCGTCCGAGGAGGAGACCGGAGCGTGAAGCTCACGCCCGCCCGGATCCGCTTCGTGCTCGAAGCGGCGTTCCTGATCCTCGTCGCCGCGATCTGCTGGGCGGCAGGCCTGTCCTGGAAAGGAATCGTTCCGGCCATGGCCGGGGCCTGGGCGCTCGTGACGCTCGTCGAGCGCTCGGCGAGCTCTGACCGGCACGGGGCGGAGACGGAACCAGAGTCCGAAACGGAGGAGCCGATGCAACCGCCGCCGT
>JBPYFE010000072.1:0-23691 GCA_051986525.1 Gaiellaceae bacterium
CCCTCCCCGCTCCCGGGCAACTCGCGCCGCTGCGCGTACCTCGTACCGCTCAGCTAGCGGCGGTCTCCGCGGCCGTCATTCCGAGCACGAGCGCCGCGGCGAGCCCGCTCGCGTACCCGCCCGTCGAGACCCCGCCGGCGTCGACGCCGGCGGCGTACAGCCCTTCGATCGGTTCGCCGTCGCCGTCGAGCACGCGCGCGCGGTCGTCGATTGCCATCCCGCCGATCGTGTGCGTGACGGCGGCGACGACATGAACCGCGAGCCGTCCATCCTCGCGCTCTTCGACCGTGCCGCCCGCGAGGCGAACCCTGCCGATCGCATCGGCGACTGTGCCGTAAGGCGTCGCCCGGTCGAGCGCCTCCCGACCGACGACGTACCACGCCGTCCCGCCGCGCCGGGCGATCTCCTGGACGAGGCCGTTCTCGGACCAGTCCGCCGGGTCGGTGGCGATCTCCTCACCGGCCTCGTCCAGAACGGTCGCGTGACGCCCGTACACCTGCGCGAACTCGACGAACTCGCTCTCACCCCAGTGCGCCGGAGGCGCCGGCATCGCCCGGCCGTAGAACTCCTCCATGCCCGCGGTCGCGACGGCCCCGCGCGCTTTCGCGTAGTCGAGGCCGTCCCCGGCGCTCCACGGCGTCGCCCGGAGCGGCAGGCCCCAGAGCTGCGCGAGACGCACGGGGAAACCTCCGCTCGCGAGCAGCACCGGCTGATCGGGAGAGGACCCGGTGCCCGGCAACAGGGCTTGGCCGAGACGGACATCCCCGGCCCTAGCGGCCAGCGTCCGCGTGAGCTCTCTGGTGTCGAACCGCCAACCCGAGGTCAACGGATTCGAGGTCGCCTTCGAGAGCGCCGTCGCGCCGAGCGACTCGATCCACGCGAGCGCGTCGTCGAGACGCTCGACGATCAGGCGCTGCAGGCTCTCGTCGCCGTCGGGACACTGGCGGCGGAAATCTTCGAGCGAGCGGTACCGCCAGACGACGCCGCTCGAGAGCAGCATCGCGCCGCCGGGCCGGTCGCCCTTCTCGAGCACGCGAGGCGTCCGGCCGAGCTCACGCGCCCGCGCGGCCGCGCAGAGGCCGGCCATGCCGGCGCCGGCGATCAGCAACGGCTAGGTGAGCGAGAACGTCGCCTTGTGCTCGACGTACTCGATCCGGACGCGCTCGGGGCCCCAGAGAAAGACCGCGTAGGTGTTCGGCGCGTCGACGACGCTCTCGATCTCGACCCCGATCTCCTCGGCCTCGGAAATGTGCTCGTGCGCCGAATCGACGAGGACGGCGAGATGGTTGAGCAGAGGCTTCTCAGGGGCGCCCGGGTCGCCGGGATGGAACTCGATCCAGGCCCCGCCGACGACGACCCTTGGCCGCCCCGATGCACCGGGAGGCGCGTAACGAAAGCCGAGCCGCTCGTACGCGCGGGCCGTCGCCTCCGGGTCGGACGAGAAGAGCGCCGCATGGTCGAGGTCGTACTCGACGTCGGTCTCGGCCTCGACGAGCCCGAGGCGCAGGCCTTCGGACACGTCGAAGTACGCCTCGCCCTCGTAGGGACGGTCGACGTCGAGCTCACCCGGGAGGTCGGCGAGCGCCTGCTCGAGGCTCGAGACGCGAAGCGCGACGTGGTCGAGCGCGCCGCGCTCGCGCGGGCCCTCGGCTTCGAAGAGCGTGAGCTTGCCGCGCCGGGCGTCCGAGCCGACGAGCGTGAACTTGTCCGTCCGGTCGATCACATGCATGCCGAGATGCGCCGTGACGAAGTCGGCGATCGGGTCGCGGTCGGCGACCCAGAGCGCAACGTGATCGAACGTCTTCGGTCTCACGGCCGAGGACGATACCTACCGGGTATCGGGTGACCGCGAGCGCACGCGCTAGCGCCCCTTGCCGGCCAACGCCCGCTCGAGCTGGGTCTTGTTCATCTTCGAGCGGCCTTCGATGCCTCGCCGTCGGGCCTCGTTGTAGAGCTGCTCCTTGGTGCGCCCTTTCGGGCGGTTCGTACCGGAGCGAAGGCCGCCGCGCCGGCCGGAAGAGATGTCGCGGGTCGAGCTCGACGACGAGGACCGCGCCTCACCGGAGCGCGCACGCTCCTTGTTCACGGTCGCAGCCGCGATCTGCTTGGCCCGCTTGGTCGAGCGTCCCTGCTTCTGCTCGCTCTCCTTGACGTGCTCGTACTGGCGTTCGCGCTTCGCGCTCCATGCTCTCGGCATCGGAAACCCCTTCCGTAGAAGACGTCCCTTTTGTTCCCGTACGCCGCGAGAAGTAACGCCGCGCTACGTCTCGAGCGGCGGATTCTGCACGTTGTGCTCGGTCGCGTACGCGTCGACCAGCTGGTTGACGGCCGCGGCGCCGTCGCCGTAGGCGTAGTTGATCGGCTTGAACGGCTCCCATTTGTCGGGCAGCGCGTCCTCGGGGAAGATCGCCTCGACCGGGCATTCCGGCTCGCAGGCGCCGCAGTCGATGCACTCCTCGGGGTCGATCACGAGGATGCGGTCGAACTCGTGGATGCAGTCGACGGGGCAGACGTCGACGCACGAGAGGTCTTTGATGTCGATGCACGGCTCGGCGATGATGTAGGTCATCGGGCCGGTCAGTCTACTGAGGCGGTCAGCTCCTCGACGAGGTCCTTCGCGCGCTCGACGAGCGCGGATTTGACGACCACCTGGTCGAAGCCGGCCTCGTGTGCGGCGCGAAGGCCGGACGTGTCCGTGTGGTTCGAAAAGCCGAGGATCGGGACGTCCGGGAACGTGTCCGCGACCTCGTAAGGATCGACGCGGGCGATGTCCGCGATCACGAGGTCGGGCGGGTCGATGCTGTCCGCCGTGACGAAGTGGTTCCCGGGAAGCAGGCCTTCGAGCTTGCCGCGAAAGAAGAGATCGACTCCCGCCAGCAGGATCGTCCTCACCGCGCGAGCGTAACACTGTGCCCACGCGCCAAAAAGCGGCCTCCACCTCGTTGTTACGCTCGCCAGGTGGGGCTCGACCGGGGTCTCGAACTGATCCGCGCAGGCGCCTATTTCGAAGCGCACGAAGAGCTCGAGGACGAGTGGCGTGAGGCACCCACCCCCGAGCGCGACTTTCTGCAGGGTCTCGTGCACGTCACCGTCGCCTGGTACCACGCCGGCCGTGGAAATCGCGTCGGCTGCGAGCGTCAGCTCGCGAAGGCGCAGCGGCGCCTGGCGGCATACGCCCCGACGCACCGCGGCGTCGAGGTCGGGCAGCTGCTGGAGCAGCTCGAAAGCGTCGCGGCGCGCGTCGCCGCCGGCTCGCTAGAGCTTCCGGCGCCGCTTCTCTAGTACACGCGCGCGCCCTGGGACCCCCACCCGGGTGGGGCTCGTTCCCGCCTCCCTCGGAGGCGACGTTACCGCCGCGGGCATACCACGGGTGTGACGGACCCGCGCCGATTCGGAAACTCTTGCGCGCGGCGGCGGCTCAACGCAGCCCCACGGCCTGGAGCGCGCGGTTGAAGCCGACGCTGAGCCACCAGATGCGGTCGAAGAAGAGCAGCAGCCCGATCGCGACGAGGAGCGCGCCGCTCGCAGTGCGGATCAGGACGTAGTGGTCACGGAGCCACCGAAACGGGCCCATCACATGCGTGAAGGCGACGCCGGCGACGACGAACGGCAGCGCCAAACCGAGCGAGTAGGCGAGCAGGAGCACCGCGCCCTGCGCGACCGTGGTGGTCGACCCGGCCAGGACGAGGATTGCCCCGAGCACGGGCCCCATGCAGGGCGCGGCGCAGACGGCGAAGGCGGCGCCGAGGAGCGCTCCCGAGCCGCGCCGCCGCGCCTCGCCGACGAGGCCGGGGGCGACGAGCCGCTCCGGGAACGGCAGCAGGCCGATGAAGGCGAGTCCGAAGAGGACGACGATGAACCCGGCCACGGCCTGGACGCGAGTGGAGTTCAGCGAGACGGCGTTCCCGAGCAGGCCGGCACCGGCGCCGAGGGCGACGAAGAGAACGGTGAACCCGGCGACGAACGGGAGGCTCGCGAGGAAGACGCGCCTGGTCGTCCCGGGCTGGCCGAGCCGCCCGGCTTCGACGGCCGAGACTGCGGAGAGGTAGCCGGGCACCAGCGGCAGCACACACGGAGCGACGAACGAGACGAGCCCGGCGAGGAAGGCGACCGGGATCCGACCGACCATGCCGCTACTCGAACCGCGCCAGCTCTTCGTCGAGCCGGCGCTCGAGCTCCGGGTCGAGCGGCGCGCGCCCGTTCGTCGACGGCGGCGCCGGCGCGGGCTCGTCGGACTTTCCGCGCGTCCACTGCCAGGCCGCGGCGGCCAGGACGGCGGCGCCGACGGCGAGGCCGACGAGCGGCAGCAGCCACGCCAGGAGGTCGAAGCCGTGCTTCGGCGGCGCGGCCAGAATCGCCTCGCCGTAGTTGCGCACGAGCTCGTCCTTGATCTGGCTCTTCGTGTCCCCGCGGGCGATCGCCGTGCGGATGAACTGCTTGATCTGCTGCGCCGCCGGTGAGTCCGACTGCGCGAGCGTCGTGCCGCAGACCGGGCACATGACCTCGTTCTCGAGCTCGTTGAGCGTCGGGCGGCTCTCGCTCCCGACCGCCGCGGGGGCCAGGAGGAGCGCGGCCGCGGCGACGGCCGCGAACGTCCTCACGCCGGCGCCGCGAGCTTGTGCAGGTACCGCGGCAGGTCCTCCTCGGCCTCCATCTGTCCGATCACCTTGCCCTGCCGGTCGATGAAGAAGATGCGCGGGATCGGCAGCCCGCCCCACTGGTTCAGCACGTTGCGTCCGGTCTCGCGGACGATCGTGTATGTCAGCCCGTAGCGCTTCACGTACCGGCGCGCGTCCGCGGCGAAGTCGTCGGTGTTGACGCCGATGAAGGCGACGCGGCTTCCGTACTGCCGCGAGTAGCGCTGGAGCCGCTGGGACTCGTACGCGCACGGGGCGCACCACGAGGCGAAGAAGTCGAGCACGCGCGGCTTCTTGATCGACGCCAGCTCGACCTTGCCGCGCCCGTCGAGGCGCTCGAGCGTGAAGTTGGGCGCGTTCGGCTCCTTTCCCTTCGTCACCTGGGCGGCGACGCCGCCCCCGGGGTCATGAGTCAGCTTCCAGACGAGCAGCACGAGCAGCCCGGCGACTCCGGCGAGGGCGAGCGCCTGGAGCGTCAATCGCAGCGGATGGCGGCTCACGAGCTCAGGCGGAGACGATGAAGACGGTGGTGCCGACCTGGACGTGGCCGAAGAGCCACTCGGCGTCGGGGATCCGCATCCGGATGCAGCCGTGCGAGGCCGAGTAGCCGATCGAGGCGGCATCGGGCGTCCCGTGGATGCCGACACCCGGCGCGCTCAGCCCCATCCAGCGCGTTCCGAGCGGATTGCCGGGGCCCGGCGGGACCGGCTTCAGGCCTTTCGCCCAGCGCGAGTTCGGCGGGTACCACCACGGGTTTCGCCACTTGACGACGATCGTGAAGCGGCCGAGCGGCGTCGGGTAGCTCGGCTGACCCGTCGCGACCGGGAAGACGCGCCAGGGCCGCATCCCCGCGAACAGGTGGAGCTGGTTCGAGCCACGGTGGATGACGACGACCGGCCCGAAGTTCGCGCGGGTGACCGCGGGAGCGAGCGTGCGCTGCTTCAGGCGGATCGGGCCGCGGCGGTTCGCGAGCAGCGCCGCGCCGATCGCCTGCTCGGCCCGCAGCCGGTAGAGCCTGGAGCCGAATCGCGGCCTCGCGATCCACGGCTTCAGGTCGCGCAGGAAGAGCTCCGCCTCGACGGGATCGCTGTCGAACCGCTGCGCCAGCTTCGCGACGTACGCGTGGATCGGGGCGCCGTGGACTGTGACGCCGAGCCGGACGCGCGTGCCCGGGCCGGCGTTTCGGGCCCGCGAGATCGCGTCGCCGATCCGGGCGGTCGCGCCGAGCTGGGTCGGCAGCGGCTCGAGCCGGTGGCGCGCGACGATCAGGACGAGCGGCGCCGAGAACGCGTCGTTGACCGCGGCGTAGGCCTCGTCGGCCGTGAGCCCGCCGACCTGGACGCCGCCGATCGAGACGCCGGCGGCGATCACCGGCTCGGGCGCCGTGGTCGTCGTCGGCGCGGTCGTCGTCGTGCTGGTCGAGCCCGTCGTCAGGACCGAGAGCGGCCGCACGCCCGCTGTGACCGACGCGGCCGCGACGCCCGCCGCGGCGAGCGCGAGCGCCGAAAGTCCTGCAAGAGCCCGACGTCTCACGGCGTCAGTGTAGAAGCCGCCCGCCCGAAGATGCGCGGGTCGTCGCTGATGACGCCGTCGACGCCGAGAGCGACGAGCTCCGCGAGCAGCGACGCGTCGTTGACCGTCCAGACCCAGACGCCGGCGCCGTGCTCGTGGCAGCGGCTGACGGCGGCCCGCGAGACGACCGCGTAGTGGAGCATCGCGACGCGCGATCCGGTGGCCGCGAGCCAGCGCGGGAGGCGGCGCGGCAGTGCCTTGCCGAGCGCCTTGACGGTCGGCAGGACGAACGGCCGCGCCAGCCGTCGGCGAGCGATCCCGCGCCGGTCGTCCGGGTACGTGAGCGCGACCGCGAGCTCCGGCGCCGCCGCGCGCAGCTCGCGGAGCGTCTGCGGCCACGACGAGCTCGCGATGCACCTGCCGACGACGCCGTGCTCGACGAGCGCGCGTGCAACCGCGGCGCCTCGACGCCCTTTGACGTCGACGTGGAGCCCGACCTCGGACCGCTCGCCGAAGAACGCCAGCACCTCGCCGAGCGAAGGCGCCCCGGGCCGGAGGACTCGATGGTCGTGGGCGACGACGAGCCGGCCGTCGCCGAGCGCGAGGACGTCGAACTCGACGAAGTCGACGCCCAGCTCGAGCGCGGCGGCGAACGACGCGATCGTGTTCTCCGGCGCGACCGCGGCAGCCCCGCGGTGGCCGATTCGCAGGACGCGGCCGTCACCCGGCCGCCGGAACTCGCTCAATCGGCGCGCTTGATCACGACGACGGCGCAGTCGTCCGTGAGCTCGCCGCCCGTGTAGGCGCGGCAGTCGGCGACGACGGCGCGCGCGAGCTCGGCCGCCGGCAGCGCCGCGGACTCCGCGAGCGCCTTGTCGAGCCGCTCGTCGCCGTAGAGCTCGCCGCCGCGCCGCGCCTCGATCACGCCGTCCGTATAGAGGACGAGCGTCCCGCCGGGCGGCAGCGTCTGCGTCACGGCCTCGTACTCCTGGCCCGGCTCGACGCCGAGCACGAGCCCGCCCGCGGCCAGCGTGCGGACGGCGCCGTCGGGCTCGACGATGCGCGGCCACGGATGGCCGGCGCACGCGCAGGCGACTTCCCCCGTGTCGGGGTCGACGGTGACGTACAGCATCGAGATGAACTTCCCCGCCGCGACCTCGTCGACGACGACCTCGTTCGCGGCGGCGAGGAACTCGGACGGCTCCGGGTGCTCCCGCGCGAGCGAGCGGAAGACGAACTTCGCCATCGCCATGTCGGCGGTCGCGTCGATGCCGTGGCCGGTGACGTCGCCGAGGACGACGGCGAGCCGGCCGTCGTCGAGCACGAGGAAGTCGTAGACGTCACCGCCGACGTCCACGTGCGCCGACGATTCGTAGACGGCCCCGATCTCGATGCCCCCGAGCTCGGGTTCCTCGCGGGGAAGCAGCGAGCGCTGCATCGTGTCCGCGAACTGCTTCTGCTGCTGGTACAGGCGCGCGTTCTCGAGCGCCAGCGCGGCCTGGCCGGCGACCGACAGCGCGAGCTCGATGTCGTGCTGCTCGAGCGGACGGCCCGGGTCGAGCGAAAGCAGCGTCAGCGTCCCGAGCACCTCGTCCTGGGTCGAGAGCGGCACGATCGAGGTGGTCGACCCCTTCTCGAGGAACGGCACGAGCAATCCGTACGAGCCGCCGAGGTCGCCCGCCGCCGCCGGCGTCAGGGTCAGCGGCTTGCCGCCGGCGAACAGGCGGCGCAGCCGCGGGGAGAACGGCTGCGGGCGGAAGAGGATCGCCCGGACGGCGGGCGCCATGCGGTCGTCCCGGACGTACAGCGCCTGGGTCAGCAGCTCTTCCTGACGCTCGTCGGGCATCCGGATCCCGACGGCGTCGATCCCGAGCAGCTCCGCCATCGAGCGCACGACGGCCTCGAGCGTCGTCTCGAGCGACAGGCTCTGCGCGAACGTCCGCGAGATCTCGTACAGCGAGCCGATCGTGCGGGCGGCGGTCTGCTGCGCCTCCATCGCCTCTCGGCGCTCTTCCTCGCGGCGCTTGACGCTCTCGTGCAGGCGGGCGTTGTCGACCGCGACGGCGAGCTGGCCGGCGAGCGCCGTCACGAGCGCGAGCTCGTCCGCCGAGAGCGCGCGGCCGCGATCGAGGTAGACGGCGAGCAGGCCGATCAAGTCCTCGCGAACCCGGAGCGGGAGCGCGACCGCAGCCTCGATACCGGTCTCGGCGAGCTGCTCGCGCACCGGTCGCAGGCGCGTATCGCCCTGGGCGTCCGCGATCTCCATCGCGTCCTGGCCGCGCAGCGGGCCGCGGGCGAGCTGAACCAACCGCTCGGCGACGCGCGTATGCGGTCCCGCGAGGCCGCGTCCCGCGGCTTCGACGAGCCGCTCGCCGTCGTCTTCGAGCAGGTAGACGGCGAGCCGCTCGGTTTGAAGCAGCTCGGCCACGCGTTCGATCGCCGTCTCCAGCGTGTGCGCGAGCGAGAGCTGCGCGATGGCCTGGCCGACGACGGCGACGAGGGCGCGGCTGCGCTCGAGCTCTACACCTTGCCGCCGGGCGTGCTCGAGCGCCTGGAGCGCGTGCGCCGCCCGCGCGGCGAACGTCGTCAGCGCGTCGAGGATCGCGTCCGACGGGACGAGCGGCTGCTCGAACCGAAGCTGGAGCGCGCCGAGCGGCGGCTGGCCGAGCCGCAGCGTCCACGCCCCGGGGCCGATCGCCAGCTGGCCGCTGGCCGCGAGCGCGTCCTCGGCCTCGCCGGCGTCGAAGCCGTCGTCCGCGCCGTACGAGCCGGCGAGCTCGAGCTCGCCGGCGGCGCCGATCCGCCAGACCGCGGCGGAGGCGGCGCCGGTTCCCTGCGCCGCGAGGAGCGCGATCTGTTCCGCGGTGCGCCGCTCGTCGACGCCGGTCGCGAGCGCGTCGCCGCCGAGCCGGAGGAGCTGCGTCGCGGCGAGCGCGTGCGCGCGGCCGCCGTCGCCCGCGGAGACGAGCGCGAGCGCCGCGTACTCGGCTGCGAGCCGGACGAGCGCGTCGTCGGCGATGCCGAAGCCGCCTGTCGCGCGGTAGACCTCGAGTCGGCCGCGGAGCGTTTCGCCGACGAGGATCGGCACGTCGAGACCGCCGCCCAGGCCGAGCCGCTGCGCCACCTGAGCGGGATCGGAGTCGACGCCGAGCGGCACGCGGGATCCCTGGAGCTCCGCGGCGAGCGCGCTCGACGTCGCGACGACGTGGCGTGCCTCCAGCGCATGCGTCGCGTCGTCGACGAGCCGGATCAGCGCGACGTCGGCGCCGGCGCCGTCTCGCACCGCGGACGCAATCGCCTGCAGCCCCTCTTCGAGCGGCGCACCGGCGGCAAGCCGCCGCGCCGCGGAGCCGAGCGCAAGCAGCGGCACCGCCGTTTCGCTTCGCTCCCGTGTCAGCTCGGCCGGTCCGACCATTCGCCCCGGGACCAAGTATGGACGTGCGAGACCGGCTCAGGCTTCCTAGACTTCCGCAGATGGCCGAGCCGGCGAAGAAGATCGTCGACCCACCGATCACCGACCCGCGCGCGATCGAGCGCGAAGTCCAGCGTCAGCGGGCGCGGCGCCTGCACCGCGAGCGCAAGACCCGTGAGCGCCGGGCCGCCAACATTCGGTTCTGGCTGATCGTGATCGCCCTGCTCGCGCTCAGCGTCTACCTGGGCATCGCGATGTGGCACCAGGTGCAGAAGCTGTTCGGGCTCTAGCGCTTCGTCTGGCGCGCGGCACGCGCCATGGGCGCCCACGAGACCGCACGCCACGCCTCGCAGCCGCACATCGGGCAGATCGGCAGCTCGCGGCAGACCGTGACGCCGTAACCGCAGTCGGCGCAGCGGAACTCACCCTTGGAGTGTTCGCCGGCGGCGTGGGTCGAGGTCTGGTCGCCGTCGGCGGCAGTGGTCGGAACCTCCGCGTACCCGCTCAAATCCAACCCCTAAGTCGGCAACCTCGGAATCTTCGCACGAACTTCCCCATACTGCCAGCCATGGAAACTCAAGATCCCTATCCCGCAGGCAGCGCCGCCGGCCGCAGCCCCCGCCGCACCGAGCGGTTCGCATCGGCCGGCGTGATCGCGATCAGCGACACCGTCACGTGGAGCGCCGGCCTCGTGCTCGCGATCTCGGCGTTCACCGGCTGGTACGCAGGCTCCGACTCGATCGGCCCGACCATCGCCGTGATCGGCTGGCACACGGGCACGCTCGGGAAGCTCGTCTTCTTCATCGGCCTCGCGGTGATCGCGCTCGTCGCGCTGCGCGAGGCGGGGATCGAATTGCCACCGACCATCCCGGACAGCCTCGTCGTGATCGCGCTGGGATCGCTCTCGACGATCTTCGTCCTGATCCGGCTGATCTCGATCCCGGACCAGTTCCTGCCCGCGGGCGGGCGCGGAATCGGAATCTGGATCAGCCTGCTTGCGTCGCTCGCCGTGATCGCTGCAGGACTGCTACGAGCCAGCGAAGAGCTATAGCGACGAGCACGCCGAGGGCAGCGCCGCCGAGCACGTCGAGCGGGAAATGGACGCCGTTGTAGACGCGTGACCACGCGATCGCGGCCGCGAGGACGTAGAACGCCGGCGCCCAGCGCGGGAGGAAGAACGTGAGCGTCGTCGCGCAGGCGAAGCTCGTCGCCGCGTGGCCCGAGGGAAACGAGCCCGTCTTGGGCGCGTGGATGAGCGGCTTCGGCTCGGGATAGAGCGCCGACGGCCGCTCGCGGCCGATCCCGTCCTTCAGGAGCGTCGCGAGCAGGTTGGCGACGACGTCGGCGAGCGCGACCTGGACGAAGACGACGGGACGGCGCCAGACGAGCGCGAGCACGGCGGCGATCACGAGCCAGACGACGCCCCAGGTTCCGATCCACGACAGCGCCTCGAAGACAGGGTTCAGCCAGCCCGTCCGGTGGTGGACGGTCCAGCGCTCGAGACGGCGGTCGTAGCTCAGACCGGGAGCAGCTGCTTCGCGTGGTCGATCAGCTGCTGGGGATCGAACGGCTTGCCCAGGAAGCCCTGCGCTCCACGAGCGCTCGCCTCCGCCGCAGCTTCGTCGTCGACCTTGCCGCTGAACATGACGACCGGGATCGCGCCGATGCCGTGCCGCTCCTGCACGCGCCGCAGCATCTCCCAGCCGTCGACCTCCGGCATCATCACGTCGAGGAGGACGAGGTCCGGCGAGACCTCCTCGAGCACCCCGAGGCCTTCGAGGGCGCTCCCCGCCTCCCGCACCGTGTACCCCTCCATCTCGAGGTTCACGCGCACGTACTCGCGGACGCGCTCGTCGTCGTCGACGATCAGGACGACCGGGCCGGATTGCTCGGAGGCGTTCGGGCCGGAGCGGTTGAGGAAGGCGTCGAGGTCGGCGCGCTTGTACCGGCGGTGGCCACCCGGCGTGTAGAACGCCGGCACGCGGCCGTGGTCGGACCACTTGCGGATCGTACTCTGGGCAACACCCAGGTACTTGGCCGCCTGGCCCAGGGTCAGCCATTCCGGGTCGCTCGTCGGCGCCCGGCGCTCGGGCATCTCTCGCCGCACCATCTCGGCGAAGCTACCCAAAGCTCCGCCTTCTTAACCTACGGCTGCGTCGTCCGCGTCAGCGGCGGAATCGTCACCACCGAGGTCTGCTCGCCGGGCTTCGGGTTGTCGTGCAGCGCCTGCCCGAGCGCGATGCCGACAACGAAGGCAACGACGACCGCGATCCCGACGACGATCCGGTTGCGCGCGCGGCGCTTCCTCGTCTTCCGGCGCCCGCGTCCGGATGCCCGCACCTGGTTGTTCGGCGTCACGGCTCGTAGTCGAGCGCGCCGCGCGAGTAGACGTGAAAGGCCGCGTCGGTCACCGTCGCCAGGCGCCTGGGCCAGCCGGCCGCGGGCTCGATCTCCTCGACCGCCTCCCGCGTCCAGGAGTCCGAGCGCGAGTAGGCGTCCCCGAGCTCGGCGAGCGTGAACGTCTGCCCGACGCGCCGGCGCAGCTCGGCCGTCACGGCCTCGAGCTCGGCCAGCAGCGCCTCGCCCCGAGGCGTCTCGCGAACGTCTTCCTGGAAACGGCGGTAGCCCCGCTCCCACTCCACCCGCGTCTGCTCCATCGCCACGGCCATCGCTATTCCGCGCTGCAGCAACCTGAATCCGGCCACAGCTCGCCGAGCTCGGCGACGATCCGCTCGCCGAGCTCGTAGCCCGGCCGGGCGAGGGCGAAGGCGGCGTGGGCGTGGAGGCACTTGAGGCTGCCGTCGCGTTGCGAGCCGCCGATTCCGCCGGGAAGCTCGGGACGAAGTTGCCGCTGCTCCTCGTTCGCGCGCTCGAGGCTGAGGGCGAGCTCGGGGTCGGTTCGGGCGAGCTCGCTCCAGCGCTCGACCCCGCCGGCGGCCTCGAGCCGCGAGATCGCCGCCACCAGGTACTGGCACGTGAGGTAGAAGGTGGTGGGGAACGGGTCGCCGTTGACGTCGCGCGGCCATTGCTCCGTCACGGCGGGCCGCCCGTACGGGCAGCGGACGGCGACGCGGCGGAACGCGCGGGGGCGGCGGCCTAGCTGGCGCTCGACGACGGCTTCATCGTCCATGCCGCCGGATCGTACGCTGCGCGAGCCGCCAGGCCTCGACGCCCTTGACGATGAACAACCGCTCGCCCGGCCGCACGTAACCGAGCCGGCGCGCCTCCTCGAGCAGGGCGGAATCGGTGGCGGAATTCGCCAGCTTCTGCTCGAGCGTGCGGCGCTCGGCGTTGAGCGCCCGGACGTCGGCCTCGCGCTGGACGAGCGTGCGGTGGGTGCCCACGTAGGTGCGAAGCGGCCGGTAGTAGAGGAGCGCGATCAGGCAGATCGCGCCGACGCCGAGCCAGCGGCGCACGAGCACGCCCCTCGCCGGCCGGCGCCGGCGCCTCGGTTTTCCGGCGGGCGGCATGGCGCGGGTCTTCGCCCGCGTGCACGCGGCTCCTGCTAGACGGTCTCGACCTTGATCACGTTCGTCGAGCCCGCGATGTTGACCGCGGTGCCCGCCGTGATCACGACCCGCTCGCCCGGCTCGACGATGCCGGAGTCGCGCGCGGCGCCCACCGACCGGTCCCACAGCTCCTCGACGTCGGCGCATTCCGGGATGAAGAGCGGGATCACGCCCCATTCGAGCGCCATCTGGCGCCAGGCGTAGTCGTGGTGCGTGAGCCCGAGCACGGGGCGCCGCGGCCGCAGGCGCGCGACGGCCGACGCGGTGCGGCCGCTGAATGTCGGCACGAGGATCGCCGTCGCGCCGAGGGTCTCCGCGAGGTCGCAGGCGGCGTTGGACATCGCCTGGCCGACGGTCGGATCGTCCTCGGCCTCCGGAAGCTGATGGCGGTAGCCGAGGCTCGGCTCGACGGCGCGCGCGATCCGGTCCATCGTCGCGACCGCCTCGATCGGGTAGTCGCCGACCGCCGTCTCGCCCGAGAGCATCACCGCGGAGCTCCCGTCGAGGATCGCGTTGGCGACGTCGCTCGCCTCGGCCCGCGTCGGCTCGGGCTGGTGGATCATCGACTCGAGCATCTGCGTCGCCGTGATCACCGGCTTCCCGCGGTCGAGCGCAGCGACGATGATCCGCTTCTGGATCAGCGGCACGAGCTCCGGGCCGATCTCGACGCCGAGGTCGCCGCGGGCGACCATGACCGCGTCCGCCTCCGCGAGCACGGCCTCGAGCGCGTCGACGGCCTCTGCCTTCTCGATCTTCGCGATCACGCTCGCCTTCGAGCCCACCTGCGTGATCAGGTCCTTGAGGTCGCGGACGTCGGCCGCCGAGCGGACGAACGAGAGCGCGACGAAGTCGACCTCGAGCTCGAGCGCGAACTCGAGGTCGTCCATGTCCTTGCGCGTCAGCGACGGGATCGGGACCGGGACGCCGGGGAGGTTGACGCCCTTGTGCGACTGCACGGTGCCGCCGAAGACGACGGCGCAATGGGCGCGGCCGGTCTCGACGCGCTCGACGCGCAGGCGCACGAGGCCGTCGTCGATCAGGACGTCGTGGCCGGGCTGGAGCACCTCGCCGATCACCGACGGGCTGACCGGCAGCTCGCCGTTCTGCGAGAACTCCTCGCCCGTGACGACGACCTCGTCGCCGGCCGCCAGATGCACGGGCTGCTCGAGGTCGCCGATCCGGAGTTTCGGCCCCTGCAGGTCGGCGATGATCGCGATCGGCTTCCCCAGCTCCTGGTCGACGTCGCGGACGATCTTCGCGCGCTCCGCGTGCTCCTCGTGCGACCCGTGCGAGAGGTTCAGGCGAGCCGCGTTCATGCCGGCGGCGGCGAGGGCCCGAACCCCGTCCGGAGTTCCGGTGCGGGGACCGATCGTCGCCACGATCTTCGTCCTGCGAGGCGGGCTCGTCGCCATCGTGCCTAGCGTAGCTTCGTGGTCTGGGGCGGGATTCCCGTCAGCGCGCGGAGCGCGGAAATGCATCCCAGCCCGGGTACTCGGCCCGGTCGCCGAGCTCCTCCTCGATCTGGAGAAGCCGGTTGTACTTCGCGACGCGATCGCTGCGCGCGGGCGCGCCGGTCTTGATCTGGCCCGTGTTCAGCGCGACCGCGAGGTCGGCGATGGTCGTGTCCTCCGTCTCGCCGGAGCGGTGCGACATCACCGCCGAGTAGCCGTTCGCGCGTGCGAGCTCGACGGCCTCGATCGTCTCGGTCAGCGTCCCGATCTGGTTGACCTTGACGAGGATCGAGTTCCCGGCCTTCCGCTCGATCCCCTCGCGGAGCCGCCGGGGGTTCGTGACGAACAGGTCGTCGCCCACGAGCTGGACGCGCTCGCCGAGCTCCGCCGTCAGCTGCACCCACGCGTCCCAGTCGTCCTCGGCGAACGGGTCCTCGAGCGAGACGATCGGGTAGCGGTCGAGCAGGTCGGCCCAGAACGCGGGCATCTCGGCGCTCGCCTTCTCACGGCCCTCGAAGCGGTAGACACCGTCCGCGTACACCTCGCTCGTCGCGGGATCGAGCGCGATCGCGATGCGATCGCGATGGCCGGCCGCCTCGGCCGCCTCGAGGATCAGCTCGATCGCGGCCTCGCTCGACTCGAGGTCCGGCGCGAAGCCGCCCTCGTCGCCGACGCCGGTCGAGAGCCCCCGGTCGTGCAGGAGCCTCTTGAGCGCGTGGTAGACCTCGGCTCCGACGCGCAGGCCCTCGGAGAACGTGTCCGCGCCGGTCGGGAGCAGCATGAACTCCTGCAGGTCGATCGAGTTGTCGGCGTGCGCGCCGCCGTTGATCACGTTCAACATCGGCACCGGCAGCGTCCGCGCGCCGTCGCCGCCGAGCGAGCGAAAGAGCGAGACGCCCTGCTCCGCGGCGGCCGCCTTCGCCGTCGCGAGCGAGACGCCGAGGATCGCGTTCGCGCCGAGGCGCCCCTTGTTCGGCGTCCCGTCGAGCTCGACGAGGCGCCGGTCGAGCGCCTCCTGGTCTTCGGCCTCGAGCCCTCGGATCGCTCCCGCGATCTCGCCCTCCACGTTCGCGACCGCAGTCGTCACGCCCTTGCCGCCGTACGCGGTGCCGCCGTCGCGCAGCTCGACCGCCTCGTGCACGCCGGTCGAGGCGCCCGACGGGATTACCGCGCGGCCGAAGGCGCCGGACTCGAGCCACACGTCGACCTCGACCGTGGGGTTCCCCCGCGAGTCGAGGACCTGACGACCGTGAACGGACGCGATCCCGCTCACGAGAGCGTCTCCTTCGCGCGGTCGTACCAGCGGTCCTGATCCGCGAGCGGGAGCTCGCTCCACTCGGCGCCCGCGTCCGCCGCGAGCCGCTCCGCCTGCTCGACCCGCGCGACGAACCGGTCGCCCGCGGCGCGCAGCGCCAGCTCCGGATCGACGTTCTCCCGCCGCGCGACGTTCACCGCCGCGAAGAGGAGATCGCCGAGCTCGGCCGCGACCGCCGGGTCGGGCTCCGTCTCCGCCGGCCGGCCGCCGCCGCGCTCGAGCGCGTCCTTCAGCTCGCGCAGCTCGTCCTCGAGGTCGGTGACCGCGCCGGCCGTGTCCGGGTACTCGAACCCGACGGCGGCGGCCCGCCGCTGCACCTTGCGCGCCCGGATCAGCGCCGGCAGGTTGCCCGGCAGGTCGTGGAAGATCCCCTCGCGTCCTTCCTGGTCGCGCTTGATCCGCTCCCAGTTCTCGCGCACGCGGCCGGCAGTTTGCGCCTCGGCGTCGCCGAAGACGTGCGGGTGCCGGGCGACGAGCTTCGCGTGGACGCCGCGGGCGACGTCCTCGAGATCCCCCTCGTCCCGCTCTTGCAGGAGCAGCGAGAGGAAGTAGACCTGGAAGAGCAGGTCGCCGAGCTCGTCGCGCAGCTTGGCCGCGTCGCCGGCCTCCGCCGCGTCCGCGACCTCGTACGCCTCCTCGACCGTGTGCGGGACGATCGTCTTCGCCGTCTGCTCACGGTCCCAGGGGCAGTCCCGCCGTAGCCGCTCGGTGAGCTCCTGCAGCTCTTCGAGCGCCTGGGATAGCGCCACTAGCCGGTGGTCGTCGTCTGCGTCGCGCTCGCAGGCGGCTCGTAGCCGGTCTGGTACGCGGTCTTCTTGTCGTAGCTCTTCTTGGTGTCGTTCCACCACTTGGTCATCTGGTCCTGCTTCTTCTGCTGGACGAGCTGCTGCTTGATCGCAGCCTTGACCTGGTCGAACGGAATCGGCTTCGCCGCGGACGCCTTCTTGACCGGGCTGAGCGCCTGGATCACGTGCCAGCCGAACCTCGTGTGGACGGGCTTCGAGATCTCGTTCGTCTTCAGCGCGAACGCCGCCGCCTCGAACGGCGCGACCGTCTTGATGCAGCTGACCGCCTGCTGCTTGCAGATCGTCAGCCGGCCGCCGCTCGTCTTGCTCGGGTCGATCGAGTACTTGAGCGCGAGCTTCGCGAAGTCGGCGCCGCCCTTGAGCTTGTGGTAGATGCCGAGCGCGAGCGCGTGCGACTTGACGAGGATGTGCCGGACGTCGCGGCTCTCCGGAAGCGCCGGCTGCTCGTACTGCGACTTGTGGCTGTCGTAGTACTTCTTCGCGTCGCCGTCCGAGACGTTCACGTTCTTCGTCTCCGCGTCGTAGAGCTTGCTGCGCAGGAGCTGGTAGCGCAGGCCGTCGCGCACGTCAGCGTCCGTCAGACCCTGCGCTTTCAGCTGCGCCTGGTAGCGCTGCTCGATCTGCGCCTTCGTCGCCGGCTTCTGGCCGGCGGGGTTGACGAAGTACTGCTGCTTGACCTGGTTGAGCCGATCGTTGACTTCCTTGTCGCTGACCGTGACGTGCTTCTGCTTCGCGACCTGCTCGTAGTCGCTGCGCTCGACCAGGAACTGGATGATCTGCGCGCGGAGGGTCGTGAACGATTGCGTCCCGGCCTTCGGGAACGGCTTCTTCTGCGCCGCGTAGCTGCGCTTCGCCTGGTCGAGGACCTGGTTGTAGGCGGCCTTCGTGATCACGGCGCTGCCGACGACCGCGACTGCGTCGTTCGGAACCGACTTGGGCGCGCTGCTGCCGCCGCACGCCGCGAGGAGCAGCGCCGAGACGACGAGGATGAGTACCAGGCGGGTTTGCTTCATAACGAACGAAGAGCCAAGCGGGACCTCGACTTCAGGCCGCTTGGCGGGTTTCGAGCATAGCATCGACCAATTGCAGCGCGGCCGTGAATTCTTCGTTCCTTAAAGAAACTTCCCTCCGCGACGTCTCGTAGACCGCGGTGTCGATCCGGCCCCGCAGCGCCCGAAGCTCCCCGGAGGCGAGCTCGAGCGGCCCGACCGTCGCCCGCCCGCCGCGGAAGACGAGGTAGTCGGCGCCGAGCCGGGCCAGCTTCAGCTTCGCCTCCTGAATCGCGAACAGATTCTCCACCGGCTCCGGCAGCGGCCCGTAGCGGTCCTCGGTCGCCGCCTGCAGCTCGCGCAGCTCGTCCTCGTCCTCGGTCAGCGCGACCCGCCGGTGGAGGTCGATCTTGAGCGCCTCGGAGCCGATGTAGCTCGCCGGGACGTACGCGTCGACCCGCGCGTCCACCCGCACGGGCCGGGCGACGGCGCGCCGCTGGCCGGAGAGCTCCGCCACCGCTTCGTTCAGCAGCTCGACGTAGAGCTCGAAGCCGAGCGCCGCCACGTGCCCGGACTGCTCCGCGCCGAGCAGATCGCCGGCGCCGCGGATCTCGAGGTCGCGCATCGCGATCGCGAAGCCGGCGCCGAGCTCGGTGTGGTCGGCGAGCGTCGCCAGCCGCGCCCGCGCCTCGCCTGTCAGCTCCTGCGAGTCGGGATAGAACAGGTACGCGTGGGCCGTGACGTCGGAGCGGCCGACGCGCCCGCGGATCTGGTACAGCTGGGCGAGCCCGAGCGCGTCCGCCCGCTCGACGATCAGCGTGTTCGCCTGCGGGATGTCGAGGCCCGACTCGATGATCGTCGTCGAGACGAGGACGTCGGCGTCGCCCGCGAGGAACGAGAGCATGTGATCCTCGAGCTCCTTCTCGCGCATCTGCCCGTGCGCGACGATGAAGCGCAGTTCCGGCGTCAGCTGTCGCAACCGCTCCGCCGCCTCGTCGATCGTCTCGACGCGGTTGTGGAGGTAGAACGCCTGTCCCTCGCGCTCGTGCTCGCGCCGCAGTGCCGTCTGCACGAGCTCCTCGTCGTACTCGCCCACGAAGGTGCGGATCGGGCGGCGGCCCTCGGGCGGCGTCTCGATCACCGAGATGTCGCGGAGGCCCGAGAGCGACATGTGCAGCGTGCGCGGGATCGGCGTCGCGGTCAGGCTGAGCACGTCCACCTCGAGCCGGAGCTGGCGGAGCAGCTCCTTCTGCGCGACGCCGAACCGCTGCTCCTCGTCGACGATGATCAGCCCGAGCTCGTTCGGGATCACGTCGCGCGAGAGCACCCGGTGCGTGCCGATCAGGACGTCGACCTTGCCCTCGCCGAAGTCCGCGAGCACCCGTTTGACGTCGGCTGGCGGCCGGAAGCGCGAGACCATCTCGACCCGCACCGGGAAGTCGCGATAGCGCTCGCGGAACGTGTTCCAGTGCTGCTGCGCCAGCACGGTCGTCGGCACCAGCATCAGCGTCTGCTTGCCGTTGACCGCGACGGCGAACGCGGCGCGGACGGCGACCTCCGTCTTGCCGAAGCCGACGTCGCCGCAGACCAGCCGGTCCATCGGCCGCGGCGCCTCGAGGTCCTCCTTGACGGACTCGATTGCGCGCTGCTGATCCTCGGTCTCGCGGTACGGGAACTCGGTCTCGAGCCGGTCGAGCCACTCGTTGCGGAGGTCGAACGCCTGCCCCTCGGCCTGTTGGCGGCGCGCGTAGAGCGCGAGCAGCTCGCCGGCGAGCTCGCGCAGGCTCTCGCGTGCGCGGCTCTTCAGGTTCGCCCAGGCCTTGCCGCCGAGCTTCGAGAGCGCCGGCGACTTCGCGTCGGCGCCGACGTAGCGCGACACCTTGCCGATCTGCTCGTGCGGGACGTAGAGCCGGTCCTCGCCGCGGAACGCGAGCAGCAGGTAGTCCCGGGTGACGCCTGCGACCTCCTTCGTCTCGAACGCCTGCAGCCGGCCGACGCCGTGGTCCTCGTGGACGACGTAGTCGCCCGTGCGCAGGTCCGCAAAGGACTGGAGCGCGCGGCCGACGCCTGCGGTCGTGCGTCGCGGCCGCTTGCGGAAAACCTGGGTGTCGGGCAGCAGCACGAGCCCGAGCTCGCGCCAGACGAAGCCGCGGCGCGCGGGAGCGACCGCGAAGAGGAGCTCGGCCTCGTCCGGCAGCGGCTCGCCGGGCTCGAGCAGCCGCGCCTCGACGCGGCGCAGCAGGTTCTGCGTTCGCAGCGCTTCGCCGCGGTGCGGGAAGGCGACGACTACGCGCTGGCCGGCGCGGACGAGCGCGCCGAGCTCGTTCTCGGCCTCGGCGAGCCCACGCGCGGCGAGCGCCGGCCGCTGCGCCTCGAACGAGAACGGCTGGTTCGCCGGCAGCGGATCGAGCTCGGTCGCCGCGCGCAGGTCGAGCTCGACGTTCAGCTCCTCGAGCGCGACCTTACGCGCCTCGTCCGCCTCCCAGACGAGGTCGGGCGGTCGCCCGAGCGGGGAGACGAGATCGTCCGGGACCGGCGGCGGCGCCCCCTCCTCGGCCAGCAGCGGACTGTCGCCGAGCTCGAGCCGGTCGAGCCGGCGCTCGGCCGCCGGGTAGACGCGGGCGCTCTCGACCGGGTGCAGCGCGCGCTGCGTGAAGGGCGAGAAGGCGCGGATGGATTCGATCTCGTCGCCGAAGAGCTCGATCCGAAGCGGCTCCCGTCCCGTCGTCGGGAACACGTCGACGATCCCGCCGCGAACCGCGAACTGGCCGCGTTCCTCGACGCGATCGACGCGCTCGTAGCCGGCGAGCGCGAAGCTCTCCGCCAGGTCGTCGATCCCGGGCTCCTGTCCGGCGGCGACCTCGATCGGCTCGGGCCGGTCGTCCGGAGGCGGCATCCCTTCTGCGAGCGCCGTCGCCGAGGCGCAGACGAGCCCGCCGCGCGCGAGCACGTCGAGCGCACGGGCGCGCTCGCCGACGAGGTGCGGCGGCGGCTCGAGCCCGGAGCCCCAGTGGACGCCGCGGCTCGGCAGCAGCGCGACCCGGTCCGCGCCGAGAAACCAGGCGGCCGAGTCCGCGGCGTCGCGCGCGTCGGCGTCCTCCGGCAGCGCGCAGACGAGCCCACGGCCGAGACGCTCGTGCAGCGCGGCGAGCACAAGCGGCAGCGCCGGCTCTGAGACGCGGGCGCGGCTCGGCAGGGCTTCGGCGAAGCGTTCGAGTCGCTCGTCCTCGACGAGCTCCGCGACGAACGGATGCAGGACAGGCCGGTCCATGACGAACGACGGAACCCGCGGTTCCGCGGCGGTCATCGTAGCCGGGCCGGTGCGACCGAGAACGCGGCGCTCACGGCGGAATCTCGGCCTTTGCGGCGGCGCGAACCGTTTCCCGTCCCTATCCCCCACCCACCCCCGGGGAAGGGAAACGGTAGCGGCGCCCGTGTCACGCGTGGGAGCCCGATTTGTGCCGTTTTCGGAACTCTTCGCCGCTCGGGTGCGCCCGCGCGCAAGGCCTCAGTTGAACTGCTGCTGCGCCTGCTCGAGGCCGTCGCGGACGACCGTCTCGACTGCGTCCGCCGCCCGCGAGACGAGCGCGTCGACGTCGTCCTCCGGCGCGAACGGCGACAGCACGTAGTCCGCGACCGGCCGCGGGTCGCCCCGACCCGGCCTGCCGACGCCGATCCGCAGGCGCAAGAACTCCTGCGACCCGAGCGACTGCGCGAGCGACCGCAACCCGTTGTGGCCGGCGAGCCCGCCGCCCGCCCGCGCCTGCAGGCGGCCCGGGTCCAGATCGACGTCGTCGTGGACGACGAGTACCGATTCCGGCTCGACCTTGAAGAAGCGGGCGGCCGCGGCGACCGACCGGCCGGAGTCGTTCATGAACGTCTCGGGCTTCAGCAGCGCCAGCTTCTGGCCGTCGAGGCGGGCCTCCGCAAGCTTGCCCGAGAACTTCGAGCGCCACGACGCGCCCAGCCGGCGCGCGACCTCGTCGGCGACGAGCCAGCCCGCGTTGTGCCGCGTGCTCTCGTACTGCCGACCCGGGTTCCCGAGCCCGACGACAAGCAGGTCGATCGACGAGGCGCCCTCGCCCCGCCGAAGGAAGCGCACCTAGCCCTCGGCGGTGCCCTGGTCGCCGGCGGCGTCGGCCTCCGGCTCGGCAGGCGCCTCGGCGGCGCCTTCCGGAGCTTCCTCGCCCTCGGGCACCTCGGCGCCCTCCGGCAGCTCGGCCCCCTCCTCCAGCTCCTCTTCCTCGACCTCGGGCTCGACGATCTGCGTCGGCATCGTCACTGTCGCGAGCACGGTCTCCTCGGGATCGTCGAGATAGGTGACGCCTTCCCGTGCCGGCAGATCGGCGAGCCGCAACGTGTCTCCGATCGCCATGTCGCTGACGTCGAGCTCGAGCCGGTCGGGGATCTCGAGCGGGAGCGCCTCGACGTTGATCTCGCGCTGAACCTGTGAGAGGACGCCGCCCTCCTTGACCCCCTCGGGGTCGCCGACGAGCTCGACGACGACCTGCGCGTGGATCGTCTGGTCGAGCCGGACCTCCTGCAGGTCGACGTGGATCACCTCGCCGCGCACCGGATGCACCTGGTAGTCCTTGAGGATCGACGCGTGCGTCGACGACTGGTCGTCGAGCGTCACGTCGAGGATCGCGTGCAGGCCGCTGTCGCCGGTCAGCGCCTTCCGAAGCTCGCGCTCCTCGACGCAGATCGCGTGCGGGTTCTTCCCGCGTCCGTAGAGGACGCCGGGAATCATCCCGTCGCGCCGGAGGCGCCGGGAATCGGCGCTTCCGCGCCCGTCGCGCTGGCGCACGGACAGCTTGACTCGCTTTACGGCCACGGCGGCGAAGTGTAGCGACGCATCGCGGCTCGCTTGATCGAGGGATCGCTACGGGCCGCGCGCGAGCCGATGACCGCCTCGAAGTCGAGCAAACCGGCGGCGCGGCCACGCCCTGAACGAAAGGTGTCTCAGTGCTGAGGCTCGTCGCATTCCTGCAGGTTTCCGCAACCGACGCGTTCCGCCGCGAAGAAGGTCAGACGATGGCGGAGTACGGCGTCGTGCTTGCAGTGATCGCCATCGCCGTCATCGGCGCGATCACGCTGCTCTCCTCGAACGTGCGCAACGCGATCACGAGCGTCGCCAACGTTCTCCCCGGCGGCTAGTCCGCCGAAGCGGGAAAGGCTCGGAAGAGGCCGCGGGTAGGCGCGGCCTCTTCTGCTCAGAAGAGCTGGTTCTCGCCGCCGAAGATCGCCGAAACGGAGTCGTCGGCGAAGACGTTCATGATCGTCTCGGCCAGCAGGCCCGAGACCGGGAGCACGGTCATGTTCGGCGGCCGGTCGAGCGGGTCGACGGGAACGGTGTCAGTGACGACGACGCCGGAGATGTCAACGTCCTTGAAGCGCTCGAGCGCGCCGCCGCAGAAGAGCCCGTGGGTTGCGAAGACCCAGACCTCGCGCGCGCCGTGCTCGCGCAGCGCGGCCACGTTCGCGAGGACGGTGCCGCCGCTCATGATCACGTCGTCGCCGAGGATCGCGATCTTGTCCCGCACGCGTCCCGTGATCTCGGTCACCTCGGCCACGTCGCGGGCAGGCCGGGTCTTGTGCATGATCGCGAACGTCCCCTCGATCATCTCCGAGAAGCGGACGGCCATCTTCGCGCGGCCGGCGTCCGGCGAGACGGAGACGACGTCGTCGCCCGTCTTGCCGAGATCGCGGAAGTGGCGCGCGAACAGGGGCAGCGCGGTCATGTGATCCACGGGGATCGTGAAGAAGCCCTGGATCTGGCCCGCGTGCAGGTCCATCGTCAGCACGCGGTCGGCCCCGGCGAGCTGGAGCATGTCCGAGATCAAGCGCGCCGAGATCGGCTCCCGCGGCTTCGCTTTTCGATCCTGCCGCGCGTACGGGAAGAGCGGCATCACGGCGGTGATCCGCTTCGCCGAAGCGAGCTTCGCGGCCTGGATCATGAAGAGCAGCTCCATCAGGTTGCGGTCGATCGGCTCGCAGCCCGTCTGGACGAGGAAGACGTCGGCGCCGCGGATCGACTCGAGGTAGCGGCAGTACGTCTCG
>JBPYFE010000073.1:0-9981 GCA_051986525.1 Gaiellaceae bacterium
ACGGGATCACCACCATCGCCGTCGCGGCGGCGAAGAAGACGAGCGAGATCGTCTGCATCCCGGTCGCGAACATGTGGTGCGCCCAGACGCCGAAGCCGATGAAGACGACGAGCAGCTCGGCGATCGCGACGAGCGGGAAGGCGACCATCTTCCGCTGCGTGAAGGCCGGGATGATCGAGGTCGCGATCCCGAAGGCCGGGACGATCAGGATGTAGACCTCCGGGTGGCCGAAGAACCAGAAAAGGTGCTGCCAGAGCAGCGCCGAGCCGCCGTTCGCGACGTCGAAGAAATGCGTCCCGACGTTGCGGTCGAGGAAGAGCATGATCGTGTCGGCGCTCAGGACCGGCAGCGCGAAGAGCAGCCCGAACGAGGCGGCGAGGAAGGCGAAGCAGAAGAGCGGCATCCGGTTCAGCGACATCCCGGGCGCGCGGGACTTGAAGATCGTGACGATGAACTGGCCCGCGGTCAGGGTCGACGCGATCGAGTTGAAGATGATCCCGAGGCAGTAGAAGTCGATGTTGTGGCCGGTGTCGAACGGCCGGTTGGCGAGCGGGACGTAGTCGAACCAGCCGGCGTTCGGGGCGATCCCGAGGAACAGGCTCGTGTAGAGGAACAGCCCCGACGCCGCGAAGATCCAGAAGCTGAGCGCGTTCATGCGCGGGAACGCCATGTCGCGCGCGCCGATCATCAGCGGGATCAGGTAGTTCCCGAACGCGCCCGTCGAGATCGGGATGATGAAGAAGAAGATCATCGTGATCCCGTGCATCGTGAAAAGCTGGTCGTAGGTGTTCGGGCCGACGAGCTTCTCGTTCGCGCCGGTGAGCTGCGTGCGCATGATCAGCGCCTCGACGCCGCCGGCCGCGAAGAAGACGAGCGTCGCCCAGAAGTAGAGAAGGCCGATCTTCTTGTGGTCGGTCGTCGTCAGCCAGCCGAGGATTCCGGGGCGGCTCTGCCACTCGGTCTCGAGCCGCTCCATGCGCTCGGCCGCGGCCGGAGTGGGCGGGGTCGCGATCGCCACTACTTGAGCCCCTCGAGGTAGGCGACGACCGCGGCGAGCCGCGGCCCGCTGAGGTCGATGTTCGGCATCTCGTTGCCGGGCTTGATCGACTGGCCGTGCTGGATCCAGTCGGCGAGGTGGTGCGGATCGTTCGGGATCGTCACGGAGGCGAGCGTCGTCCGGCCCGCGACGTGGGTCAGGTCGGGGCCGACGTCGCCCGAGGCGGGCGTGCCGCGGATCGTGTGACAGGTCGAGCACGAGCCCTGCGCGAATTCCTGGAATCCCTGCCGCGCGAGCGCGCCGCTCGGCGCCCCGGCCGGCTTCGACTGGCGCGCGAGCCAGCGCCTGAACGCGCTCGGCGTGTCGACGAAGACGTACATCGACATGTGCGCGTGCTGGAGGCCGCAGAACTCCGCGCACTGGCCGCGGTAGCGACCGACCGTCTGCGCGTCGAGCTCGATCGCGTTCGTCTTGCCCGGATCCGTGTCGATCTTCCGGTTGAGCTCCGGCACCCAGAAGCTGTGGATCACGTCGGCGGTGCGGACCTCGAGCCGGACCGGCGTCCGTACCGGGATGTGGATCTCGTTGGCGGTCACGGCCGGCGTACCGGGGTAGCGCACCTCCCACCACCACTGGTGGCCGATCACGAGCACGGTCAGCTTCGTCGCCGCCTGCGCCGGCGCCTCCGTCGTCCGGATCACGAACAGGTTCGAGATCACGAACAGGGTCGAGATCAGGACGATCGGCACCGCGATCCCCATCCCGACGACGACGTACCAGCCGGGGCGCTCCGACGGCTTCAGCCCTTCGGTGTCGGTGCCGAAACCGCGCCGCTTCGCGCGGACGCGCGCGAGGATCAGCAGCGCGACGACGAGGGCGAGGCCGATCCAGGCGCCGCCCATCATCCACCAGAAGAGGTTGGCGATCACGTGCGCCTGGTGGCTGGCAGGGTGGAGCGAGTTCTGCTCCCGCTGGCAGCCGCTCAGCAGGAGCGCCGCAGGCGCGAGGAGACAAAGCCGCCCCTTGGCCCGCGCCCAGCCGTTCACGCACTCACCACTCGCGTCGTTTCCCTCCGGACGGAGTCCAAACTCCAGCGTAAATGGGATGGACGTTCGATCCGGTTCCGCTCGTCGCGATCGGCGTCGCGGCTCTCGCCTACTGGCGGCGGTCGCGGTCGCTGCGGCGCCGCGGCAGGCCGGTCCCGTGGCCGAAGCAGCTCGCCCTCGCGGGCGCCCTGGTCGTCCTGTTCGTCGCGGTCGCCTCGCCGCTCGACTCGATCGGCGAGTCGCGGCTCTTCTCGGTGCACATGACGCAGCACCTGCTGATCGGAGACATCGCGCCGCTCCTGCTCGTGCTCGGCCTCTCCGGACCGCTCCTGCGGCCGCTGCTCGCGCCGCGGGCGGTGCAGCGCTTGCGCGTGCTCACGCATCCGTTCGTCGCCCTTCCGCTGTGGGCGGGCAACCTCTGGCTCTGGCACCTGCCTTTTCTCTACGACGCTGCGCTTCGCCACGACGTCGTCCACTCGCTCGAGCACCTGTGCTTCTTCGCCGGCGGGTTGCTGCTGTGGACGTCGCTGCTCGGCCTCCTGCCCGGGCCGCGCTGGTTCGGGCCCGGCGCGAGGCTCGGCGCGCTCGGCTTCGTCTGGCTCGTCGGGATCCCGCTCGCGAACCTGTTCATCTTCAGCAACCGCGCGTACTACCCGCCCTACGTGCACGCACCGCGGACGTGGGGTCTGTCGGCGGTCGCCGACCAGCGCGCGGGCGGCGGTGTGATGCTCGTCGAGATGATGATCGTCGCCGCAATCGCCTTCGTCGTCCTCGGCCTGGACTGGTTCGCCGAGTCCGAGCGGCGCCAGGCGCGGCTCGACGCGCAGCTGCCCCAGGCCAAGTAACAGACTGTTACTAAGTCTCGGGGCGGCCTCCTTTCGCGCCGGCAGCCGCCTCTCCGACCCGAGACTCGGCAAGTAACAGACTGTTACTAACCCCTAGAGCTTCGGCATCAGCTCGCGCTGCGCGAACTGGATGAAGCCGTTCTGGTCCGAGCCGACCTGGTGGATGTAGACGTGGTCGTAGCCGGCGTCCTCGAAGGCCTTGATCTGCTCGAGGTAGCGGTCGGGGTCCGGTCCGAGGGGCAGCGACTCTGCGAGGTCGTCGGGCTCGACCATCTCCGCGGCCGCCTCGAAGTGGGCCGGCAGCGCGAGCTCCTGGTTCAGGGGTCCTTCGAGGCCGGCGTTGGGCCAGTTCTCGTGCGCCGTGCGCTTCGCCTCGTCCTCGCTCTCCGCCCAGCAGACGGTCAGATGCCCGTAGCGGGGCTTCCCGTTTCCGCCGGCCTGCTGGAACTTCTGGACGATCTCCTCGTCGGGCGCGACGCCGATGAAGCCGTCGCCGATCCGCCCCGCGAGCTCGGCCGCGTTCGGCTGCGCGGCGGCGACGGCGATCTCCGGCAGCTCCGCGGGAAGGGTGTAGATCCGGGCCTGCTCGACGGTGTAGTGCTTGCCGCGGTGGGTCTGGTAGCCGCCCTGCCAGAGGAGCCGGATCACCTCGACCGCCTCCGCGAGCATCTCGAGCCGCTCGTCGGGCGCCGGCCACTTGGCGCCGAGGATGTGCTCGTTCAGGTTCTCACCGGTGCCGACGCCGAGGAAGAACCGGCCTGGCATCATCGCCGCCGACGTCGCCGCCGCCTGGGCGATGATCGCCGGATGGATGCGGATCAGCGGGCAGGTGACGCCGGTCCCGAGCCGGATCCGCTCGGTCGCCTGCGCGATCGCGCCGATGACGCTCCAGACGAACGGACTGTTGCCCTGCTTGTCGATCCACGGGTGGTAGTGGTCGGAGACGAGCGCGAAGGTGAAGCCGGCGTCCTCGGCCGCCTTGGCGAAGCGGACGAGGTCGTTCGGGGCGTGCTCCTCCGACGAAAGGGAAAAGCCGAGCTCGGGCACGGACCTCTGCGTACCTGGTCCGGCCGGGCCTAAACCGACGAGGAGCTAGCCGGTCAGCCGGAAGACCATGATCTCGCGCGTCGGGTTTCTCGTCGTCCGGATCACGGTCAGCGTTCCGCGGGCGTTGTCGTACAGGCCGGTGCCGCCCACGACGGCCAGGCTGTAGAACTGCCGGTAGACCAGGCCGCCGCTCGCGACGAGCTGTCCGCGCGGGAGCTTGATCGTGGCGATGCACGTCCGGTTGAGGCCGATCGTGAACGTGCAGATCATCCGGCCGGAGCCGATCGGCGTCTTCGTGATCTTCTTGTTGTAGATCAGCGTCGTGATCACTTCGTAGTCGCCCGGGCTTCGCCCGTGGCGCCCGACGTCGACGCGGGTGTAGCTGAACTGGCGGTCGACGACGCGGACCGTCGCCGGACCCGTGCCCGCTGAGGATTTCCAACCGACGAGCGCGCCCAAGGCCGCCAGGAGCGCTGCGACCGCGAGGACTCGCTTCAGACTCGTCATTGCTTCTCTCCCTTCGTCGTCAATCCGATCGTGCGACCGGGAGCTCGAACCAGAAGGTCGAGCCCTCGCCGCTTTTGCTCTCGAAGTCGATGTGACCCCCGTGCGCCTCGACGAGCGACCGCGTGATCGCCAGCCCGAGGCCGCTTCCCTCGATCCCGTTCGCGGTCGCCTGGCCGCGCACGAACTTACCGAAGATCTCTTTCTGCACGTCGGGCGGGATGCCGATTCCCTCGTCGTTGACGCTGACCCGGACGTGTCCGTTCTCGCGTTCGCCCTCGATCTTCACGTGACCGCCGTCGGGCGAGTACTTGATCGCGTTCGAGAGGAGGTTCGCGACCACCTGGGAGAGCCGGTTCGCGTCGCCCCGGACGGGGAGCGGCGTCGGCGGCAGGCTCAGGTCGAGCACGTGATGCGGGCTTTGGCCCGCGAACAGGTCGGTCTGGTCGCGGACGATCCGGCCGACGTCGACGAGGTCGTCCGCGAGCACGAGCTTTCCCTCGTCGAGCCGCTGCACGTCGAGGAAGTCGTTCACGAGCGCAGCCAGCCTCCGGCCCTGCGCGTCGATGATCTCGAGGTACTGGCGCCGCTCCTCGGGGCTCGTTTCCCGCTGGAGCAGGACGGAGGTGAAGCCCAGCACGCTCGCGAGCGGCGTCCGCAGCTCGTGCGCGACCACGGTCACCAGCTCTGTCTTCGCTTGCTCGCTCTTGCGCAGCCGTTCGTTCTGGGCCTCGAGCTCGCGCCGGTTCTGCTCCAGGCGCTCGGCCATCCGGTTGAACGACTGCGTCAGCTCGCGAACTTCCCGCGGCCCTTCGGGGTCGAGCCGCGTCGAGAGGTCGCCGGCGGCGAGTCGGCTGGCGCCGCCGGAGACGCCCTCGATCGGACGCGCTATCGCCCGGGCGAGGTAGAGGCCGAAGGCCGCGAGCACGATCGCGGTCGCGATCAGCCCGGCAACGGCGAGCGTGATCGCCTGATCAGACCGGTGCTCCGCCGTCGACGTGTGTCGCGCCGCGAGCGCGTTCTCGGTATCGAGGAACGTCTTGAATCCGCTCCGGATGTCGTCGATCCGGACATCGCCGTCCAACGTCACGGCCTGCGTCCGGCTCGCCGCGGGGAGCTCGCGCGCCAGCGTGACGACGTTCACCGTGTAGTCGTTCAGGTAGTTCTCGATCTCGGCGCCCAGCGTCAGTGCCCGGCGGCGCTGCGCGGGCGTCTCGGGAAGCCGCTCGAACGCCGCCAGCCGCGCGGGCAGCGCCTTCTTCGCGTTGCGCCACGGCTCGAGCGCGTCGCCCTTGCCGGTGAGGATGTAGCCGCGGACGCCGGTCTCGAGGTCGAGCACGAGCTTCTCGAGCTGCAGGGTCGTCGCCGTCACCATCCGTGCATGCCGCTCCTGCTTGGTTGCGTCGTCGAGCGTCGAGATCGCGTAGACGAGGACGCCGAAGGTGCTCGCGACGACGATCGCGAGAAAGGCGCTCGCGACGGCGAAGCGCGACGACAGCGACGCGCCGCGGATGCGCTCGCGCCAGCCGAGCCGCTGCGGCGAGGCGTTCACGGCTCGAGCAGCTCCTCGGCGGTAGCCCGGAGGTCTTCAGGGTCGAACGGCTTGGAGACGAAGCGGTCGGCGCCGGCCTCGACGGCTTCCGTGTCGGAATGCGCCCAGGCGCTGATCACGATCACGGGGATCTCGCGGCCGCGGTCGGTGCTGCGGATCACGTCCAGCAGCTCGAGCCCGCTGCGGCCCGGCAGCATCAGGTCGAGCACGATCAGGTCCGCGTGCACGCTCTCGAGCGCCGCGAGCGCGGCCTCGCCGTCGGCCGCCTCGACGTAGTCGAAGCCGCTCCCGAGCGCGAGGCGCACGAGCGTGCGCAGGTTCGAATCGTCCTCGCAGATGAGCACGGTTTTCGCGGCGGCGTGGGCGTGGGCGGTGTTCGTCACGACGGGTCAGGCGTCGTCACCTAAAGATTGTCTTGCAGCCTGGGCGAACGCAATACGAATTCTGGAGCTTCTGCGCTGGTCGGGGCGTTCCTCGTGCTCGTCACTAGACTCGAACCGTGGCGGAGCCGCAGATTGTCGGGTTGGGCGGCAGCGGTTCGACGGACGCCGAGACGGAGCTCCTGCTCGCCCACGTGGCCGGGCTGACGGGCAAGCAGGAGCCGCGGATCTGCGTCGTTCCGACGGCGGGTGCGGACGACGCGGCGAGCGTGCTGCGGGTCTACGAGCGGCTTCCCGCCGGCGCGCGGACGTCGTATCTGCCGACGTTTCCGTGGCCGCCGAGCGAGCTGCGGGAGTTCGTGCTCGCTCACGACCTCGTCTTCGTCGGCGGCGGGAACACCGCGAACATGCTCGCGATCTGGCGTGTTCATGGGCTCGACGCGATCCTGCGCGAGGCCTGGGAGCGCGGGATCGTGCTCACCGGCTGGAGCGCCGGGATGATCTGCTGGTACGAGGCCGGCGTCACCGACTCGTTCGGGCCGCAGCTCGAGGGAATGCGCGACGGGCTCGGCTTCCTGGCCGGGAGTGCGTGCCCGCACTACGACGGCGAGGAGCGGCGGCGGCCGGTCTACACGCGGCTCGTCGCCGACGGCTTTCCCGCCGGGATCGCTGCGGACGACGGCGTCGGCGTCCACTACGTCGGCACGGAGCTGGCCGGGGTCGTGAGCGTCCGGGACGGAGCGACGGCCTACCGCGTCGAGGCCGACGGCGAGACGGCGCTCGACGCGTTGCAGCTTTCGTCGAGCGGGTAACGACGGCCCATGATCGAGACCCGGCGCGCCGCCGAGCTCCAGGTCCTGCTCGAAGGGATTCCGCTCCCGGCGGACCGGGAGGAGCTGATCGCCTACGCGAACCGCCAGAGCGGCGGCGGCGAGTTCATGCCCGAGCTGCGGTCGCTGCCCGAGCGCGAGTTCCGCTCGCTCGACGAGGTCGGCGAGGAGCTCCTGCAGGTGCAGCCCGCGCGGGCGGACGGCCGGCTCCGGCTGCCGAAGGACGAGAGCGGGCGGCCGCCGGGCGGAGACGACTACACGAACCCGGATCCGCAGCCGGGCGCGGTGCGGCCGGACTGGCCCGAGGACAACCCGCCGCAGAAGACGCTCGAGCAGCAGACCGAGCAGCAGCAGACGCAGAAGCGGCGGCAGGAAGGCGGCTAGCCCTCGGAGGCGCTGCCGCGCCGCTCGGCCCGCTCGCGCTGCGGGACGACCGTGTAGCGCGGGTCCCGCGCCGACTGGAAGCCTGCCTTGTACACCGACCAGCGCATCGCGGCGCCGCCGGCGAGAACGAGCGCGCTCCCGGCGATGGCGGCCGCGCGGTTGCGGCCGCCCTTCCAGGCGAGCAGCCCGGCCCCGAGCGCCGTGCACGCCTTCGCCACGCGCGCCGCCTTGCCGGACTCGCCCTGCTTGTAGACCTCGCCGACGAAGCCGAGCCGCTTCTCCATCAGCTGCGTCCAGAAGAGCTCGCCCACCGCGCCGCCCACGGCGAGCCGGCGCGCGGGCCCGGCCTCGGCGGGCGGGAGCAGCAGCGCGGACGCGGCGCCGGAGGTGGCCGAGGCGCTGGAGCCGAACAGCCACGGCAGCTCGTGCCGGCCCTCGCTCCAGGCCGGGATCGCCGTGTTCGCGACGAGAGCGCCCGTGTACGTCGTCAGGGGCGGGCCGAAGAAGAACGAGACGGCTTCCGCCGCCACCTTCACGCGCGGCAGCCGACCGAGCAGCTCGAGCAGCGCCGCGGTCGAGGAGGCGCCACCGGAGACGGCGAGGATCCAGCTGCCGACGCTCATCGGCGAGGTGACCTTGAAGACGCGGAACATGTTCGCGAAGCGCTCGGGCCGGCCGAGGTCGGAGATCAGCAGCCACGGGCTGACGACGTCCGCCGCGGCGCCGACGAAGAGGCTCGTCTTCGCCAGCCGCTCGTGGCCGGCCAGCCGGCCGATCCCGTGCAGGACCGAGGAGCCGCCGGCGATCCCGCCGGTGAAGAAGTAGGCGGGGATCTCCCACGTCCAGACCGGCTCCTTGACGATCGGGCGCCCGTAGTACGAGCGCATCTCGGAGCCGACGGCGGTGATCGAGCCGTTGCGGCCCCGCATCAGTCGCCTCCCGCGGCGAAGGCGACCGCGGCGCCGACGATCGTCGCCGCCGCGGCGATCGCCGTCGTGCGCCAGAGCTTCGGCAGGAACGTGGTCGTCACCACCGGGTCGGGCGGCAGTCCGTAGACCTCGGGCTCGTCGAGCAGCAGGAAGAAGGCGCCGAAGCCGCCGACGCCGTCGTCCGGGTCGTGGCCGTAGAGCTGGGCGCCGTTCCACCGCTCGGCCTGCAGCTTCGCGAGCCGCCGCTCCGCGCGCTCGCGTAGCTCGTCCACCTCGCCGAACTGGATCGAGTCCGTGGGGCAGGCCTTCGCGCAGGCAGGCTCGTGGCCACCCTTGAGACGGTCGTAGCAGAGGGTGCACTTCCAGACCCGCCCGTCCTCCTTCTCGCCGAGGATCGGGAGGTCCAGGGTCTGCTTGTCGGCCTCGCTCGACGGGAGCTCGCGCTTGTCGAGGACGCCGAACGGACACGCGGGAACGCAGTAGCCGCAGCCGTTGCAGACGTCGGCCTGGACGACGACCGTCCCGTACTCGGTGCGGAAGAGCGCGCCGGTCGGACAGACGTCGAGGCAGGCGGCATGCGTGCAGTGCTTGCAGACGTCGGAGCTCATCAGCCAGCGAAGCGGATCGTCCGCGGCGCCGTCGATTCCGGCCTCGTCGCCGTCGAGCCGCAACGGCTTGTGCTGCTCGACGAAGGCGACGTGGCGCCACGAGTTGGCGCCGAGCTCGGAGGTGTTGTCGTACGACTCGCCGCTCCAGACGAGGCCGTCCTCGGGGATGAGGTTCCACTCCTTGCAGGCGACCTCGCAGGCCTTGCAGCCGATGCAGATCGAGGTGTCCGTGAAGAAGCCCATCCGCGGCTTCGCCTCGTCGCCGTAGGTGTCCGGCCAGGCCGCAGGCGCGCCGGTGGGCTCGGCGATGCTCACGTCCGCTTCCCCTCCTCGGGCTCCCGCCGCGGCGCTTGCTCTCGCTCCTCGTAGGCGTGCTCGCGCCGCCCCGCGACGAACTGGGTCAGATTCTCGCCGCGCGGCCGCCGGCCGGGGCGGATGTCGCACGAGAGCGCCTTGACCTCCTGGATGTGCACGTTCGGGTCGAGCGCCATGTGCGTCAGGTCGTTGGCCGCACCCCCGGTCGAGAGCCCGCGCTGGCCCCAGTGGTAGGGCAGCCCGACCTGGTGGATCTCACGCCCGTCGACCCGAACCGGCCGGACGCGCTCGGTGACCATCACCCGGGCCTCGATCGCCGACCGCGCAGTGACGATGTGCGCCCAGTCGCCGTGGGTGAGCCCGCGCTCGCGCGCGAGGTCGGGGTGCACCTCGACGAACATCTGCGGCTGGAGCTCGGCGAGGTACGGCACGAAGCGCGACATCCCGCCCGCCGTGTGGTGCTCGGTCAGACGGTAGGTCGTGAGCACGAACGGATAGAGCTCGGAGCCGGGCTCGCCGTCGACCGGGTTGTACGGGTCCTCGG
>JBPYFE010000074.1:0-18488 GCA_051986525.1 Gaiellaceae bacterium
GCGTCTGCGCCTCGACTCCCTGGGATGCATCGACGACCAGCAGCGCGCCTTCACAGGCCTGGAGGCTGCGGGAGACCTCGTAGGAGAAGTCGACGTGGCCGGGAGTGTCGATGAGGTTGAGCTGGTACAGATTGCCGTCGTCGGCCTTGTAGTTGAGACGGACGGCGTGTGCCTTGATGGTGATGCCGCGCTCGCGCTCGAGGTCCATGCTGTCGAGGAGCTGGGCGCGCATCGCCCGCGGGTCGACGGTGTGGGTGAGCTCGAGGATGCGGTCGGCCAGCGTCGACTTGCCATGGTCGATGTGGGCGATGATCGAGAAGTTGCGGATGCGGTTCAGGTCCATGGCGAACTGGGCGCTATTCGGCGCGCCTTCGCAAGGCTAGCAACGCATTCAGCTCGCGAACTCCCAGCAAACGGCCGACTATCAGGTACGCGCCGGCGCCCGCAGCGAGGGCGCCGCCGACGCTGACGATCTGCGCCCACAGCGCGCGGCCGAGCGCCGCGTCGAGGCCGCGCCAGACCCCGTACGAGACGGCGCCGAGAACCGCCGCCGCGGCGATCACGCGCAGCGTCGCCGTCGCGATCGAGCGGAAGTTCACGCGTCCGATCCGCCTGCGCAGCAGCACGAGCAGCAGCGCCGTGCCGGCGATGTTCACGACGGACGTCGAGAGCGGGATTCCCCAGGTGCCGAGCCGGTAGAACGCCGCGTCGAGGACGGCGTTCAGAGCCAGGTTCGCGAGCGCGACCGCCGTCGGAATCCACGGCGACTGCAGACTGAAGAAGGCGCGGTTGAGCATCAGCATCGCGCCGTTGAAGGTCAGCCCGAGCGCGAAGGCGGCGAGCGCGGCGGCGACGACCGGCGTCTGGCTCGGCTCGAAGTGGCCCCGCTGGTAGACGAGCCGGATGATCGGCTCGGCGAGAACGGCGCAGACGACGCTCGCCGGGATGAGCAGGAAGGCGATCTGCCGAAGGCCGAGCGCGACCCGCTCGCGGAAGCCGTCGTAGTCGCCGCGGGCGGCGAGCCGCGAGAGCGACGGGAAGAGGACGGTCGCGACAGCGACCGAGAACATGCCCTGCGGGAGCATGTAGATCCGAAAGGCGCGGTCGATCGCCGTCGGCGCGAGCTCGGGGTCGATCAGCCGCGAGGCGAAGATCGAATCGACGACGGCGTTGAAGTTGATCAGCCCGAGTCCGAGCGTCACCGGCAGCATCAGCACGAAGACGCGGCGGACGGCCGGGTCGCGCCAGTCGATGACGAGCTCGAGCCGGCCGTCGCGCCCGCGTAGCCAGGGCAGCGGGAGCAGGAACTGGATCACGGTCGCGATCACGATCGAGACCGCGTACACGTAGAGCTTCCCGTCGATGTGCTGGGCGTGCGGGACGCCGAGGACGAGGCCGGCGATGATCGCGAGGTTCCAGAAGACCGGCGTCAGCGCCGGGATCGCGAACTCCTCGTAGCTGTTCAGGATCCCGACGACGACGCCCGAGAGCCCGAGGAGGACGACGATCGGGAACAGGACGCGCGCGAGTCCGACCGCGAGCTGCTTGTCGCCGCCCGGGTTGCCGAACGGCGCAATCAGCCACGGCGCGAGCACGATGCAGAGCGCGGTCAGGCCGCCCAGGCCGAGCAGGATCAGCCAGAAGAGGCTGGAGGCGACCCGCCACGCGCGCTTGCGCTCGCCGCGCTCGAGCATCTCGCTGAAGACGGGGACGAACGCCGAGGAGATCGCGGCGTCCGCGAGCAGCGCCCGTACGAGGTTCGGGACCTGGAACGCGACCGTAAACGCGTTGATCCGGCCCGCCGCCCCGAAGTAGTACGCGGCGACGATCTCGCGGACGAGCCCGAGGATCCGCGAGACCCCCGTTGCGAGCGAGAACACCGCCGTCGACCACGCCAGTCGCCGGCGCGCGCCTTGCCCGTCCACGAAGCGAGTATAGGAACGGCGCCCGTCGTCGAACCGGCCCGAAAAAGCGCTCTGCTACGATCGTGCCGCCCGTAGAGCGGGCCTTTTTCATGCCCAACATCAAGCAACAGAAGAAGCGCGTGCGGACCGCGGCGGAGGAACGGCTCGAGAATCTTCGCTACCGCTCGTCGATCAAGACGCTGACGAAACGGCTCCAGCGCGCCGTCGAGGACGGCGACGAGCAGCTCGCGAGCTCCGAGCACCGCCGTCTCGTGCAGACGATCGACAAAGCGGCTTCGCGCCGCGCCCTGCACAAGAACGCCGCCGCACGGAAGAAGGCGCAGGCGGCGCGCCTGCTCGCCCGGCGCTAGGCCGTTTTCGCGGTCGGTTCGCGCGGCCGCGTCAGGTCGACGAGCGCGCGGTCGAACTCGAGCTCGCCGGCCAGCCTGCTGCCGCCCTTGAGCGCGAGGTCGAGCTCGGCGAGACGGACGATCGCGCCGCGAAGCTCGTCCGGCGTGAAGTTCGACGCCTGCTCGTACAGCTTCTCGACGTAGAAACGGCTCTTTTTCATCCGGTCGGCCGCGTCGCGGGCGGGAACGCCTTCGGCGGCGAGGTTCTGACATTCGGCGACCCGCGTGACGTGGCTCGTCAGCAGGCCGACGATCCGGGGCAGTGCGTCGCGCGGCGGGACTCCGGCGCGCGCGAGCAGCCGTTCGCTCGCCGCGAGCACGCCGGCGACGTCGCGCCGCCCCCAGGCGTCGGTCAGGTCGAACGGCGGAACCTCGCCTCGCGGCGGGACGAGAAGCTCGATCTCGGCTTCGCCGATCGCGTCGGCGTTCGCCCAGGCGACGAGCTTGTCGACCTCACCGCTGAGCTCGTTCAGATCGTCGCCCGCGAGCTCGACCAGCAGCCGGGCGGCGTTCGGATCGACCTTCGCTCCACGGGCGGCGAACTGCTGGCGCACCCAGCCCGGAACGTCGGCGCGGCTCCCGCGCTTCGGCAGCTCGTAGACGAGCAGCTCGCCGGTCTTCGCGACCGCCTTCGCCAACGCGGAGTCCTTCTTGATTGCGTCGCCGACGAGAGCAAGCACGGTCTCCGGTGAAGGCGAGGCCAGGTACTCGATCACCGCCGCGTGCTCCGCCTGCTTCCACGCGTCGACCCGCTCGACCACGACGAGCCGGCGCTCGCTCGCGAACAGGCCCATCGCGTTGCAGGCCGCGACGACGTCGGGGCCCCCTGCCTCGTCGGCGGAGAGCAGCTCGGTCGCGTCGTCCCCGATCCGCTCGCGCAGGCGGCGGAGCGCGCGCGCGACCTTCGGCTGATCCGTCCCGGTCAGCAGGTACGCGGGCTTGAGCTCGCTCATCGCCGCGAAGCATAGGCCCAGGCTCCGGCGGCTCCGAGCGCGAGCCCGGCGGCAGCCCAGGCCGAGCGCACCTGCGCGAACGGCAACGAGCCGAAGAAGCGCGCGCAGCCCGCGAGGTACGCCGCGCACCAGCCGTTCGCGTGGGCCAGGACTGCCGCGGCGCTCGGCGCGACGGGGTCGATCAGCGCCGCTCCGAAAGCGAGTGCGAGCAGCGGCACGACTGCCGGCGCCGCCGCCGCGTTCGCCGGCACGGCGACGAGCGGGATCGCATGGAACTGCAGCCAGAGGACGGGCGCGGTCGCGAGGCCGCACGCGCTCGAGACGGCGACTACGTCCGAGAGCGCCTTCGGAATCGGATAGCCCGCGAGCCCCCGCTGGAGCCGCGGCACGAAAACGAAGATCGCGACGACCGCGGCGAACGAGAGCTGGAAGCCGGCATCGAGCGCGGCGTACGGGTTCCAGGCGAGCAACACGAGCGCGCCGAGAAGCAGGAAGTACCAGCGGTCCGTCGGTCGCGCCGCGAGCCACGCGAGCGATCCGAGCCCGCCGGCGATCCCGGCGCGGATCACGGACGGCTGCGGCCCGACCGCGAGCACGTAGGCCGCGATCGATGCGAGCGCACCGCAATGTCCGAGCCAGCGCGGGAGCCCGAGAAGCCACGCGACGAAGAGCGCCCCGCCGGCGACGAGGGCGACGTTCTGGCCGGAGACCGCGAGCAGATGATAGAGGCCCGAGGCCCGGAAACGAGCCTTGAGGTCGCGACCGAGGCCCGCTTCGTCGCCGAGGACGACGCCTTCGACGACGCCGCGACGTTCTCCGCGCAGGTCCGCGGTCGCGGACTCGCCGAGCCAGCGGCGAACGGAGTCGGCGAGGCCGCCGAGACCACCGCGCCGGCCGGTTCGGCGCCAGTCGTCGCCGGCCAGGACGACGTGGATACCACGCCGTCGGAGCCACGTGCGCTCGTCGAAGCCGTGCCGCGGCCCGCGCGGGAGCTTTGCCTCTGCTCGCACGCTCAGGATCGCGCCCTGCTCGGGCGGCGCGCGGCCGCGCGGCAGCTCGAGCTCCGCCGGCTCACGGAGCACGAGCCTTCCGAAGCGCCGCACCTCGACGGGCTCCTTGACGTCGAAACGACCGCGTCGCGGCGGGCCTGTGACGACCACTGTCGCGCGCTCGGCCCGGCCGACCTCCGCGAGCAGGACGCTTCGATCGAGCCGGTCGAGCCGCGCACTTCCCCACCCCCAGCCGACGAGGGCGAGGGCGAGGGCGAGCGCAGCGACGGCTCGAGCAGGTGCGCTCGCCGCGCACGCCGCGACGACGGCGAGCCCGCCGAGTGCGGCGGTCGCCGGGACGCGGACCACGTTCGCAAGCGCGATCCCGACGCAAAGCGCCACGAGGAAGACATGCGGCGGACGAAGGATCGCGGCGTTCACGGGGCGACCAGGTCTTTCAGCTGATCCATCCGCGCGGGCCCAATCCCGGGCACGGCGTCGAGCTCGTCGACGCTCGCGAACGAGCCGTGCTTCTGCCGGTAGTCGAGAATCTTCTGGGCCGTGACCGGTCCGATCCCCGGCAGCGCGTCGAGCTGTTCCAGAGTCGCCGTGTTCAGGTGGACGGGGCCGGTCGCGATACCCGTGGCGGCGCTACCGCCTGACGCGGCGGGCGCGGCCCCGGCCCCCGAGGCTGAGCCCCGGTTGGGCACCACGACCTGCTGGCCGTCTGCCAACGGCGCGGCGAGATTGATCGACGAAAGGCCGGCCTTCCGTGTGGCGCCGCCCGCCCGTGCGACCGCGTCGGCGATTCGCGCGCCCTGTTCCAGGCGGTAGAGCCCCGGCCGATGAACTGCCCCGACGACGTCGACCACGAGTAGCGTCGGGGCCGACGCGGTCGTCGTCTCCGCGGGCGGCGCAGCGGGAGGCGCGAGCACCGCGTCCGAGGGCGGACGGGTGAGGAGCTTCCCCGCGGCGAACAACAAGACGGCGCAGCAGGCTGCTGCAATCAGCAAGTGCTTACGCGTGAGCCCGAATGGCAGCTCGCCCATGGAACGAGGGTGCCGAGAAAACCGTCACGCGTGTGTGGCGACTTCGCGACAGTTCAGCGCCAGCTGATCGACGCGTTCGATGACGAAGCGTGGACCCGGAGCAGCGGGCGCGCACCCAGGTTTCCGTGAACGAGCTCGCGCAGCTCGAGGATCCGGCCGGGCCGTGCGACGGCGACCACGGTCGCGCCGCCGCCCGGCGCTACGGCGTAGACCCTGGTAGCCGCACGCAGGCGTGGCTCCGCCCTTCGAGTGCCGCGCGCGAAGTCGAGGATGATCCGGCGGCGCGGGGTGTAGAACGTGATTCCGAGCGAGTCCGGCCGCCAACTCGGTTTGACGGGCGCGACGTGCGCGTCGAGCAGCCGGTCGTGGTCGCCGTCGCCCTCGATCTCTCGCAGCTGCGTGCCGCGAGGGGTACGGACGACGTACGCGATCTCGAGCCCGTCGGGCGACCACGCCGCTGCGAGGACGCGGCCGCCGGTCCTGTATGTCCACGCGTGTCGTTGTCCCGGGGCGAGCGCCACGAGGGCGTGGCCGATCCCGACGACGGCGTAGAGCGCATGCGGCGAGAGCTCCGCCGCGGAGACCGGCATCCCCTCGATCCGCAAACCGTTACGCGTGGTCAACCAAAGGCGTCCGCCCGCGACCAGCGCAATCCCGTCAGTGTGCGGCGGCACCGCCAGGTGGGCCGGGGCTCGTTGCGCCGGCCGGGAGGGGCCCAGGACGACGTGCAGCTTTCCGGTTGCGGCCAGGGCGGCAGCGCCGGCCGCGACGGCAATCGCGAGCGCGGAGGCGAACGCAATCGCCCAGCCGACGGATCGACGGCGCCGCAGCGGGAGCGTCGCGAGGGCTGCCTCGCGCGCCTGCGCCGTCGTCGCGGTCGTCGGGCCGGTTCGCCGAAGCGCCGAGGTCAGCCGGGTCTCAAGCTCGTTCGGCATCGTTCACCTCGTAGACGGCGCGGAGATCGTCGAGCGCCCGGGCGAGCCGGGAGTTCACCGTGCCGGTCGGCAGGTCGAGCAAATCGGCAATCGCAGTCGGCGAGTACCCGAGCCCGTAGCGGAGGACGATCACGACCCGCCGCTGGAGCGACAGCCCGGCGACCGCCGCGAGCAGCTCGTGATCGCCGCCCGGCGTGTCGTGCCATTCGAGCCGTTCGAGCTCGGCATCGCCGGAGACGAGCCGGCGCTCGGTCCGGAGGAGGTCGAGGCAGCGGTTGACGACTATCCGGTGCAGCCACGGCGCAAAAGGACGGCGCTCGTCGAACCGGGAAAGGGCAGCGAAGGCGCGTTCGAATGCGTCCTGCGCGACGTCGTCCGCCAGCTCGCGCCTCCCGGTGACGCCGAACGCCACGCGCCAGGCGGGCCGCCAGTGGCGTGAGAAGAGCTCGGCCGCGGCGTCGCGCGACCCGTCGCGGGCGAGCGCGACCAGCGTTGCGTCGCTGCGGATGCGCATGAGCACATTGTCCTACGCACGGGCGGGCGCTATGCGTCCCGCGCGGGCACGCGCCCACCCCCACCCGGGTGGGGCTCACGGCCCGCCTCCCTCGCGGTCGACGTTAGCCGCGAATGTGTGCTGCGGGTGGAACGCGGCTGTGCCGAATGTGCGTTCGTTTGTCCACCGGCTCGACGCGCCGGCGCGGCGCGTCGACCTAGATGACGAGGTTGACGAGCTTGTTCGGCACGACGATCGCCTGGCGGATCTCCTTGCCGTCCAGGTGCGCCTGCACACGCGGAGACTCCTTCGCCCGCGCGATCAGCTCGTCCTCGGACAGGCCCGACGCGACCTCGACCCGGTCCCGCACCTTCCCGTTCACCTGGATTACGAGCTCGAAGGTGTCGTGCTCGAGCAGCGCCGGGTCGGCCTGCGGCCACGGCTGCTCCCACAGCCGTTCGTGACCGAGCCGCTGCCAGAGCTCCTCGGTGATGTGCGGTGCGTACGGCTGCAGCAGCGAGACGACCGTCTCCGCGGCGAAGCGAGAGCCCGGCTCGCGCTCCGAGCCGGACAGCTCGTTGACCAGCTCCATCACCGCCGCGATCGGGGTGTTGAAGACGAACCGCCGCCCGATGTCGTCGCTCACCTTCGCGATCGTCGCGTGCGCCTTCCGTAGGAGCGGGGAATCGGTCGCGTCCTCGGTCTCGCCCGCGGCGACCTCGTTGACGACCCTCCACAGCCGCCGCAGGAAGCGGGCGATCCCGTCGACCCCTTCCTCGGTCCACTCCATGTCCTGGTCGGCCGGGCCCATGAAGAGGATGTACAGACGAACGGCGTCCGCGCCGTACGCCGCCGCCAGCTGGTCGGGCGCAGTCACGTTTCCGCGCGACTTCGACATCTTGGAGCCGCCGAGGCGAACCCAGCCCTGGTGGAACAGCCTCGCGAACGGCTCGCGCGCCGAGAGCATTCCCAGGTCGTTCATCACCTTGACGAAGAAGCGGGAGTACATGAGGTGGCCCGTCGCGTGGTCGATGCCGCCGATGTACTGGTCGACGGGCATCCAGAAGTCCGCGATCGCACGGTCGAAGGCCGCCTCGTGGTTGTGCGGGTCGCAGTAGCGCAGGAAGTACCAGGACGAATCGACGAACGTGTCCATCGTCTCCGCCTCGCGCTCGGCCGGGCCGCCGCACTTCGGACACGGCACGTTCAGCCAGTCGGCGTTCGAGGCGAGCGGCGGGATCCCCTTCGGGCGGTAGTCCTCGAGCTCGGGGAGCTCGACCGGCAGCTGATCCTCCGGCACCGGCACGACGCCGCACGAGCCGCAGTAGACGATCGGGATCGGGCAGCCCCAGTACCGCTGGCGCGAGAAGCCCCAGTCGCGCAGCCGGTAGCTGACGGCCGGGCGGCCGACGCCGCGCTCGCCGAGCCAAGCGACGATCTTCCGCTCGCCCTCCGGCGCCGGCAGTCCCGAGAACTCGCCGGAGTTGACCAGGCGCTCGTTCTCGGTGTGCGCGGAGAAGGCGCCGTCGTCCTCGGGGTCGGAGCCGTCGGCCGGCTCGACCACCGGCACGACGGGCAGGCCGTAGCGCTCGGCGAAGGCGAAGTCGCGTTCGTCATGTGCGGGCACGGCCATGATCGCGCCCGTGCCGTACTCCATCAGCACGTAGTCGGCGACCCAGATCGGAACCTGCTCGCCCGTGGCCGGGTTGGTCGCGTGGCGCCCGGTGAAGACGCCGTCCTTCTCCTTCGTCTCGCGCTCCTCGCGCGAGCGCGCAGCCGTGTGACGGACGTAGTCGCGCACCAGCGCCTCGTCGTCCGTGCCGGTGCTCAGCCTCTCGACCAACGGATGCTCCGGGGCGAGCACGAAGAACGTCGCGCCGAAGACCGTGTCGGCCCGCGTCGTGAAGACCGGGATGTCGAGGTCGAGCTCGTCGACGCGGAAGATCAGCTCGGCGCCTTCCGAGCGGCCGATCCAGTTCCGCTGGATCGTGATCGTGCGCTCGGGCCAGTCGAGCGTCTTGTGGTCGTCGAGCAGCGCGTCGGCGTAGGCCGTGATCCGGAAGAACCACTGCTCCAGGTTCCGCGCCTCGACGACCGCGCCGCACCGCTCGCAGCGGCCGTCGATCACCTGCTCGTTCGCGAGCACGGTCTGATCGTTCGGACACCAGTTGACCGGCGCTTCCTTTCGGTAGGCGAGCCCGGCCTCGTAGAACTTCAGGAACAGCCACTGCGTCCAGCGGTAGTAGGTCGGCTCGTGCGCCGAGACCTCGCGGTCCCAGTCGATCGCCCAGCCGAGCCGCCGCATCTGGCGGCGGATGTTTTCGATGTTGCGCTCGGTGATCTCGAGCGGGTGACCGCCCTCCTTGATCGCCGCGTTCTCGGCCGGCAGGCCGAAGGAGTCGAAGCCCATCGGCCGCAGGACCGAGAAGCCGTGCCGGCGCCGGAAATGGGTGACGACGTCGCCCAGCGTGTAGTTGAGGACGTGGCCCATGTGGAGATCTCCCGACGGGTACGGGAGCATCTCGAGCATGTAGAACTTGCGCCCCCGATCCGCGGCGGCGGGATCGACCGGATTGTCGACGTAGAAGGCCCGGGCCTCTTCCCAGACCTGCTGCCACTTCGGCTCGATTACCTGCGGGTCGTACTTGTCGTCCATCGTTCCCTTCGGACCCGGTACGGGGAATAAAAAAGCCTCTCGCATCGAGAGGCCGTGGGAAGGTGACGCGGCGGGGCCGCGGTGCCTTCCTGCGCTACGCGAGCAGCTGCTCCATCGCCCTTGAATGTACCAACGCGCTAGCGTCGCGTCACGTCGATTCGAGAGGAGAGGCCATGGCGGGCTACACGATCAAGAACCTGAAGAGCGACGTCGACGACCAGGCTCCGAACTTCGGCCTGGCGCCCGACCTGGAGGCGCGGATGGCGCGCGTCCCGCTCGAGCTCGAGAACTTCGGGCTCAGCTACCAGCGGCTGGCGCCGAACTTCCGCGTCCCCTTCGGACACACACACAACGTGCAGGAGGAGGCGTACGTCGTCGTCAGCGGCTCGATGCGCGTGAAGGTCGACGACGAGGTGCACGAGCTGAAGCAGTGGGACGTGGTCCGGGTCGCGAAGGACACTGCACGCGGCTTCGAGGCCGGGCCGGACGGCGTCGAGGTGATCGCGATCGGCGCCCCGAACACCGGCCCGGGTGATGCGAACGTCGAGCAGGACTGGTGGAGCGACTGACGCCGCGGATCGTCGACGAGACGGATTTTGGCTTCGGCTGGATCTCCTCGCAAAACCCGCGCTTCAGGCTCACCTCCCACGTGCTCGCCGCCGACGGCGGCGTCTGGCTCGTCGATCCGACCGACGAGCCGTCGCTCGACGAGCGGATCCGGTCGCTCGGGGAGCCGCGGGCCGTGATCCAGCTGCTGAACCGCCACAACCGCGGTTGCGCGGCGATGGCTGCGCGGTTCGGCGTTCCCCTTCACCGGGTTCCGTTCGCCGGCATCGCCGGATCGCCGTTCGAGTTCGTCCACGTCATGAGCCGGCTCGGCTGGGACGAGGTTGCGCTCTGGTGGCCGGAGCGGCGCGTACTCGTGGCGGCGGATGCGCTCGGGACGGTTCCGCACTACTTCGCACTCGCCGGCGAGCGGCTCGGGGTTCATCCGCTGCTACGGCTGACGCCGCCGCGCCGGCTCGCGCGCTACGAGCCGGAGCACGTGCTCGTCGGGCACGGCGAGGGCGTGCACGACGAAGCCGGCGTGGCTCTCCCCGAGGCGCTCGCGCGGTCGCGGCGGAACGTCCTGAAGCTTCCCGGCGAGCTGCTCAGCGGGTGGCGGCGAGCCCGGGCCTGACGAGACGCGGAGGCCGGCGGAGGTTTGCGTCGTTGACGCTCGGGTTGAGCGGCTCGACGAGCGGTGGCGCGCCGAAGGCCATGGCGCGCCGCTCGGCCGGGGCATCGCCGTAGAGCGTCGTCCGCAGTCGCGGCGTCCGGCCGATCGCGCGGATCGCAGCCTCCATCGCCTCGGGCGGCATCTCCTGGCCGTGGCCGGCGCCCGCGGCACGTGAGATCGACTCGTTCATCAGCGTGCCGCCGAGGTCGTTCGCGCCCGCACGCAGGGCGAGCTGAGCGCCCTCGACCCCGAGCTTGACCCACGAAGCCTGGACGTTCGTGATCCACGGGTGCAACGCCAGCCGACCGACCGCGTGCATGAGCACGGCCTCGCGCAGCGTCGGGCCGGGGCGCGACCGGCCCTGGAGATAGATCGGCGCCTCCATGTGCACGAACGGGAGCGGCACGAACTCCGTGAAGCCGCAGGTCGCGCGCTGCTGGTCGCGCAGTCGGATCAGGTGGCGGGCCCAGTTCCGCGGCCCGTCCACGTGGCCGAACATGATCGTCGTCGTCGAGCGAAGCCCGACCTCGTGCGCGACCTCGTGCACGTGCAGCCACTGCTCCGTGTTCACCTTGTCGGGGCAGATGACTCGGCGGATCTCGTCGTCGAGGATCTCGGCAGCCGTTCCGGGGAGCGAGGCGAGGCCCGCGTCGCGCAGCCGTTGAAGGTATTCCCGCAGCGACAGACCGAGCGTCGCCGCGCCCTGCCAGACCTCGAGCGCCGAGAACGCGTGGACGTGGAGACCCGGCAGCTCCGCTTTGATCGCGCGGCAGACGTCCAGGTAGAAGTCGCCGGTGAAGCCGGGGTGGATACCTCCCTGGAGGCAGACCTCGGTCGCGCCGCGCTCCCACGCCTCTCGGCAGCGCCGGACGATCTCGTCGAGCGACACGAGGTACGGAGCCCCGCGGAGGTTCGCCGCCAGCTTCCCCTTCGAGAACGCGCAAAAGCCGCAGCGGAAGTAGCAGACGTTCGTGTAGTTGATGTTCCGCGTGACGACATAGCTGACGGCGTCGCCGCAGACCTCACGGCGCAGCGCGTCCGCGGCGCGGACGACCGTCGCGAAGTCGCGCCCGCGCGCCTCGAAGAGCGCCGTGACGTCGTCCTCGCCGAGCTCGGTCTCGTCGGCGACCTTCGCGAGGGCCTCCGCGATCGCACGTGACGCTTTCGGTGCTTCCGCGGCACCCACGCGCGCGCCGTTGCTCGATACGCTCGCCGCGGGGAGGAGGCTGGGTGCACCTTCCAAGGCGACGCCAGCCGACCGCGGGCCGTGCGGCAGCTCGACCCCAACCCCGGCCGACCACTCGTCTTCGCGTGCGAGGCCCTCGCCGTCGGCGAGACGCAGGACGTGCGGCGCGACCGCGCCGTCGAGCCAGCCGCCGGACTCGGCGACGTACTCCGGGTAGATCGCCAGCCGCGCAGCGAGCTCGAGGCCCCGCGACTCCGTCGCCTCGCGCAGCCGTTCGAGCTCGGGCCAGGGCGCCTCCGGGTTGACGTGGTCGAGCGTCACCGGCGAGACGCCGCCCCAGTCGTTGATCCCGGCGTCGAGCAGGCGCGGGAACGCGTCGTAGGAGAGGTTCGGCGGCGCCTGGATGTTCCACCGCGGCCCGAGCACGAGCCGCGCGGCGGCGCACGTCCAGAGGAGCTCTTCGAGCGACGGCTCGGGCGAAGCGGCCATCCGCGTTCCGGGCTTCGCCCGAAAATTCTGAACGATCACCTCCTGGACGTGGCCGTGCCGCTCGCCGAGCTCGCGGACCGCGAGCAGCGCGTCGAGCCGCTCGGCCCGCGTCTCGCCGATCCCGATCAGGATCCCCGTCGTGAACGGGACATCGGCCCGGCCCGCGGCCTCGATCGTTGCGAGCCGCGGCGCGGGCAGCTTGTCCGGCGAGGCCCAGTGCGGGCCGCCGCGCGCGGCGAGCCGCTCCGCCGTCGTCTCGAGCATCAGCCCCTGCGAGACGGAGACTGCCCGCAGCGCGCGCACGTCCTCGGGGGACATGACGCCGGGGTTCAGGTGAGGCAGCAGCCCGGTCTCCTCGAGCACGAGCCGCGCGCAGCGCGCGAGGTACTCCAGCGTGGACTCGCAGCCGAGTGCCGCGAGCTCCGCCCGGGCGACGCGATAGCGGAGCTCCGGCTTGTCGCCGAGCGTGAACAGCGCCTCGCGGCAGCCGGCGGCCGCGCCCGCGCGCGCCACCTCGAGCACCTCGTCCTCGCTCATGTACGCTCGCTCGCCGCGCCGCGGCGGCCGCGCGAACGTGCAGTAGCCGCAGACGTCGCGGCAGAGCTTCGTCAGCGGAATGAAGACCTTCGGCGAGAACGTGACGAGCGGCCCGTGGCCGGCGTCGCGGAGGCGCGCGGCCTCGGGGGCGAGCGCCAGCCAGGGCACCTCGACCAGCTCGTAGGCCTCCCTTCCCGCGAGCCCTTCCACCCGCCGGAGCTTACGTAGCGGGACGCATGCCGCGACGCGGTGCGTAGGGATGGCGTGAGAGTGCTGGCCATTGTCGCGGCGGCGGCTGTACTCGGCTTCACGCCGACGGGATCGGGCGTGGCTCGGGCGCGGCTGTTCCCGCTCGCCACGATTCCGTCCGTCGGAACGGTGACCTGGCTCTGCCGGCCGGCCAGCGCGACCTACGCGATCGCGCTCCGGCTCGACCGGCAGTCGGCCACGACCCGCGTCACGCTCGTCGGGCCGAACTTCAACGCCGCGCGGACGCTGCAGCCGGGAGATCGGCTCTCGTTCCCGTTCATTCGCGCCGGTGTCGAGCGTCTCGCCGCAGTCCAGGGAACCGAGGCGCGGACGCTGCGGGCGACCGTCACGGCCACATTCGCGCGCGGTCGCGACTACTGCTTCCCCTACTTCCCACCGCGTCTTTCGGTGCGCGTTGGCTGGTGACTAGCGGACGCTGACGAGCGGCCCGAAGTAGACCCAGCGTCCGTTGTGGTACCGCTGGAGCTTGCCCTGGGCGAGTGGGAAGTGATCCTTCGCCGTCGTTCGCACGATCACGCCGGGAAGCACGAACGGGTTGTTCCGCTCGTTGAGGCGCGTCGCCGCCCGCATGACTCCGGCTCGCGTGAGGTTCTTGCCGGCGTGCTTGAGCGCGTCGACCATCGTGAAGGCGGACGACATCCCGTAGACGTTGTAGACGTCCGTCAGCCCCTTGCCGCCGTTGTACTTCTTCAGGATCGAGCGGAAGAGCTTGACGGCGGGATCCTTCGCCCAGCGCGGATCGGTCGGGTCCTTCAGGAAGACGATCGAGATCGAGCCCTCGGTCGCGCGCTTGCTGCTGGCGAGCGTCGCGATCTTCATTACGTTCGCCGCGCTCGAGACGGCGTTCACGAACGAGAGCGGATGCCAGCCGAGCTCCCGCGCCTGCGAGTAGGCCTGGATCGCGAACTTCGGCGTCGCGAAGATCATCAGCGTGTTCGCCTTCTTCGACTTCAGCCGCGCGATCTGCGAGTTGACGTTGAGGTCGGTGACGTCGTAGCCCTGCTGGGAGACGATCAGCTTCTTCTTCGCGCCGAGCCCGTGCTGAAGGCCGGACGTGAGCTCCTTGCCGTAGTCGTCGTTCTGGAAGAGGACGCCGATCCGCGCCTTCGGCCTCGTCTTGGCGATGTAGCGGCCGTAGATCGTGCCCTCGGCGAAGTAGCTCGGCTGGTAGCCGATCGTCCACGGGTACTTGCCGTAGTCGTTCCCCCAGGTGCTCGCGCCGCTGGCGACGAAGAGCTGCGGCACCTTCAGCTGGTTCAGGTACGAGCGAATCGCGAGATTCGTCTCGGTGCCGAGCGTGTTGTAGATCGCGAAGACGTGATCGTTCTGGACGAGGTCGCGCGTCCGCTGGATCGTCTGCGACGGGTCGTACGCATCGTCGACGTACTTGTACTTGATGCTCCGACCGTTGACCCCGCCGTGAGCGTTCACGTACTTGAAGTAGGCGTCGGCGCCCTTCGCGACCGATGCGTAGGCGGACGCGGGCCCGCTGAGCGGGATCGTGCCGCCGATCAGGATCTGCGTCGAGGTCACCCCGGGCGTCGAGGAGCCGTGCGCGGACGCGGCGGCGACGACGACGAGCGCGACGAGCAGACCGAAGAGGACCCTCTTCCCCACCTCAGTCACTGAGACCGAGTGTACAACCGGCTTGTTAGCGGTCCAGCCAACCGTCGCAGCAATCCGCCGAGCCCGGACGGCAGCAGGATCATCACCAGGACGATCGCCGCGCCGAAGAAAACGGACGGCACTCCGGGGGAGCTGGAGACGTTCGCGGCCCACGAGGGGACGAACTCGACGAAGAGCGCGCCCGCCGCGAGCCCGGCCAGCGACCCGAGCCCGCCGACGACCGTTCCGACGACGAGCAGCAGCGACTTGTCGAAGTAGAACGACTGCGGGTTCACGAACCAGTTCGAGACGAGGACGAACAGGCCGCCCGCGACGCCGGCGTAGAAGCCGCTGATCCCGAAGGCGAGCACCTTGTAGAAGGCCGTGTTGACGCCGAACGACGCCGCCGCGACCTCGCTGTCGCGCAGGGCACGGAACGACCGGCCCCAACGGCTGCGGACGATCACCCACGCGACGCCGGCCAGGACAAGGCCGATGCCCCAGGTCAGGTAGTAGAGGAAGTCGTTCGTCGCGAGCGTGTGGCCGAGCACGTGCACCGAGCCCAGCGCGCCGGTCGACCGCGTCAGCGCGACGTCGAAGAGGTTGATCCCCTGGCTCCCGCCGGTGAAGCCGGAGAACTTCTTCAGGAGCTCCGGCATCGCGACGCCGAAGGCGAACGTCGCCAGCGCGAGGTAGAGGCCGGAAAGGCGTAGCGCCGGCAGGCCGAGCAGGAATCCCGCCGCCATCGCGACGAGGCCGGCGAGCGGGAGCGTCCAGAGATCGCGGAAGCCGTGGTGCGCGGTCAGGATCGCGGTTGTGTAGGCGCCGACCGCCATCAGGCCGCCGTGGCCTAGCGAGATCTGGCCCGTGTAGCCGATCAGGAGGTTGAGCCCGACGATCGCGATGAAGAACGAGCCGGCGCGCGCGAACTCGGCGGCGCGGGCGTCGCTCAGCCAGTGCGGCAGCAGGAGCACGACCGCGACCGCGACGCCGACGACGAGGAGGCCGAGCGCGATCCGCAGGCCGTGCCTCATACGCGGCTCACCTGCGCGCGGCCGAGCAGGCCGGCCGGGCGGACGAGCAGGACGACGAGGATCACGGCCAGCGCGGCCGGCTGGCGCAGGTCGGTCCCGACCCACGACACGTACGTCCCGATCAGGTTGAGGAAGACGCCGAGGATCAGGCTCCCGACGACGGCGCCGAGCGGGCTGTCGAAGCCGCCGAGGACCGCCCCCGCGAAGGCGTAGAGCAGCACCGGCTGCATGAAGTTCTGGTCGAAGCTGCCGAGCCCCGGCGCCGCCAGCATTCCCGCCACGGCGCCGAGCCCGGCTGCCAGCCCCCAGCCGAGTGCAACCGTCCAGCTGACGCGGATGCCGACGAGCCGGCTCGAGTCCGGGTTCTGCGCCGCTGCTCTCAACGCGAGCCCGGCCTTCGTGAAGCGGAAGAAGAGCCACAGCAGCACGACTGCGCCGAGTGAGACGGCGATGATCCCGAGGTCGGCGATCGAGAAGGCGACGCCCGCCACGTGGATCGGCCGCGTCGAAAACGGGCTCGGCATCGATTTGACCTCGGGCGACCAGATCCAGAAAGCCGCGCCGTTGAAGAGGAAGAAGAGCCCGATCGTGACGATCGCGACCGTGAGGACGGGCGCGCGCTCGACAGGGCGGATCGCCGCGCGTTCGAGGACGACGCCGCCCACGAGCGAGGCCGCGACCGTGATCGCGAACGCCGCCCAGTAGCCGAGGCCGTGGTCGATCAGCGTCCAGGCGACGAAGGTCGAGAACATCGCCATCTCGCCCTGTGCGAAGTTGACCACGCCGGTGGCGCGGTAGATGAGCACGAGCGCGACCGCGAGCAGGGCGTAGGTCCCGCCGGACGAGAGGCCGGCGACGACCTGCTGCGCAACCCCGGCCCAGTCGACGGCGAGCATCAGTAGCCGAGGTAGGAGCGGCGGACGCCTTCGTGCCGCCGCAGCTCGTCGCTCGCTCCCGCGACGGCGACGCGGCCGACCTCGAGCACGTACGCCCGCGCCGAGGCGGACAGCGCCAGGGTCGCGTTCTGCTCGACGACCAGCACTGCGAGGCCTTCCTCCTCGTTCAGGCGCGTGATCGTCGCGAACAGGTCGGAGACGACGCGCGGGGCAAGGCCGAGCGAGGGCTCGTCGAGGAGCAGCAGCTTCGGCCGCTGCATCAGAGCGCGCGCGATCGCGAGCTGCTGCTGCTCGCCCCCGCTCAGCAGCCCGGCGCGCTGACTTTCGCGCTCGGCGAGGATCGGAAACCGCTCGAGCGCCTTCGCGTAGTCGGCCTTGACGGCGCTCCGGTCCCGCCGCACGTAGCCGCCGAGCCGCAGGTTCTCGGCAACCGTCAGCTGCGCGAACGTCCCGCGCCCCTCGGGGACGTGGGCGATGCCGCGCCGCGCCGCCGCCTCCGGGCCCCCGCGCGCGCGCGCGCCCGCGAAGACGATCTCGCCCCGCGTCTTCACGGTCCCGGAGATCGCCCGCAGCGTGGTCGTCTTGCCGGCGCCGTTCGCGCCGAGCACGGCGACGACCTCGCCGTCGTCGACGGTCAGGTTGACCCCGTGCAGCGCGGTCAGCGAGCCGTAGCGCGCCTCGACGCCGCTCAGCTCAAGCAGGGGCATGCTGCGGCTGGTCGGTCCCGAGATACGCCTCGATCACCGTCCGGTTCGCCTGTACCTCGCCGGGCGTTCCTTCGGCGATCTTGCGGCCGAAGTCGAGGACGTGGACGCGGTCGGCGACGCCCATGACGAGGTTCATGTGGTGTTCGACGAGCAGGATCGTGAGCTCGAACGTGCGCGCGATCCGGCGGATCAGAGCGCCCAGCTCCTCGACCTCCTCGTGGTTGAGGCCGCCCGCGGGCTCGTCGAGCAGGATCAGCCTCGGCTCGGAGATGAGCGCACGCGCGAGCTCGATCCGCTTCAGCGTCCCGAACGGCAGGCCCGACGCGGGCCGCCCGGCGACGTTCGCGATGCCGACGTAGTCGAGTGTGTCGAGCGCCTTCTTCCGCATCGCGCCCTCGCGCTTGAAGCGGGACACCGTGTGCGCGCCGACGAGGACGTTCTCGAGCACGGTCATCGTCGGGAAGAGCTCGACGTTCTGGAACGTCCGCGCGATCCCGAGCCGGACGACGCGGCTCGGCGCCGTGTGCAGCAGGGACTTGCCGTCGAAGACGACGTCCCCGGAGTCGATCTTGTAGAGCCGGGTGATGACGTTGAACGCCGTCGTCTTGCCGGCGCCGTTCGGGCCGATCAGGCCGAAGATCGTGTTCGGCTGCACGTCGAAGCTGACCTCGTCGAGCGCGACGATGCCGCCGAAGCGCAGGGAAGCGTCCTTGAGCGAGAGCAGAGCCACGACCGCGCGCAGACTCTACTTTCGTTCCAGATACTCGCGCCAGAGCTGCTCCATCGTCGTCTCGCGCGGGGCGGCGGCGTGCACCGGGTCGTAGGGCGTGTGGTTGACCGCCCGGACGACGAACCGGCCGTCCCGGTCCACGTCGAGGACGTTGATGCAGCCCGGCGCCTGCTCGAAGCCGCCGAGGAAGACGCGGTCGCCGGTGAGGGCGTGGCCGAGGATCGCGCGGTTGACGGCGCCGTGCAGGACGAGCAGCAGGACGTCCCAGCCGTCGTCGGCGAGCAGGGCGTCGAGCTCCGGCAGGACGCGGTCGAACAGCTCACCGATCGTCTCGCCGCCGAGGAAGCGCCGGTCGAGCGGCACCGTGCCGCGGAAGGCGTCGGTCATCATCGCCTGCACCTCGGCCGGATCGACGCCGCGCAGCTC
>JBPYFE010000075.1:0-6468 GCA_051986525.1 Gaiellaceae bacterium
CCGCCAACGGTAGTGGCTCCGTCCGGGGCCGGACCTAGAGTCAGGGTCCGTGAGGCTCCGGACCCTCTCCGAGGCGGAGTGCTATACGCGGTGCTACGGCGGCCTGCGCGGGGATCGCGTGAGCGTCATCAGGGTGTTCCGTGAGGAGGAGCGGCGTGAGCCCGAGCCGCCCCGCCGCACGACGAGCGAGCGGGTGGAGAAGGCCGCGTGACGCGGGTCTGCCGTAGCTGGAAGTCGCGCCGGCGCTTCGGCGCGCGGGCGAAGGGGCGACCCGCGGTCGCGCTGCCCAGCTCCTGGAGCTGCACGGCGACCTGGGTTTCGCGTCTGCCACGCTGTAGGCCGCGTGGCAGAGACCGCCTCTAGCGGGCAGGCGTCCGCCGTCCCGGACGTCCTCGGGCCCGACCTCGACTGCGTCTTCTGCGGCATCAACCCCGGGCGAGTCTCGGCCGCCGCCGCCGCGCACTTCGCGAATCCGCGCAACGACTTCTGGCGGCTCCTCCACGACGGCGGGTTCACTCCGCGCCTCTATGCGCCCGAGGAGCAGTTCGGCCTGCTCGAGCTCGGGCTCGGGCTGACGAATGCTGCCTACCGCACGACGCCCGGCTCCGGCGACCTGCGCCGCGGCGACTTCGACGGCGCCCGGCTCGCTGCACTGGCGCAGGAGCTGCGGCCGCGCGCGATCGCATTCGTCGGCAAGGAGGCGTACCGGGGCGCGTTCGGCGAGCGCCCGGCGCTCGGGCCACAGGCGCGATCGCTCGGCGACACCGCGCTCTACGTCCTGCCGTCGACGTCGCCGGCGAACGCGGCCGTCCCGTATGCCGAGCGGCTGCGCTGGTTCCGCGCGTTGCGCGTCTGGATCGAGAGCGAGGGGCGAGAGGCGGTGCGGGCGGTGCTCGTCGACTCGCGCGGCCGGGTGCTGCTCCTCAGCTGGGAGAACCCGGGCGGCCGCTGGTGGATCACACCCGGCGGAGGGGTGCTCGCCGGCGAGACCGAGGAGGCGGCGCTGCGTCGCGAGCTCTTCGAGGAGGTCGGGCTCGTCGATCCCGAGCTCGGCGCCTTCGTCTTCGAGCGGACGCATGTGATCCCGTGGGGGGAGCACCTCGTGCGCCAGCACGAGCGGTACTACCTCGTCCGCGTCGATTCGCTCGCGGTCGAGCCGACGATCGACCTCGTGCAGGAGAACGTCACCGGCCACCGCTGGTGGACGCTCGACGAGCTCGACGCGACGGACGAGCGCATCGCGCCGCCTCAGCTGCCCGGGCTGGTCCGCTCTCTCTAGGGTCTCGCCATCGAGGTCGTGGTCATCATCCACCTGCTCGCCGCGTGCGTCTGGGTCGGCGGATCGATCGCCCTGATCGTCGCCGGCGTGCCGGCGATCCGCACCCTCGAGGGCGAGCCGCGCGGGCGGGCGATGCGCGAGATCGGCCTCCGCTGGCGGCCGCTCGGGTACGGCGCGCTCGCGGTGCTCGCCGTGACCGGGGCGCCGCTCGCGCAGCACGACTACGAGGAGGGGCGGTCGCCGTTCCAGACGGTGCTCTGGGTGAAGATCGGCCTGTCGGTCGCGCTCGTCGTCGCGTCCTACCTGCACAACTTCGTGCTCGGCCCGCGCCTGCAGACGGAGATCCGCGAGGGCCGGCCGCAGGCGACGCGGCCGACCCTCGTCGTCGTCGGCTACCTGAGCCTGGCGCTGACGATCGCCGTGCCGATCCTCGGCGCCGTGCTCGCGAACCTGGCCGAGTAGCTACGCGGCCTTCGGCAGCAGGTGGACCGTGTCGTACGTGTAGGGCGAATTCTCGCTGCGCGAGACTGCCTTGACGCTGCCGAGTGCTCCCTCGTACGCTCCCGTGCCGCCGACGATCGCGATGTTCGTCGGGTTGACGCCGTCGCGCATCGACGTCTGGAGCTCGAGCTGGCCGCCGGCGAGCGTGAACGTCCCGCTGCATTCGTAGGTCGGGTGCACGCCGCCGCTCGTGACGACGCAGCTCGCCTGCAGCGATCCGGCCCGCTTGTGCGCGGGCGTCCAGAGGCTCGACGTGAACGCGAACAGGTCGCCGATCGAAGCGGCGTGCTTGTTCGACGTCGGCTTGTTGTCGACGAAGTTGAAGGCCTCGTCCTTCTCGACCAGGTGGAACGTGGTGCCCGGCGTTTGCCTCGCCGCGCCGGCGACGCCGGCAGCGCACAGCGCCACGGCCGCGAGCGCGGCCATGACGGCCAACGTGAACTTCAAGATGACCCCTCCTCGGTTGTCGCAGTTCCTGCCGCGCGGGAGCTTACTTCGACGCGCCGCCGGCGACTAGACCGATTTGGACCAGGCCGGGGTCAGACCCCGGCCACGGCCTGGCCGAAAGTGCGGTCAGCCGGGCCAGCGGTTCGTGATCGGCGTGCGCCGGTCGCGGCCGAAGGCCTTCGGGCGCAGCTTCACGCCGGGCGGCGCCTGGCGGCGCTTGTACTCGGCCCGGTCGATCATCGCGAGCGCGCGGTCGACCACCTCGGGCTCGAACCCGTCCTGGGAGAGCTCCTCGCGCGACCGGTCGAGCTCGACGTACGCCTCGAGCACCCGGTCGAGCTTCGGGTACGGCGGCAGCGAGTCCTCGTCGAGCTGGTCGGCCCGCAGCTCGGCGCTCGGCGCGCGGTCGATGATCGACTGCGGGATCAGCTCGCGGCCCTCACGCTCGTTGAGCCTGCGCGCGAGGCGGAACACGTCCGTCTTGTAGACGTCCTTCAGCAGCGCGAAGCCCCCGGCGAGGTCGCCGTACAGCGTCGAGTAGCCGACCGACAGCTCCGACTTGTTGCCCGTCGCGACGACGAGCCAGCCGAACTTGTTCGAGAGCGCCATCAGCAGCGTCCCGCGGACCCGCGCCTGCAGGTTCTCCTCGGTCAGGTCGGGAGCGCGGCCCTCGAACGACGACGCCAGCGCCCCGGTGAACGCCTCGACGACCGGCTCGATCGCGATCTCGCGGAAGTCGACGCCGAGCGACTCGGCGAGCGCGCCCGCATCGTCGCGCGTCCCGGGGGAGGTGTACCGCGACGGCATCGAGACGCCGTGCACGCGCTCCGGCCCGAGCGCACCGACGGCGAGCGCCGCGGTCACCGCGGAGTCGATTCCGCCCGAGAGCCCGATCACGACATCGCGGAAGCCGTTCTTGCCGACGTAGTCGCGCAGGCCGAGCTCGAGCGCGCTGCGCATCTGCTCGAGGTCGTCGAGGAGCGGCGCGGGCTCGGGATGGAGCCGCTCGCGTTGCGGGCGAGGCTCGCCGAGGTCGACGACGCTCGCGCGGACGTCATCCCGCTCACGCGCGAGCGAGCGACGGCGGACGTCGCGAAGCCGCCGGCCGATCGTCGCCGCCGGGTCGATGTCGACGACGAGCAGCGCCTCCTCGAAGCCCGGCGCGCGCGCGACGAGCTCGCCCTCGTCGTCGATCACGACGGAGTGGCCGTCGAAGATCAGCTCGTCCTGGCCGCCGACCGCGTTGCAGAACGCGACGAAGCATGTGTTGTCACGCGCGCGCACGCGGAGCATCTCCTCGCGCTCGCGGTCCTTGCCGACGTGGAACGGCGAGGCGGAGATGTTCGCGACGAGCTGCGCGCCGGCGAGCGTGAGATCGGTGGCCGGCGGGCCTGGCTGCCAGATGTCCTCGCAGATCGTCGGGCCGACGAGCGCCTCGCCGACCCGCAGCAGGAACAGGTCGTTGCCGGGGGCGAAGTAGCGGTCTTCATCGAAGACGCCGTAGTTCGGCAGGAAGCGCTTACGGTAGACGCAGCGGACCTCGCCGCCTGAGAGGACGAAGCACGCGTTGTAGAGATCGGCGTCGAGATGGGGTGCGCCGACGAGCGCCGTGATCCCCGTCGAGGCGGCCGCGAGCTCGTCGACCGTCCGCCGCGCGGCCCGGATGAACCCCGGGCGCAGGAGCAGGTCCTCCGGCGGGTAGCCCGTCACGGCGAGCTCGGGGAAGAGGGCGAGGTCGGCGCCGGCGCCGCGCGCCTCCTCGAGACGTGCCAGGATCCGGTCGCGGTTGCCGTCGAGGTCGCCGACGACGGTGTTGATCTGGGCGAGTGCGAGTCTCATCGAGGTTTTCTCCTTGCAATCGAAAACTCTACTGATCGAGGAGCGGTTCCGGGGGCCCGACGATTCCGCGAACGGCGGCTACGCCTGCGGCCGCATCGCCGCCCTCGCCGGCGAGCCGGTCGAGGTCACCCTCCGGCGGCCGCCGCCGCTCGGCGTCCCGCTCCGCGTCGGTGAGGGCCGCGTCACCGACGGCGAGGCGCTCGTCGCCGAGTTCGAGCCCGTCGCGGTCGACGTCGACCTGCCGCCGCCCCCGACCTGGGAGGAGGCGGTCGAGGCGCAGCGGCCGGACGTCGAATCGCCCTTCCCGCACTGCTTCGTCTGCGGCGTCCGGCGCGCGCCCGACGAGGGCCTGCACATCCACCCGGGCCAGGTCGGCTCCCGGTCGGTCGTCGCCGCGCCGTGGGTGCCCCGGCCCGACACGACGGGCGCCGAGTTCGTCTGGTGCGCGCTCGACTGCCCCGGCGCCTACGCCTGCCTGGTCACGAGCCGCGGCACGCCGGTGCTCGGCCGTCTCGCGGCGCGCGTGCTCAGGGCGCCGGACGCCGGCGAGCGCTGCGTCGTCGCCGGCTGGCAGCTCGGCGCCGACGGCCGCAAGCTCTACGCCGGCACCGCTCTCTGGTCGGACGGCGAGCTCCTCGGCTACGCCCGCGCCACCTGGGTCGAGCCGCGCCCTAGCGGCGCAGCCTGATCGCGTTCAGATCCTGGTCGCGGATGTCGTCGATCCGCCCGAGGAGGTCGTCGAGGTCGTCGTGCTCGGCGTGGATGTAGCGCCCCGCGAGCGCGTCGTAGCGGCCCGTCGCGAGCTTGCGGACGAGCGTCGGCGCGCACTCCGGCGGCGTCCAGGGAGCGTCGTCGCCCATGTGCTCGGTCATCGCCGTCCGCACGAGCCCCGGGCTGATCGAGAAGACGAAGACGTTCTGTGGTGCGAGCTGCCCGGCGAGCAGCTCCGAGAACCGGTGCAACGCCGCCTTGCTCGGCCCGTAGGCCGTGCTGCCCCCGCCGCCTGCGGGAAGGTAGGCGGCTCCACTCGCGACGTTGACGATCCGGCCGCCGCCGCGCTCGAGCATCCCCGGCACGACGCCGCGGCAGCACAGATAGGGGCCGCGGAGGTTCACCTCGAACACGCGCCACCACTCGTCGGGGCTCTCCTCGAGGAACGAGGACGACGATCCGCCGATCCCCGCGTTGTTGACGAGCAGGTCGACGGGCCCGACCTCCGCGAGCACGTCGGCGATGGACGACGGCGACGAGACGTCGAGCTCGACCGCCCGGCCGCCGACCTCGTCCGCGACGGTGTCGACCTCCCCGCGCGTGCGGGCGCCCACGACCACCGAGAAGCCGTCCTCGGCCAGCGCCCGTGCCACGCTCGCGCCGACGCCCCGGCCGCCGCCGGTCACGAAGGCGAGCCGGTCAGCCAACAGCGGTCCTGATCTCGTCGAGCGCCTCGGGGTTCTCGACCGACGAGAGGTCGCCCGGGTCGACGCCGAGCGCGGTCGCGCGCACCGCGCGCCGCACGATCTTCGCCGACCGCGTCTTCGGCAGCGCCTCGACGAAGACGACCCGGTCGGGCTTGAACGCCCGGCCGAGCTCGGCGGCGACCGCGTCCGCGACGTCGTCCTCCGACGCCTCGGCCGCGGGCAGCAGGCAGCAGAAGATCCACGCGACCTCGCCCTTCACCGGGTGCGGGACGCCGACGGCCGCCGCCTCGCGCACCGCCGGGTGCCCGACGGCGGCGGACTCGAGCTCCGCCGGCCCGATCCGCTTGCCGGCAATGTTGAGCGTGTCGTCGGAGCGGCCGTGGAGGAACCAGGAGCCGTCCTCGTCGACAGATGCCCAGTCGCCGTGCACCCAGACGCCGGGCAGCCGCCGCCAGTACGTGTCGAGGTAGCGCTCCGGATCACGCCAGAAGCCGCGTGTCATCCCGGGGAACGGCCTGCGGCAGACGAGCTCCCCGACCTCGCCCGTCCCGACGAGCGACGTCCCGGCCTCGTCGACGACGTCCATCGCCATCCCGAGCGCCGGGCCGCCGACCGAGCACGCCTTGATCGGAACCGACGGCACGGGCGAGAGGAAGCACGCGCCGACCTCGGTGCCGCCGGAGCAGTTGATCACGGGCACGCGGCGCTTGCCGATCGTGTCGAAGAGCCACTGGTACGGCTCCGGATTCCACGGCTCACCGGTCGTGACGAACGTCCGGAGCGACGACAGGTCGGCATCCGGGGCGCCGTGCGGCAGGAGCCCGCGGACGAGCGTCGGCGAGAGGCCGAGCGACGTCACCCGCTCCTGCTCGACGATGCGCCACAGCCGGTCGGACGGCCAGTCGGGGGCGCCCTCCGCGAAGACGATCGTCGCGCCGGCGGCGCCGGCGCCGACGAGCGTCCACGGGCCCATGATCCAGCCCA
>JBPYFE010000076.1:0-10881 GCA_051986525.1 Gaiellaceae bacterium
CCAACATGGCGACGGTCTATCTCAATGCCGCGTACTTCCCCGCGGTCGAGTTGCTGTCCGCGATCGGCACCGCGGTGATCCTGCTCTACGGCGGCTATCTCGCGGTCAACAACCACATCCAGATCGGCATCGTTGTCGCGTTCGTCGGCTATCTCAACGCGTTCTTCGACCCGATTCAGCAGATCTCGCAGCTCTACACGACGTATCAGCAAGGGATGGCGGCCCTGGACAAGATCTTCGAGCTGCTCGAGACCCAGCCCGACATGGTCGACAAGCCGGGGGCGGTCGATCCCGGGCGGATTCGCGGGGAGATCGAGCTCGACGGGGTGCGGTTCTCCTACGGCGGCGACGCCGGAATGGCGCTTGATGGGATCGACCTGCACGTGCCGGCGGGCCAGACGGTTGCGCTGGTCGGCGAGACGGGTGCCGGCAAGTCGACGCTCGCGAAGCTCGTGGCGCGGTTCTACGACCCGCAGGAGGGGCGGGTGCTGGTCGACGGGCAGGATCTGCGGGATCTGAGCTCGAGCGCGCTGCGCAGCCAGCTCGGGATCGTGCCGCAGGAGGGGTTCCTCTTCGCCGGCACCGTGACGGAGAACATCGCCTTTGGACGCCCGGACGCGTCTCCGCAGGACGTCGTCGCCGCGGCGCAGGCGGTCGGCGCGCACGAGTTCGTGCTGCGCCTCGAGGACGGGTACGAGACCGACCTGCAGGAGCGCGGCACGCGTCTCTCGCTCGGGCAGCGGCAGCTGGTCGCACTCGCGCGTGCCCTGCTCGCCGACCCGCGGATCCTGATCCTCGACGAGGCGACCTCGTCGGTCGACATCGGCACCGAGCGGAAGATCGAAAACGCGCTCCGGCTCCTGCTCGCCGGGAGGACGGCGTTCATCATCGCCCACCGCCTCTCGACGATCCGCGACGCCGACCTGATCGTCGTGCTCGAGCACGGCCGGATCGTCGAGCAGGGCAACCACGACGAGCTCCTTCGCCGCGGCGGGCTCTACACGTCGCTCTACGGAGACTGGGCCGCCGACGTCGCCTGAGCGGTCGCGGCTCGTACCCGCACGAGGGCATAGGCTCTAGGCGTGGCGCTCGATCCCGAGACCGAGGAACGAATCGAACAGCCGGTCTCCGCGGAGGCCGAACGAGAAAGCAGGCTCACGCCCGCCGAGGCCGTCGAGCGGATGCGGATCAACGTGCCCGCGCGCGGGAACCGCAAGCTCCGCACGCTGCTCGACCGAGTCAACAAGGACAAGCGCCTGAAGGCTTACTGGCACGTCTCGAACGTGAACGCGGTCGTGCGGATGCAGATCAACGACCACTCCTGGGTGCACATCCAGATCGTCACGAACATCGCGCTCAAGCTGCTCCGCCAGCTGACGAAGCACGGCGTCGAGCCGGCCATGGTCACCGACTACGGCATGGAGCGCGACGACGCCGAGATCGTGGTCACTCTCGGGGCGCTGACGCACTGCATCGGCATGGCCGTCCACCGGGACGGGCACGAGGACTTCAGCCTCTTCCTCGCCGTGCCCGAGATCCGCGAGACGCTCGCCGGCCTCTACGAGGAGCCGGAGCTCACCGTCGTCGTCTCCGAGGTCCTGCATGCGATCACGAGCCACCGCGACTACGGCAAGCCGCTGACGCTCGAGGCGGGGATCGTGCGCGTCGCCGACGCGCTCGACATGGCGAAGGGCCGCTCGCGGATCCCGTTCGAGCGCGGCAGCGTCTCGATCCACTCGCTCTCCGCCGCCGCGATCGAGGACGTGATCATCACCGACGGCGAGACGCGGCCGATCGGGATCGACATCGTCATGAACAACTCCTCGGGGATCTACCAGGTCGACGAGCTGCTGCGTGCGAAGCTGCGCGGATCTCGGCTCGAGCCGTACGTCGAGGTGAACGCGCACATCGAAGGCGAGGCCGAGAAGCTGCTGCTGCCGAGCTACCGGCTCGAGACCTGACCGGCGCTACAATCCGCCCGACCTTGCGGGGTCGTCTAATGGTAGGACGCTCGGCTCTGGACCGAGTAGTCTAGGTTCGAATCCTAGCCCCGCAGCCTTGAAACCCGCTGGAAACAGCGGGTTTTTTCATGGGCGCTCGAACGAGGGACGCTCACACTGATTACCTCGCGCGAGGGATCCGAGCGGCGTTCGAGGCGGCCGATCTTCGCTTGCGTCGGGCAATTCCGCCCGCGCAGACGAATCGGAGGACTTCGTGCCGCTCGGCCGCTGGATCGCCCTCGTCGCAGCGACCTGCCTGACAGTCGCGCTCGCGGCTCCCGCCCATGCGGGACAGCGCGCGTGCGGCGCGACGACCTACTCGTACGCAGGCCTCCAGGGCGTCCGCAAGTCGCACGGCGTCTCGGCGACGCTGACTCCGCTCGCCGCACCGAAGGTGACCGCGGGCCACGTCGCCGCGTGGGTGGGCGTCGGCTGGGCCGGCGGCGGCCCGAACGGACAGGACGAGTGGATCCAGGTCGGGATGACGGCCGAGGCCGGCTACACGACCGCAAAGATCTACTACGAGATCGTCGCGCCCGGCGCGCCGTACCGCTACGCCGAGATCGCCGACGCGCCCGTCGGCCAGCGCCATCGCCTCAAGGTGCTGGAGATGGAGCACCGCCCCGACTGGTGGCGCGCCTGGGTCGACGGCAAGCCGGTCACCGACCCCGTCTACCTCCCGCAGAGCCACGGCGCCTGGGAGCCCGTCGCGACCGCCGAGAGCTGGAACGGCGACGTCCACGCCTGCAACTCGCTCGCATACCGGTTCGAGAACGTCGACTGGTCGTCGCACGCCGGCGGCTGGTGGCACGGCCTCCGGCACGCGTTCAAGTTCGCCGACCCTGGCTACCGCGTCGTCCGCCCGGCGGCGGAGACGTTCCTCGCGCTCAGCCGGCTGCTCTAGCCGCCAGCGTTACTGGATCGTCAGCGGCGTCCCGACCGGAAGCATCCGCGCGAGGCGCAGGATCGCGGCGTTGCGAAGGCGCACGCAGCCGTGCGAGATGTGGCCCGGGATCAGGCCCGGAGCGTTCGTGCCGTGGATGCCGACGAAGCCGCCGCCGGGCCAGTCGGTCAGGACGGCCGAGCGCGCGCTCGTGCCGAAGGCGAGCGGGCCGTACGCGGCGTCGTGGAAGCCGGTCAGCTTCTCCGTGATGTAGAAGTCGCCGCGCGGAGTGGGCCAGCGCGGCTGTCCGACGCCGACACGGGTCCTGAAGACGACGCCGCCCGCCTTGTAGAGCGTCAGCGTCGTCGTCGCCCTGTCGACGATCACGTGCGTGTTCAGCGCGTGGTAACTCCCGAGCGCGCCCCGCTTGACCCAGCCCGTGGTGTTGTTCGGCAGCTTCGGGAAGCGCACGTGCACCCAGGTGCCGCTCTTGAGCGTCTTCTGCTCCAGCAGTGTGACGAGGTTCGGATAGTTCTCCGGCGTCCAGAGGCCGATCCGTCCGACCGCGCTGGAGCCGCGCGAGGGCCCGGACCGAACCGTGGTCGGCGTGGCCACGTACGCCCAGTGCGAGCCGTCCGCCGTCGAGGTCGTCAGCTGCGCGTAGCCGGGCACGACGTGGACGGTCAGCGGCAGCGTCGCGGGCGCCGTCGCGGCCGGCGACTTCGCCTGCGCGGCGACGGTGATCGCGCGCGTGCCGATCTGCGGGCCGCTCGGCCGCCAGCTGAAGACGCCGCTGGCCGGGTTGCCCGCCTTCTGCGTGAAGCTCGCGCCCTGCGGCAGCCGCGAGACCCGCAGCTTCACGACCGTCCCCGGCGCGGCGGCGGCCGAGACGCTGAACGTCAGCTTCTTGCCGGCCTCGGCGGTCAGGACGGAGCCGGGCGGTCCCTGGATGGAGATCGGCGAGACGTCGGCGCCGCCGGACCCCGCGACGACGACGGCCACGGCACCGACCAGCATGAGCGAGCGCAAGAACCGCAAGGTGTGTGCGTTACCCCCCAACGCGGTGGCGGAGTATACAGATTGAAACGGATAAACGAGCTTTGGCGGCGAAACCGTACGGAAACTGTAGAGCGTCTACCGGATCGCCACCGGCGTACCGAGCGGCATCAGCCGGTGCAGGCGCGCCACCGCGGCGTTCGGCATCCGGATGCACCCGTGCGAGACGTGGCCCGGAAGGATCTGCGGCTGGTCGGTCCCGTGGATCCCGATCACGCCGCCGCCGCCGTGCCAGTCGGTGAGCGCGTTCGACCGGTCGCTCGTCCCGAAGGCCACCGGGCCGTACATCGGATCCGTGAAGCCGGTCAGGACCTCCCGGATGTAGAAGTCGCCCGTCGGCGTCGGCCAGTACGGCTTGCCGGCCCCGATCCGCGTCCGGAAGACCGGGACGCCGCCGCGGTAGAGCGTGGCGACGAGCAGCTGCCTGTCGACGACGAGGTACGTCCTGACGACGTGCTGATCGCCTAGCGCGCCGGCGAGCACCCAGCCGGTCGAGTTGTTCGGCCGGATCGCGAGCCGCACCTGGTACCACGTGCGCCCGATCACGTCCTTCGTCGCCGCGAGGATGAGCACGAGGTTCGGCGTCCCGTCCAGCGTGTCCAGGCTCAGCCGCGTGATCACGCGCCCGTAGCCGTTCGGCTTCGTGCGGACGACGGCCGGCCGGTAGACGTAGGCCCAACGTGAGACGCGCGGGCTCGCCAGCGGCGTGACCGCCGGCTGCGCGACGGGCGCCGCCGTCTGTGCGGGGACGCCGTAGAGGAACAGCGTGCGCGGCGAGGTCCACTGCGCCGACCCCCGCTTGTGCGCGGCGATCACGACCGGATGCGGGCCGAGGCCCGAGGCCGCCGGAGTCCAGGTCAGCGTCGCGCCGGCCGCCGTCTTCGAGAGCGACGCGCCGAGCGGAAGCCCGCGCGCGGTGATCTGCGCGCCGGGCGTCGCCGCGAGCGGAATCGACACCGGCGTCCCGACGGGCGCGGTGACGATGTGGCCGTTCGCGGGTGTCGGCGCCGACCAGCGCAGCGACAGCTCCGGCGCCCGTTCGGCGCCCCGGCTCGCGGCAGCGGTCGCCACCAGCCCGAAGGCGATTCCCGCGACGGCGATGCTGACGATTCCCCTCTTCACGATCCCCCTGAAAACGGCGGATAGGGCGGTCAGGTTACCGCCCTATCCCACCAGTTCTGCCGACTGCGCTAGCCCGTGAAGCGCGGGCCACGGCGGGCGCGGACGCCTGCGCGGCTGCTCTTCTTGGCGTGGCGGTGCGGCGGCTTCTTCTTTTTCTTCTTCTTGTACTGCGCGGTCGCCGGCGACTTGGACGCCGACTTGCTCGCATGAGCGGCCGGGCCGAGCGCATGCGACGCCGCCGAGACGACGCGGATCGCCGCGCCGCCCGCGTAGCTCGCCGCGCCGATCGGCGCGAGCGCCGCGAGCAGGCCGATCGTCAGCGCGACCGCGACGCCGACCCGAAGGCCACGCCGCTCCCGCCGCGGACGAACGCGCTCGGCGACCGAGGCCACGAACCCCGCGGACGGCTCGACGCGCCTGCGCCGAAGCTCCCCCTCGAGACCGCTCTCATGTCGCTTCCAGAAACTACTCACCAGTCCCCCTTGTCGAATACGAGGCTTATGCCTCCTATACCGGGGGACCGGGTCAGATCCTTACACCCTTCGGAACCGGATTTTGCCGCGGCTCGTCGTCGCGCCCGAGCTGGCGGCGCAGGCGTTCGAGCGCGCGGTGGAGCGCGACCTCGACGGCGTTCGTCTTCTGCTCGAGCAGCTCCGCGATCTGCCGCGCCGACAGGTCGGCGCCGTAGCGCAGCGCGAGCAGCTCCTGGTCGCGCTCGCTCAGCGTCGCGAGCGCGCGGTCGAGCTCGAGCTTGCGCAGCGAGTCCTCCTCGTGGCCGGGCCCTGCGAGCTCCGGCGGCTCCGCGATCGGGAGCCGGTTCGCGAGCGCGTCGTCGACGCAGCGGCGCGCGATCCCGAGCAGCCACGTCACCGGCTCGCCCTTGCGGCGGTCGTACGACTCGCGGTAGCGGAGCGCCCGCTCGAAGGTGTCGTTCGTGACGTCCTCCGCGTCGGGGCCGTCGCCGAGCCGGTAGGCGACGAACGAGTAGACGCGCCGGATCAGCGGCTCGGGGTTGGCTAGCGGGTCGTTCCGGAGCATCGTCGATTCACGCTAGCCCTTGCCGAGCACGGCTCGCCGCGCGCTCGCGACGAACCCGTAAGGGTTGAGCCGCACCGCTCTCGCGAACGCGGCGTCGGAGACGCGGCCGCTCGTCGCCGCCGAGAGGTCGTACCAAAGGTCGGAGTCGTGCGGGTCCTTCCGGACCGCGTCGCGGAGGGTGGCCCGCTGCGCGGCGCCGCGGCCGAGCTTTCCCTGTGCCTGCGCGAGCGTCTGGAGTGCGTCCGACGACCACGGCGCCCAGTCGCTCGCCGAGCTCGCGTCGCTCGCGGCCTTCGCCCAGTTCCGGTGGGCGGCGGCGTTCTGGGCGCGCGAGAGCTCGAGATTGCCGAACAGGACGACGAACGAGAGCGCACAGAGCGCGACCGCCGCTCCGACCGCCCCGCCGCGCGCGAGCGAGCCGAGCGGGCGCGGCTCGCCGCTCCGCGCGGCGGCCACGATCCCGACCGCGACCAGCAGCGCCGCGAGCGTGACCGCGGTCATCTCCCAGTCCCAGTCGACGCCCGCGTGGGCGAGGTAGGCGACGTAGGCGCCGAGCGCGACCGGCACCAGCGGGTGCGCACGGGCGCGGATCGCGGCGGCGAGCGGGACGAGCAGCGCGAGGCAGACGAGCGCGAGCCCGAACGGCCCGAGCTCGCCGAGCACCTCGACGTAGAGGCTGTGCGCGTCGACGACCTGGAGGTCGCTGCTGCGGTGTGCCCACCACCACTGCTCGAACGTCCCCGCTCCGGAGCCGAGCCACGGATGCGCCTGGTGGTCGTGCCAGGCCGCCTTCCAGAGCTGGGCGCGTCCGTTGCCGGAGATGCTGAACAGACGCTGATTCAGGTTCGACGTGTCAGCCGTCGGGGCCTCGAACGAGTGCCAGGCTCGCCTGGCGATCGAGGACGGGCTGCCGTAGCGCGCGATCCCTCCGGCGATCCCGGCCGCGACGGCGAAGAGCAGCACGGCGACGAGCGCGATCCGCAGCCCCCGCGGGATCGCGACGCGTCGCTCGACGAACGCGAGCGCGGCCGAGAGCAACGCCGTCGCCACGGCGACGCCGAGGACGACGAGCGCGTAGCGGTGTCCCTGGTGCGCCGCCGCGTGGACGTTCGCGAACTGATGCGTGAGCGCGCTCTCGCGCGAGCCGAGCCACACCTCGAGCGCGAGCAGCGGGCCGAGCACGCAGACGGCCGCGACCAGCTGCAGCCGGCGCGGGTCGAGCAGGATCGCCGCGAGCAGGCCGAGGCCGAGCGCGAGCCAGGAGCCGCGGCTGTACGTGAAGTAGATCGTCGGCAGCAGGAACGCGAGCGCTCCGCCGCCGAGTGCGCGCGAGACGACCGTCGAGCCGCGCGCCGCGAAGGCGAGGCAGAGGAGCGAGCCGATCGCCGCGAAGATCCCGAGCGCGTTCCAGTAGCCGAGCGGCTCCTGCAGCCGGTAGACGGCGATCGGGTCGAAGGAGATGATCTTCGCCGGGAACAGGCGCGTCGCCAGGGCGTAGGCCGAGATCAGCGTGATCGCGGCCGCGACGCTGCCGAGCAGGGTCGGTACCAGCCGGCGCGTGACCACGAGCAGCGCCGCCCCCACTCCGGTGACCGCGACGAGCGCCCGTTCGCCTTCGAGAATCGAGCGCGGCGCCGACTGCGACCAGGACGCCGAGAGCCAGATCCAGCCCGCAAAGGCGGCCAGGGCGCCGAAGAACGCAAGGTCGAGCCATTCGACATCCGTCTCCGCCCGGAGGAGCACGGCCAGAGCGGCCACCCAGGAGAAGCCGAGCGCGGCCCAGCCCCACGAGGTAGGGAAGTAGCCGCCGCTCGCCGCGGCGAGCCCGACGACGCCGACGAGGGCGAGTCCCGAGACGGCGACGGCGCCGCCGAGCCCCGGCAGCGACGCACGTCTCGAGAAGACCCCCGGCTGAGGAATGGACGCTTCGCTCATGGCCGCTCTCACACTGTAGTGACGCCCGGAACGAGCGCTCATGCCTGCCATGGCGGCCGCCGATACACAGGCGATGGAGGCAGCGGAGCTCCCCACGTCCAACGCTGCCGCGGCGCGAACGTTCGGCGGGCACACGCCGCTCGGCGAGCTCCTCGTCGCCGCCGGCGAGCTCACGCGCGAGCGGCTCGAGCAGGCGCTCGAGGAGCAGCAGCTGCTCCCCGAGCACGTCCGGCTCGGGGAGATCCTCGTCGCCCGGAACTTCGTCACGAACAAGGCTCTCGGCCAGGCCCTCGCCGAGCAGCACGGCCTCGACTTCGTCGACCTCGCCCGGGTCGAGGTCGAGTCGGCGGCGACGAGCCTGCTGACGGAGCAGTTCGCCCGCCGCGCCCAGGTGCTCCCGGTCCGATTCGTCGACGAGGACACGGTCCTCGTCGCCGTCGCCGACCCGACCAACCTCCGCACCGCCGACGACCTCAAGCTCGCGCTCGGGCTCAACATCCGGCTCGGGGTCGCGGACGCCTCGGCGCTCGAAGGCACGATCGAGCGGACGTACCGCGTCCACATCGAGATCACGCGCGACGAGGACGACGAGCCGTCCGCGCGGCTCGACGACGTCCTCGAGCGCGGCGACGGCGACGCGCCGACGATCGAGCTCGTGAACTCGATCCTCAGCCGCGCGATCTCCGAAGGCGCCTCCGACGTCCACTTCGACCCGCAGCCGGCGGAGACGATCTGCCGCGCCCGGATCGACGGCGTCCTCCGCCGCATGGCCGTGATCCCGAAGTCCCTCGAGGCCGGCGTCATGGGCCGGCTGAAGGTGATGGCCAGGCTCGACATCGCCGAGAAGCGGCTGCCGCAGGACGGCAGCTTCTCGATCCGCCACGGCGAGCTGCCCGTCGACGTCCGCGTCGCCGTCGTCCCGGCCAAGCACGGCGAGCATCTCGTCCTGCGCCTGCTCCAGCGCGCCGTCCGCCTCGAGCTGCCGGAGCTCGGCCTCAGCCCCGACAACGAGGCCGCCTTCCTCGCCTCCGTCAACCAGCCCTACGGCGCCGTGATCGCCTGCGGCCCGACCGGGTCCGGCAAGACGACGACGCTCTACGCGGCGCTCGACCGCCTGAACGACGAGGGCCGCGCGATCACGACGATCGAGGATCCGGTCGAGTACCAGCTCCCGGGCGTCAACCAGGTCGAGACGCACACGAAGATCGGGCTCGACTTCGGCCGCGGCCTGCGCACGATCCTGCGCAGCGACCCCGACGTCCTGCTGATCGGCGAGGTTCGCGACGAGGAGACGGCCAAGATCGCCGTCCAGGCGGCGATGACCGGCCATCTCGTGCTGACGACGCTGCACACGAACGACGCGCCCAGCGCGGTCGCGCGGCTGAAGAACATGGGCGTCGACCCGTCCCTGCTGGCAGCTTCCGTCACCTGCATCGTCGCCCAGCGTCTGGCCCGGCGGCTCTGCACGCACTGCCGCGAGGCCTACGCTCCGGCCGAGGCCGAGCTCGCCGCGGCCGGCCTGACGATCGAGCCGGATCGGACGCTCTACCGCGCGACCGGCTGCCTGCAGTGCTCGGGAACCGGCTACCGCGGACGTGTCGCCGTCTACGAGGTCCTGCCGATCAAGGGGGCCGTCCGCACGGCGATCGAGGGCTCGACCGAGGAGCTCGTCGAGGCCGCACTCGCGCAGGGCATGACGACCCTGCGCCAGGACGGACTGCGCCGCTGCCTCGAGGGAACCACGTCGCTCGACGAAGTCCGCCGCGTGATCGGCGACCAGATTTCCTGAGCTACAATCCCGCCCCGCCGGGCGCATTCGTCTAGTGGCCTAGGACACCGCCCTCTCACGGCGGCGGCACGGGTTCGAATCCCGTATGCGCCTCTCCTCAGGACTGTCTCGAGGCCCGGGGTGCCGGACGCCGGCACCCCGGGCCTTCTTTCACGGGCTAGTAGCCACCGCCGCCCGAGCCACCGCCGCCTCCGCCGCCTGCGTAGACGACGAGCAGCACGGCGACCACGATCGCGGCCAGCACGAGGCCGGCGACGAGAATCCACCGCGTGCGGCTCCACGTGCGAATTCCGCGCTGAGCACCTGACTCATGAAGCGTGGTCACGACGACCACCTCCTTTTGCGTTGTTGTCAGCGCTTGTCGATCTTTACGAGTTGAAACCGAGATCGGTTTCGATCACCGGTCGCCCCCCGCCATGTGCTGCCGGGACTTGCGTTCGCGGCGAATCTGGCGAGACTCTGTACGGGGGAGTATGGGTAGGGAGTCGTTCCTGCTTTTGTTCGTGCTGGGATCGGGAGTGCTCGCGATCTGGGTCGCGCTGCGCCTTCCGAGCCTCGCGCCGAAGACGTACCGCGCGACGGTCGTCCATCTCGTCGCGGCTTTCGTCGTCGGCGGCCTCCTGAGCCCGGCGCTGCGGATCGTTCCCGGCCTGCCCTCGGAGCTGTCGGTGCTCGTCGCCGTCTTCGCGATCGGACTGCCCGCGATCACGTACATGCTGCTCGTGGGGCTCTGGCTCGTCCGGCTCGGGGCCACGCAGGCGTTTCCCGGCCGGTAGCCGCGGCGCGGGCACTTAGCCTGCAGCGCGTGCCCGGATCTCCTCGTTACCGCTGGTTCGTGCTCGGAGCCGGAACGGCGGCGCAGACGTCCTTTTCGGCCGTGACGATCGGGCTACCCGTGCTGGCGCCGGCATTTCGCGACACCTTCGACCTGAGCCTGTTCCAGGTCGGGCTCGTGCTCGACAGCGTCTGGATCGGGACGATGCTGACGCTGCTCCCGTGGGGGTTGCTCGCGGACCGTGTCGGCGAGCGGATCGTGCTCACGATCGGGCTGCTCGGCT
>JBPYFE010000077.1:0-17495 GCA_051986525.1 Gaiellaceae bacterium
GAGCGGCTGACCTTCCTCGACAACGTCGGCGTCGGCTACCTGAACCTCGACCGGGCGGCGAAGACGCTCTCCGGCGGCGAGGCGCAGCGGCTCCGGCTCGCGACGCAGATCGGGTCGCAGCTCGTCGGCGTCCTCTACATCCTCGACGAGCCGTCGATCGGCCTGCATCAGCGCGACAACGGGAAGCTGATCGCGACCCTCGAGCGCCTCCGCGATCTCGGCAACACCGTGCTCGTGGTCGAGCACGACGAGCAGATGATGCGCGCGGCAGACTGGCTCGTGGACATGGGCCCGGGCGCGGGGGAGCACGGCGGCCACGTCGTCGCCGAGGGAACCGCCGCGAAGGTGCAGCGCAGCAAGAAGTCAGTCACCGGCCAGTTCCTCTCCGGCGAGCGTTCGATCGCCGTGCCCGAGCGGCGCGACGAGGACCTCGGCTCCTTCTGGATCCGGGGCGCCTCGATGCACAACCTGAAGGACCTCGACGTCGAGTTCCCGGTCGGGAAGTTCATCTGCGTCACCGGCGTCTCGGGCTCCGGCAAGTCGACGCTCGTGAACGAGATCGTCTACAAGGCGCTCGCGAACCGGCTGCACAAGATGCGCGTCAAGCCCGGCGACCACGCCGGCTGCGAGGGCATCGAGTGCTACGACAAGGTGATCGACATCGACCAGTCGCCGATCGGCCGGACGCCCCGTTCGAACCCGGCGACGTACACCGACCTGTTCACGCCGATCCGCGAGCTCTACTCGCTGACGCCGGAGGCGAAGGTGCGCGGCTACAAGCCCGGCCGCTTCTCGTTCAACGTCCGCGATGGGCGCTGCGAGACGTGCAAGGGCGACGGGCAGATCAAGATCGAGATGCACTTCCTGCCCGACGTCTACGTCCCCTGCGAGACGTGCAAGGGCGCGCGCTACAACCGCGAGACGCTCGAGGTTCGCTTCAAGGGGAAGTCGATCGCGGACGTGCTCGACATGTCCGTCGAGGAGGCGCTGAAGTTCTTCGCCAAGATCCCGAAGCTGCGCCGCAAGCTGCAGACGCTGCACGACGTCGGGCTCGACTACATCAAGCTCGGCCAGCCGGCGACGACGCTCTCGGGCGGCGAAGCGCAGCGCGTGAAGCTGGCGAAGGAGCTGTCGAAGGTCGCGACCGGCCGGACGCTCTACATCCTCGACGAGCCGACGACGGGACTCCACTTCGCCGACATCGAGAAGCTGCTCGACGTGCTCCAGCGGCTCGTCGACTCCGGCAACACGGTGCTCGTGATCGAGCACAACCTCGACGTGATCAAGCAGGCTGACTGGATCATCGACCTCGGGCCCGAAGGCGGCGAGGCGGGGGGCGAGATCGTCGCGACGGGGACGCCCGAGCAGGTCGCCGAGGTGGCCGACTCGTTCACCGGGCGCTTCCTCCGGGAGCTGCTGCCGGCGGCGACGCCCGCGGCGGCCTAGCTCGTTCCGATAAAGCGGTAGGTCGCGCTCGTCGCCTGCGCCTGCAGCGCGTTCGGGGCGCCGGCGGGGAGAACGAGCACGAGCCGCAGATGGACTGCGTGCCGGCGTGTCAGCGTGCCGAGCTTCAGCTTCGTCCGGCCGACGAGCGACCGCTGGGCGAGCACGACCGTCTGCTTTCCCGGGCAGCTGCTGACGAGCCCGCGCGTTCGCCACTTCTTCGTGCAGCCGTCGATCGAGACCTGGAGGCCGGAGCGGCTATCGGTGTCGAGGGCCGAGCTCTTCCGCGCCGAGGCCTGGAAGTAGACCCTGCGGATGCGGCCTCGTCCGCGCACGCGGAGCTCGACCAGCCGTTCGATCCGGTCGCCGGGCGCGATCTTCGTGGCCGCGACGAGGGTCGCGGGCGTCGCGTGCAGACGCGGGTGCGCCCGCGTTACATGGCGGCCCGGCGCCGCCGACGTCCCGAGCGCGAGCATGCTCGCCGAGAACACCGCGCTGAAGACGCCGGAAACGATGCGGGTGAGCCCGGGAGCCATGTTCAGTCGAGGTAGTAGGTCAGGTCCAGCTGGACGAGGTCGATCTGCGCCTTCTGCGAGAGCGAGTCCTTCATGTACGCCTTGACGGTCAGGGCGTTCGCATCCGAGACGTTCGTCAGCTCGGCGAGGGAGACGCTGTCGGTCGAGAACGTCGTGTTGCCGGTCACGCACGAGGTCGGCGTCCCGGAGCTGCCGTGGGTGCCGAGCAGCGTGGCGCCGTGGTACGTCTCGAAGTACCAGCAGGTCTGCCCGGTCGAGTTCGAGCGGTAGTAGAAGTCGAGCTTCGCTCCGGTGATCACGGCCCCGGTCGGCACGGCGGGATCGAAGGTGAACTTCACGTACCGCGTGGTCGAGAACGTCGTCGCCCAGACCGCGGACGTGAGGTAGTTCGAGCCGTCTCCGGAGCTCGCGACGCTCCAGTTCGTCGTCGCGGCCGTGCCGCTCGAGACGTCGCGGTAGATCTTTTCGTATTCGGTGAAGGAGGAAGACGGCGTCGAGCCCGTGACGGTGACCATGTCCGTCGCCGACGTCTTGCTCTTCGAATCGTCGATGTAGACGCGCACGCGCAGGTCGTTCGCGATCGTCGTCGTGGTCACTTCGGGCAGCGCGATGTTCGTCGTCGTCTGCGTCGTGCCGGAGTTGCATGCGTACGGCGTGCCGGAGCTCCCATGCGTGCCGATCAAGGTCGCCGTGGAGACGCGATAGACCTCGACGTAGAAGCACTGGTTGGAGGCGTTGTTGGTCGAGGCCATGCGCAGGTTCAGCTGGGGCGAGCTGACGCTCAGGCCGGCCGGCTGCGCGCTCGTGAAGTCGAACTCGAGATAGCGCGTCGCCGAGAAGGTCGTCGCCCAGGCCGTGCCCGAGGTCGTCGTGATGCCGTCTGCGTAGGAGAGCGGATCGTCCGTCGTCGCCTCGGCGCCGCCGCCGGAAGCGTCGCGGATCGTCCAGGCCGACGTCGAGCGCGTCCCGGGAAAGACGTGCTTCGTCGAGTAGGCGCCGACACCGCCGCCGGTCGCCGTCGACGTGAACGCGGCGATCGCGACCGAGGTCGAGAGGAACGCGGCCATGGTGGCGCCGATGACCGCTCCCCAGCGGACGGACCGGCTCGTCGAGTCAGGCCGCCGGCGACGCATCCTCGACCGCCTCCTCGTGGCCGGGCCGGCGCCAGATCTCCGCCACGGCGAGCAGCGCGAGCAGGAGCGGCGCGAGCAGGACCGTCAGGCTGTGCATCAACGGCGAGCGGAACCAGAAGACGGCCCAGCCGATCTTCGGCAGCACGGCGCGGACGCGCCAGGCCGTCGTGCCATTCAGCTTCGCCGTCCACGGATCGGGCGCGTTGTTCGCATCGCCCTTGGTGCGCACGACCGGGTGCGCGCCGCCGCGGACGATCTTGATCACGCGGTGCGACTGCACGTGGTGGTCGCCGACGGGGATCCGGTAGCTGATGATCTGGCCGACGCGGACGTCACGCAGCGGCTCCGGGGTCACGACGACCATGTCGCCGGGCGAGAACGTCGGCCGCATGCTCCCCGAAAGGACGGTGACCGGGCGGTACCACCCCGTGCGGGGCAGCAGCCCGAGCCCGACGAGCCCGACGCACGCGACGGCGAGCGCCGCCCGCGCGAGCAGGTCGACACCTCGGAGGAGCGCCGCCGGAACGGCGCTCCTCCCGGTGCTGGAGATCCCAGCCGGCATTGCGCGTTCGCTACTTGTTCGTCGCCGCGCGCTGCGTGCCGGTGAACGCGTACTGGATCGTCGACGTCTTGTTCTGGAACGTGTTGTCGGCGCTGCTCGGCAGCGTCAGCGTCACCCGCAGGTGGTCGGTGTTCCCGGCCGTCGTCGAGGTCAGGTTCGACATCGCGATGTTGTTGCCGATCACCGCCCGCGAGGCGACGACGCTCGAGGTCGTGCCGCCGCAGGTGTACGTGTAGGCCGGCGCGGTGCCGGCTTCCGTCCACGCCTGGGAGCAACTGTCGATGACCATCTGCAACCCGTTCACCGCGTCGGTGTCGAGCGTCGAGCTCGTCGTCGCCGTCGTCGTCAGCGTCACCGAGGCGAGGTTGAGCGAGCCGGAGTTGGTCAGGTCGACGCTGCGCTGAACCGTGTCGCCGGGCGCGAGCGCCGACGCGCCGATGTTCAGGCGGTTCGTCGAGGCGCCGGTGGCGCCGAGCGCGATCGTGACCGTGCCGGACGCGATCGTGTGGCTCTGGGAGGTGGTGCTGGTGAAGGTTGCGTACGTGCCGAGGCCGGCGATGCTCGCCGCCGCCCCGAGGATCGCAAGCGTTGCGATCAGCTTTCGTGTCGTGGAACCGCCGCTGGTGCGCGACGAACCACGCCGCAGGAACTTGGTCATGGGATCTCCTTGGAGGGTTTGCCGTCCAGGTGTCCCATCGGCCGAGAATTCGGCAGGTTAAGCCCGTTTGGGTCAACTTCGTGTTGTCTTTTGATAGATCGCAATCCCGCTCTACCAAGCGGAATCCGCGTGACTAAGCTCTTCGCGTGGAGGCGGGAGCTCACGCGGGAGAGGCGGGTCGTGCGTGGTGGTTGCGCGCGGTGCTGGTCGCCCAGGCGCCGCGACCCGTCTTCGCTGCGCTTCGCGACGACTCTCGCGAGGCCTCCGAGGACCGCCAAGAGGTCGTCACGACGATCGCGTTCCTCGTCGGCGTCGCGCTGACGCTGGCCTCGTCATCGGCTTCGACTTTTGCGGACGATCCGTCGAGCCGGGGGATCATCATCCCCGTCTGGCTGTTCGTCGCCGGCGTCTTCGTCGGCGCGGTCAACTACTGGCTCGGCGGCGGCGCGCTCTTCCTCGCGCTGAACATCCTCGGCAGCCGCGGTAGCTACCACCGCGCGCGGCACGTGCTCGCCTTCGCCGCGGTGCCGCTGGCGCTCTCCCTCGTCCTGCTCCCGGTTCGGCTGGCCCTCTACGGCGGAGACATCTTCCGCAGCGGCGGCAGCGACGGCGGCTCGGGCGCGCACGTCTTCACGGCGCTGGAAATCGGGTTCGCCGTCTGGGCGTTCGTGCTCCTCGTCATCGGCATCCGGACCGTCGAGAGCTGGAGCTGGCTCCGCACCGGTGCGGCCGCGGTGTTGTTCGCGGCGCTAGCGGCGCTCGCCGATCTCGCGCTGCAGATCTTCGGCTAGCGCGGCCTCGAACTCGGCGAGCTCGTCGTCCGGGATCGAGTACGTGTGCTGCTCCTCGGGGAACCGTCCGCCGCGGACGTCGCTCGCGTAGCGCTCGAGGGCGCCGCGCGTCTCGCCCGCGAGGTCGGCGTAGCGCTTGACGAACCGGGGCGCGCGCCCCTCGTAGAGGCCGAGCAGGTCGTGGTAGACGAGCACCTGGCCGTCGCAGCCGGCGCCGGCACCGATCCCGATCGTCGGTACGTGCAGCGCCTCGGTCACCCGTGCGGCCACCGGTGCCGGCACGGCCTCGAGCACGACCGCGAAACAGCCTGCCGCCTCGAGCGCAAGCGCGTCCTCGTAGAGCTGCCGCGCCTGGTCGGCCGTCCGGCCCTGCGCCTTGAAGCCACCCAGCACCGTCGCCGACTGGGGCGTCAGGCCGATGTGGCCCATGACGCCGATGCCGGCGCCGGTGATCGCGCGCACCCGCGAGAGCGACGGGCCGGCGCCCTCGAGCTTGACGACGTCGGCGCCGCCCTCCTTCACGTAGCGGACGGCATTGTGAACCGCCTCTTCGTCCGAGGCCTCATAGGTACCGAAGGGCAGGTCGCCGATCACGAGCGGACGGTCCGTCGCCCGCGCCACCGAACGGGTCAGGAAGAGCATCTCGTCCATCGTCACCGGGACGGTCGACTCGTAGCCGAGCACGACCATCGCGGCCGTGTCTCCGACGAGGATCAGGTCGATGCCGGCCGCGTCAGCGAGCCTGGCACCGGGCGCGTCGTAGGCGGTGACCATGACGATCTTGTCGCCGCTGCGCTTCATCTCGATCAGCTCGGGCAGCGGCAGCTTGCCGGCGGTTCGGGGACGGGTGCTCATGCGGGCTCCTTTTCGGATGGGTCGAGGACGACGTTGTCGATCAGCCGCGTCTCGCCGATGCGGACGGCGGCGGCGAGGACGGGCGGGTCGAAGTCGGCGACGGTCACGTAGTCGACGTCGAGCCCGCTCAGGGCGGCACGCGCGGCCTCCGGATCCTTCGTCGCGAGGGCGCGCGGGAGCCGGAGCGCCAGCTCGCGCTCGGCGGGGGAGAGGCGGGCGTTGCGCGACGAAAGCGCAAGGCCCTCTTCGTCGCGGACGGTCGGGACGACGCGGATCTCCACGGGGACGTCGAGGTCGGCGACCATTCGCCTGACGACTGCAACCTGCTGCGCGTCCTTCTGGCCGAAATAAGCCCGGTCGGGGCGGACGAGGTTGAAGAGCTTGAGACAGATCGTGGCGACGCCGCGGAAGTGATTCGCGCGGTGCTCGCCCTCGAGCAGCGCGCCGAGCTCCTCGACCTCGACCCAGGTCTGGAACCCGGGCGGATAGAGCTCGGCCGCCTCCGGCGCGAACAGGACGTCGACGCCCGCCTCCTCGGCGAGCTTCGCGTCGCGCTCCTCGTCGCGGGGGTAGCGCGCCAGATCATCGCTCTCGCCGAACTGCGCCGGGTTGACGAACAGGCTGGCGACGACGACCTCGTTCTCGGCCCGCGCCGCGCGGAAGAGCGCGAGGTGGCCGTCGTGGAAGGCGCCCATCGTCGGCACGAGGCCGACGCTTCCGGCGCGCGGCTCCGCCCGGAGCTCGGCCGCGGTGCGAACGACCTTCACGGCTTCGTCGCCTCGGCGAGCACGTCGTAGAGCGGCTCCAGCTCGGGTCGCGTCGCGCGGATCGCCTCGCGGTGCGCCTCGACGGTCTCCCAATCGCCGCGCTCGATCGGCCCCGTCAGCTCGAACCTGTTGTCGATCGTCCGGCGCATCAGCGGCGCGAGCGCCTCCGGCGGCGCCCCGGCCGCGCCGAACAGGTCGCTCGCAACCCGGTGGAGCGTCACGAGGTAGTTCGAGGCGATCGCCGCGCCGGCGTGGTAGAGCGGCCGCGCCTCGTCGGCGAGCTCGAACGGCTCGAGCCCGAGCAGCCGCGCGAGCTCGAAGCCGTGCTCGCGGGCGGCCTCGGACTCGGCCGTCACCGCGGCGAACGCGCCGTCGAGCTGCTCGGGCCCGCGCGAGCGCGTGAACGTCTGCAACGGGTGCAGCCCGAAGCGGTCGCGGTGCGGGTCGAGCGCCGCGAGCGGCGTCGCGCCGCTCGTGTGCGCGACCCAACGGACCTGTCGCGGTGCCAGGCCGCCGGCCACGTCGCGGATGGCCGTGTCCGGGACGCAGAGCAGCGTCAGCTCGGCGCCGTCGTCGCGCAGCTCGACGCCGCGCTCCTCGAGGCGCGCGGCGATGGCCGCACCGACGCGGCCGCGACCGATCACGTTGACGCTTTCGAACAAATCGAGCTCCAGTTCCGTAGCGGATACCGGGCGGAAATCAGTCTAACGAGGCATGTTTGCGACGCGTCCGATCTCGCGCCTAAACTCTCGCGGCGATGCCGATCTACGAGTACGTCTGCATGGAGTGCGAGTCGCACTTCGAGGAGCTCGTCCGGAACGGGCACGACCCGGACTGCCCCGACTGCGGCGGGGCGAACGTGCGCAAGCAGTTCTCCGTGTTCGCGACTCACGGCACCGCCGAGCAACCGAGCTTCGGCGCAAGTGGCGGCGGTTGTTGCGGCGGAAGCTGTGGCTGCGGTTGAGCCGCTGAGACCCGCGGACGAGCTCGCGGCCTTCTCCGCGAGCGTCGCCGGCTGCACGAAGTGCCGTCTGGCCCAGGGTCGGACGCAGGTCGTCTTCGGCGTCGGGGACGCGTCCGCCGACCTGATGTTCGTCGGCGAGGCGCCGGGGTTCCACGAGGACAAGCAGGGCTATCCGTTCGTCGGGCAGGCTGGCAAGCTGCTCGACAAGCTGCTCGAAGGGATCGGCCTCGCGCGCGATCAGGTCTACATCGCCAACGTGCTCAAGTGCCGGCCGCCGGGCAATCGCGATCCGCAGCCGGACGAGATCGAGGCCTGCGAAGGTCATCTGTTCCGGCAGATCGAGCTGATCCAGCCGAAGGTGGTCGCGACGCTCGGGAACTTCGCCACGAAGCTGCTCTCGGGCAAGCCGACCGGGATCACGCGTGTGCACGGAAGCGAGCAGCCGACGACGCTCGGGGGGCGCCGTGTCCTGCTCTACCCGCTCTACCACCCGGCGGCCGCGCTCTACACGCCCGCGATGCTGAAGGTGCTCGAGGCGGATTTCGCCCGGCTGCCCGAGTTGCTCGGGCGCGAGCTGGAGGCGCCGAAACCGCTGATCGCGCCCGTCGTCGCCGAGCCCACGGTTCAGCTCGGCCTCTTCTGAGCGTCGAGCTCGACTCCGCGAGCGCGGCGCAGACCGAGGAGATCGCCGCGCGGCTCGCGCGCGGGCTTCGCCTGGGCGACGTCGTCACCGTCTCCGGCGAGCTCGGCTCCGGCAAGACGACGTTCGTCCGCGGCGCCTGCCGCGCGCTCGGGATCGACGTCCCGGTGACGAGCCCGACCTTCACGATCGGCCACCGCTATCCGGGAAATCCGGATGTCTCGCACCTCGATCTCTTCCGTTTCCAGGGCTTTTCGCCTGCCGAATGGGGCGATCTGGAGCCGTACTTCGAAGACGCGATCGTCTTCGTCGAGTGGCCCGAGGCTGCCGCCGACGCGCTCCCGCCGGTGCGGGTCGCGGTACGTTTGTCGCTCGTGGACCGTGAACGACGCCGAATCGCGCTGGAGAGCGCCGACCGGCAGCTCCTGACCGAGGTCGCCGGCGATGCTGACGCTCGCCTTTGACACCGCCACGAGCGTGGCGACGAGCGCGCTGGTGCGCGACGGCGACGTGCTGGGCGAGCGCTCCTCGCGCGCCCTGACGATCCTGGACGACGCCCAGGAGCTCCTCGCCGCGAGCGGCGCCGAGCCGCGCGAGCTCGACGCGATCGTCGTCGGCACGGGCCCGGGCAGCTTCACCGGCGTCCGCATGGGGCTCGCCGCCGCGCGCACGCTAGCCTGGGCGCTCGCGGTGCCGCTCGCCGGAGTGTCGACGCTCGCCGCGCTGGCCGCGGGAGCGGACGGCGCGACGCCCGTCGTGGACGCCGGCCGCCGGGAGGTCTTCGCCCTGCTCGGCTCCGAGCCGGTCGTGCTCGCGCCGGCCGAGCTCGAGCTGGCGGAGGGAACGGTCTGCGTCGGCGACGGCGCGCTCCGCTATCGCGGCGTGCTCGAGGATCGCGGCGCCGTCGTGCCGGAGCGCGAGAGCGAGCTGCACCTCCCCCGCGCGAGGTTCCACGTCGCGCTGGCCGACGGCTTCGGCGCGCCCGACGCGGTCGAGCCGCTCTATCTGCGCGTTCCGGACGCGGAGCAGCCGCGGTGAAGGAGATGACGCGCGTCGAGCTGCGCCCGCTGCAGCTGCGCGACCTGAACGCGATCGAGCGGATCGAGCGCTCCTCGTACCCGACGCCCTGGTCGCGCTCGATGTTCGCGAGCGAGCTCGCGAAGCCGTCCTCGATCTGCCTCGGCGCGTTCGACACGGACACGGACGAGCTCGCCGGCTACCTGGTCATCTCGCGCTACGTCGACGCGTGGCACGTCATGAACGTCGCCGTCGCGCCGACGCACCGCCGACGCGGGATCGCGTCGATGCTGCTCGAGCGGCTGTTCGAGCTGACGGCCGGTCACGGCCGGCGCGGGTACACGCTCGAGGTCCGCGTCTCGAACGCCGACGCGATCGCGCTCTACGAGCGGCTTGGCTTCAAGGGACGAGGGATCCGCCGCGGCTACTACACGGACAACCGCGAGGACGCCCTGATCATGTGGAAGGACCCGATCAGCACGGGGGAAACCGGGTTTCCCCCGTGAGCCCCCTCCTTCTTCGTCGCGTCGTCGCGGCCGTCGGTTGCGGCTCCCGCCGGGCAAAGCCCGGCTTCGCCGGCGACGGTAGGTGAGCCGACAGCGCCTCATCCTCGGGCTCGAGACGTCGTGCGACGAAACCGCGGCGGCTGTCATCTCGGGCGGTGCGATCCGTTCGAACGTCGTCTCCTCGCAGGCCGACCTGCACGCGCGCTTCGGCGGCGTCGTGCCGGAGATCGCCTCGCGGCGACATCTCGAGCTCGTGCTGCCGGTGCTGCGCGAGGCGCTCGGCGAGGCCGACGCCGAGCTCGGCGATCTCGACGCGATCGCGGTCACGCAGGGGCCGGGGCTGATCGGCGCGCTGCTCGTCGGGCTCTCGGCCGCGAAGGCGCTCGCGTGGTCGCAAGAGCTGCCGCTGATTCCGGTCAACCACCTGCAGGGGCACGTCGCCTCGCTCTACCTCGAGCCGGATCCCGTCGAGCCTCCGTTCCTCTGCCTGCTCGCGAGCGGCGGCCACACGCTGCTGCTGGAGGTTCCCGAGCACGGCGTCTTCCGCCGGCTGGGGACGACCCTCGACGACGCGGCCGGCGAGGCGTTCGACAAGGGCGCGCGCCTGCTCGGCCTCGGCTACCCCGGCGGCGCCGAGATCGACCGGCTCGCGCGCGAGGGCGATCCCGAGGCGTTCGACTTCCCGGTCGCGCGAGTGCCTGGGCTCGACTTCTCGTTCTCGGGCCTGAAGACGGCGCTCCTCTACGCGGTCCGCGACCTCGGCGAAGCAGAGCTCGAACTGCGCCGCGCCGACCTCGCCGCGAGCTACCAGCGGGCGATCGTGCGCGCGCTCGTCGGGCGAACGCAGCAGGCGGCGGAGCAGACCGGGGCGCCGAAGGTCGCCGTCGTCGGGGGCGTCGCCGCGAACTCGGAGCTGCGGGCGTCGCTGCCCGAGGCGGCGCTCGCGCCGCTGCGGCTCTGCACGGACAACGCGGCGATGATCGCGTCCGCCGCGAGGTACGCCGAGGCAGTCCCGCCGCCTCGTTATCTTGCGCTCGATGCGTTCGCGTCTTAGGCGTCGCTGGCGATGCCGTGTCAGAGGGTGTCCGGGCTTTGCCCGGGCGCCCGATCGACCCGGCTCTGGTGACTGCACGATCGGGAGACTCGATGCGTTCGCGTCTTAGCGGCGCCTCTGTAGTTCTCGCCGTCATCGCGGTTGCGTGCACCGTGCTCGCCGTCGGCGCGGGGCGGACCCAGTCGAGGCTCGCGACGGTGGCGTCGTCGGCCGAGGCGTGGCACGCGCTAGCTGGGAGCGCGCGGCCGCAGGTCTCGACCGGCCAGCGGATGATCGTCGTCCTCAAGGCGCCGTCCCTCGCGCAGCGGGTCGCGGCCGCCGGCGGAGTCGCCTCGGACTCGCAGGAGCGGCGCTGGACCGCGTCGGCGATCGCGGCGCAGAAGCAGGTGCTCGCGACGCTCGCCGCGCGCGGAGTCAGCGTCCGCGTCGAGGAGAGCTTCTCGCGCGTGATCAACGGCTTCTCGGCCGCGCTCGACTCGGAGTCGGCGACGTTGCTCGAGCGCGATCCCGAGGTCGCCGGCGTCTACCCGGTGCGCGTCGCGTATCCGGCGACGATCTCTTCCGAGCTGCTCGCGCGGGACGAGCTCGCGCGCGGCGCGGCGCAACGGCCGGAGATCTCGCTTCCGGGCTACGACGGCCGCGGAGTCACGATCGCGCTACTCGACACGGGCGTCGACCGGACGCAGCCGTTCTTGCGCGGGCGCGTCGCGCCGGGGATCAACGTGCTCGGCGACAACGACTTCACGGCGACCGCCGCGACGAAGCCCGACGACGCGACGCGGCTCGAGCGCCACGGCACCGAGATGGCGGGCCTGCTCGTCGGCGCGGGGGGTCCGGAAGGGCTCGCCGGCGTCGCGACCGGCGCCACAGTCCTGCCGATCCGCGTCGCCGGCTGGCAGCCGGACGAGAGCGGCGGCTGGGCCGTCTACTCGCGCACCGACCAGCTGATCCTCGGGCTCGAGCGAGCCGTCGACCCGAACGAGGACGGCGACGCGCACGACGCTGCCAGGATCGCGCTGATCGGCGTCGGCTCTCCGTACGCAGGGTTCGCGGACGGGCCGGACGCCCGTGCGGTCCAGGGGGCGCTGGCGCTCGACACGGTCGTGGTCGCGCCGGCGGGGAACGACGGGCCGGGCGGGCCGGCGTACGGAACGCTGTCCGGCCCGGGCGGCGCGCCCGCTGCCCTGAGCGTCGGCGCGGCTGACCTGCGCCCGCAGATCGACCGCGTGCGGGTGGTCGTCCGCGAGGGGCTCGACGTCCTCGTCGACCAGCTGCTTCCGCTCGCCGGCGCGGTGCTGCCGCAGCGTGGGCGTGAGCTCGCGCTTGCGGCGCCCGACGAGAGGGTCTCGAGGGCGCGCGCCGGAGGCTTCGTCGCGGCGCCGCCGATCGACTCCTTCTTCGACGCGAACGGGATCAGCCGAGTCGCGGGGCGCGCGGCGCTCGTCCCGGCCGGCGACGACCCCGTCACCGCGGTCGAGAACGCGGCCCGCGCCGGCGCGTCGGTGGTCGTTCTCTACGGCGCCTCGGTGCCGGCGGGGGCGCTCGGGCTGGACGAGAGCGCGGCGGTTCCCGTCGTCGCCGTGCCGGACGACGTCGCGGCCAAGGCGCTCGCGGCGCTGCGAGCCGGTAGACGGCCCGCACTCTCGCTCGGCCGGGCGCACGTCGTGCGGAACGCGGCCGCCGGCGGCGTGGCGCCGTTCTCGTCGCGCGGGCTCGCGTTCGACTGGCGCGTGCGACCCGACCTGCTGGGGCCCGGCGTCGCGCTGATGACCTCGGAGCCGTCCGCGAGCGCCGACGGCGCCTCCGCCTACGGAACCGTCAGCGGCTCGAGCGCGGCGGCCGCGACCGTGGCGGGAGCCGGCGCGCTGCTCGCCCAGGTGCGGCCCGATCTCGACGCCGGCGCGATCCGGAGCCTGCTCGCCGGCTACGCGCGTCCGCTCCAGACCGCGTCCGTGCTCTCGCAGGGAACGGGCCTCGTCGACGTCGGCGCCGCCGGCGCCGGCGAGCTCGCGACCGATCCGACCGCGCTCGCGCTCGGCGCCGTCGACCGCAAGAACTGGCGCTCGACGCAGAAGCTGACCATCCGCAACATCTCGTCGCGCCGCCTCTCGCTGCGCGTCGCCGTGCCGCAGACCGGCGGCGCCGGGCTCGAGCTCAGCGCCTCGCCCGAACGTTTCCGGCTCCGCTCGCACGGCCAGATCACGATCCGGATCAAGGCCGCCTTCGCGGGTACGCCGGCCCCCGCGCCGCCGGCCGAGGGGACGATCCAGATCGGCTCGCGCGGCACGGCGCCGATCCGCGTTCCGTGGGCGGTCGCCTTCGCGCCCGAGCGGACGCCGTTGCTGAGCGGCGTGCGGCTCTCGAACAAGTCGTTCACGCCCTCCGACACGAACCCGGCCGTGCTCTCGTTCCAGGCGGGCGCGCTCGCCGCCGGCAGCGGCGGCGCCCAGATCCGCCCGGTCGAGCGGCTCGACATGACCCTGACGAGCTCCTACGGCACGACCCTAGGGCTGCTCGTCCGGATGCGCGACCTGCTCCCCGGCCGCTACGCGTTCGGGCTGACCGGCCGCGACCCGAACGGAAACCGGCTGCCCTCCGGCGACTACACGCTGACGCTTCGCGCCGTCCCGCCTGACAACAGCGCTGCGACGGTGCGGACGGTCAAGTTCACCATTCGGTAACCGTTCTATACTCGACCGCGCCATTTGCGGCGGTTTTCCCATTCCGCGTGCCTAAGGAGCGTCCGTGACGACGATCGAAGCCCCTGCGTCCCACCTGCGAGAGAACCCGTACGAGATCGCGAAGGATCAGCTGCGCCGCGTCGCCGAGCTGTTCGCGATCGACCCGAACCTGGTCAACGTCCTCCAGGAGTGCAAGAAGGCGGTCGTCGTCTCCGTGCCGGTGACGATGGACGACGGGACGATTCAGGCGTTCGAGGGCTATCGCGTCACCCACAACATCGCGCGCGGTCCGTCGAAGGGCGGTATCCGCTACCACCCGGACGTCACGCTCGACGAGGTCAAGTCGCTCGCGATGTGGATGACGTGGAAGTGCGCGCTGATGGGGATCCCGTTCGGCGGCGCCAAGGGCGGCGTCGTCTGCAACCCGAAGCAGCTGTCGCAGCAGGAGCTGCAGCGGATGACGCGCCGGTTCACGTCGGAGATCGTCAACGAGATCGGCCCGGAGAAGGACATCCCGGCCCCTGACGTGGGCACCGACCCGTCGGTGATGGCGTGGATCTTCGACACGTACTCGATGAACAAGGGCCACTCCGTGCTCGGGGTCGTGACCGGGAAGCCGCTCAACCTCGGCGGCTCGCTCGGCCGGCTCGAGGCGACCGCGCACGGCGCGCTCTACTGCATCCAGGAGGCGACCCGCAAGCGGCAGATGCCGATGCAGGGGCTCCGCGCCGCGGTCCAGGGCTTCGGCAACGTCGGCAGCTTCCTGGCCAAGTTCCTCGCCGAGCAGGGTGCGACCGTGATCGCCGTCTCCGACTCGCGCAGCGGCATCTTCGACGACACCGGCATCGACGTCGACGCGGCGATCGCGCACAAGCAGGAGACGGGCGCGCTCGAGGGGCTGCGCGGGGCGCAGACGATCACGAACGACGACCTGCTCCTGCTCGAATGCGACGTGCTCGCTCCCTGCGCGCTCGAGCAGGTGATCACGCGTGACAACGCCGATCAGGTGAAGGCGAAGATCATCTGCGAGGGCGCGAACGGCCCGATCACGCCCGGCGCCGACGAGATCCTCGACGAGAAGGGGATCATGGTCCTCCCGGACATCCTCGCCAACGCCGGCGGCGTCGTCGTCTCGTATTTCGAGTGGGTGCAGGGCCTCCAGGAGTACTTCTGGAAGGAGGACGAGGTCAACTCGAAGCTCCGCGACATCACGACGCGCGCCTTCAACGAGACGTGGCGCGTCGCCGAGGAGCGCAAGACGAGCATGCGCCTCGCCGCCTACGGCCTCGCGGTGCGGCGCGTCGCCGACGCGACGATCACGCGTGGGCTCTACCCGTAAGCCGCAGGTCGTCCTCTACAAGGCGACCGGCTGCCACCTCTGCGAGGAGGCGCGGGCCCGTCTCGACGCGCTTCGCGCCGAGCTCGGCTTCGAGCTCGAGGAGGTGACGATCGACGGCGACCCGAAGCTCGAGTCTCGTTACCGCGAGTGGCTGCCGGTGGTCGAGATCGACGGCGAGCGCGCCTGCACGTACTACGTCCAGCCCGAGCCGTTCCGGCTCCGCTTCGAGGCTGCACAAAGTCGCTCCGTGGACACGAGCTTGTGACATCGCCAAGCGGCAGCCCTAGTGCAATCCGTACAATCCTCGTGCGGTGTTACTAAGTAACGAGATCACGGAGAGCCAGGACGACCGCCTCGGGGTCGGCGTCGCCGGAAGGCTCAGCCGCTACCTCCAGGTTCTGAGCCAGTCCAAGAAGATGGGCAAGGACCGGATCTCCTCCCAGGAGATCGCCGACTACACGAACATCAACGCGACGCAGATCCGGCGCGACCTGTCCGCGTTCGGGAAGTTCGGCAAGCGCGGGGTCGGCTACAACATCGACTCGCTGCTCGGCGAGATCCGCAAGATCCTGCGCACGCAGGGCCAGCACAACGTCGCCCTCGTCGGCGCCGGCCGCCTCGGCCAGGCGATCGCGAGCTCTCCGATCTTCGCCGAGCATGGGATCAACATCGCGGCGGTCTTCGACACCGACCCGGAGAAGGTCGGGCGCCGGATCGGGACGATGACCGTCAGCGACGACCGTGAGCTCGGTCAGATCGTCCGCGAGAAGAACATCATCGTCGGCGTCCTGGCCGTCCCGGCCGACAGCGCGCAGGAGGTGGCCGACGAGCTCGTCGACGCCGGCGTCAAGATCATCTTCAACTACTCAGAGGCGCTGCTCGATGTCCCGCACGACGTGCAGGTGCACACGTCGAACCCGGCCGTGGAGCTCCTCCACGCCCTCTACTTCCACCTGACCTAGCTACTTCTTCGGCTCGTCGCGCGGCGGGAGGAACGGCTCCTCGTCGGGCGGGTGCCCGGCTTCGATCTGACGGCCGCGCTCGACCTCGGCGTTCAGCTCCGCGCCGAAGAGGATCGAGACGTTCGTCAGCCAGAGCCAGACGAGGAAGATGATCACCGCGCCGAGCGAGCCGTAGGTCTTGTTGTAGGAGCCGAAGTTCGCCACGTAGGCCGCGAACGCCGCCGAGACGACGATCCAGAGCGCGACCGCGACGATCCCGCCCGGCGTCAGGAAGCGGAATTTCGGATGCTTCACGTTCGGCGAGGCGTAGTAGAGGAGCGCCAGCATCGAGGCGACGATCAGGACCAGGACGGGCCATTTGGCGATGTCCCAGACGGTCGCGACGGTGCCGCCGAGGCCGAGCAGCGTCCCCACGCGGTGCGAGAGCGGACCCGTGACGACGACGGCGATCGCGCTGACCGAGAGCATCAGCAGCATCACGACGGTGACGACCAGGCGGAGCGGGATCGTCTTCCAGATCGGCCGGCCCTCGTCGACGTCCCAGATCGAGTTCGCGGCCCGCATGAAGGCGCCGATGTAGCCGGAAGCCGACCAGATCGCGCCGCCGAGGCCGACGACGAAGAGGATCCCGGCGCCGCTGCGGTTCTGCGTCAGCCCGTGGAGGGCGTTCTGGACGATCTGATGCGCCGGCCCGGGCGCGAAGCTGCCGAGGTTGTCGAGCAGCGGCTTCGTCGCGGACTGGCCGATCAGGCCGAGGATCGAGACGAGCGCGATCAGGGCGGGGAAGATCGAGAGGATCGCGTAGTAGGTGAGCGCGGCCGCCCAGTCCGTGGCGTTGTCGGCGTTGAACTCGCGGATCGTCCGCTTGACGACTCCGCCCCAGGCGCCGGCCGGGAGCTTGCTCGGCTTGTCCGGCGCTCGTCGTTCCGCTCGGGTGGCCATCGCTTGGTGGTCGCCCGATTCCCGATTCTGAAACGCGCGTGCACGTAGGCTCGCGGCCGTGCGCATCGTCCTCTGGCACGGCTACCTCCTCGGCGGGACGGGCTCGAACGTCTACACGCGGGCGCTGGCCCGGGCCTGGAGCGTCACCGGGCACGACGTCGTGGTCGTCTGCCAGGAGCCGAAGCCGGAAGCGTTCGACCTCGGCGGCGCGCGCGTGGTCAGGCCGGACTTGCCCGGCGGGCTGCTGCCGGTCTTCGTGCTCGACCGCTACGAGGGACTGCACCCGAAGCTGCTCCAGGAGCTGACGGCGGCGGAGCGCGTCCACTACGTCGAGGCCAACGCGGACGCCGTGCGCGCGGAGCTCCCGGCCGAGCTCGTCTTCGCGAACCACGTCCTCCTCGGCGGCCCCGTCGGCGCGGCGAGCGGGGCGCCGTTCGCCGTCAAGGCGCACGGCTCCGAGCTGGAGTACTCGATGCGTGGCAACGCCGAGCTGTCCGCGTGGGGGCGGGAGTCGCTCCAAGGCGCGAGGGCGACGTTCGTCGGCTCGGCCCACATCCGCTCGGTGCTCGAGGAGGTGGTCGGGCACGTCGACGGCGTCCACGAGGTGCCGCCGGGCGTCGACGTCGAGGAGTTCCGGCCCGAGCC
>JBPYFE010000078.1:0-7397 GCA_051986525.1 Gaiellaceae bacterium
CCCGATCGTGGCCAGGTCGTAGCCGCCCTCCTGGACGAACACGGTCGGAAGATCGAGCCCGCCCAGGGTCCTGCCGGTCTCGCGGAAGCCCGCCGGCGTCACGGCGAGCGGACTCTCCGGGTCGACCGCCGCGGCGTCGACCCCGAGCGGGACGACCAGCGCGTCGGCGCCGCGCCCCCACTCCGCCAGCTCGAGCACGGCCTCGGCCCACGCGTCGTCACCGGAGCCGGGCGCGAGCGGGAGGTTCAGGTTGCCGCCGTCGGACTCCTCCGCGAAGCCGAGGAAGTGTGGAAACCAGCCGGCGCCGGGATCGACGTGGACCGAGCCGGTGCGAACGTCGTCGCGGCCGCGAAAGATCTCCTGCGTGCCGTTGCCGTGATGCGCGTCGACGTCGAGCACGGCGACGCGGTCGAACCGCTCGCGCAGGCGGGCCGCCGCGACCGCCGAGTTGTTCAGGTAGCAGGAGCCGCCGTACGACGCGACCCCCGCGTGGTGGCCCGGCGGCCGGACGCAGGCGTACGCGGCGCGGGCGCCGTCGATGACGAGCTCGGCCGCGGTCAGCGCGGCGTCGACGGCGGCACGGGCGGCCTCCCACGTCCCGGGCCCGATCAGCGTCATCGTGTCGTTGCAGAACCTCCCCGGGCGGGCCCAGGCCGCCGTCGGCGTCGCCGCGCCCGCGAGCGCGCCGTGCGGGAAGACGTACGGCACGACGCGATCCTGCCCCGGATCGACCGTCAATCCCGACCGCTCCCAATCGTCCCACGCCGAGGCGAGAAACTCGACCAGGGCTCGGTCGTGCACGGCGAAGAGCGGCTCGTCGCCGCGCTCGTGCGCCTCGACGAAGGTCGCGCCGGCGAGCGCCGCGCGGATCGCCTCGATCCGTCCGGGCAGCTCGGTCCCCGGCGTCCGGACGCCGACGAAGACCTCTCCGCCCGGCTCGTGCAGCAGGCAGCGCTCCGACCAGACGACGGGCATCGAGACCGGCACCGGCGGCCGCGCGGCTAGTGGGCGGTGGCGAGGCTGCGGTCGTCGCGCGGACGCAGGATCGCGTCGACGACGAGGTTCACGGCCCAGACGAGGATCGTCGCCAGGACGTAGTTCCAGAAGCCGTGGATGTCGAACTTCGGGACGATCAGCTGCGTCAGCCAGAGCATGAACAGCGAGACGAAGAACCACGCGATCCCGAGCGTGATGATCGCGATCGGCAGCGTGATCAGGCGCAGGATCGGCTTCAGGATCGTGTTCAGGATCCCGAAGACCGCCGCCGCGAAGACGACGGCCCAGAAGGAGCCGTGGAAGGTGACGCCGCTGAGGATCCAGCCCACGAGCGCGAGCACGATCGCGTTCGAGATCCAGGACAGGAGCAGCCAGGAGAGCACGGAGCGACTCTATACCGGTACGACGCGGCGGCGAAAGGGCCGGATGGGTGCCCCGCCGAGCGGGGCACCCGAACCGTTGCGCGCTAGTTCGCCGCGATCGCCTGCTGCTTGATCCGCTCGAACTCCTGCTGCGTGATCGTCCCGTCGTCGAGCAGCTTCTTCGCCTGCGCGATCTCGTTCGCGGAGCCGCCGGCGGTCTGGCGGATGTAGCTGTCCATCTGCTGCTGCTGGGCCTGGACCTCGCTCGTCGTCCGCTGCGTCATCCCGTCGTGCTGCGTGATCAGGTAGATGAACACGCCGAGGAATGGGAGGACGATGGTCAGGATCAGCCAGCCGGTCTTCCCCCAGCCGTTGATGTCGTGCCGCCGGAAGACGTCGGCCCACACCGTGAACAGGAGCCAGAACCACATCACCCAGACGAAGAAGATGATGATCGTCCACAAGACGTCGAGGAACGGGTAGTTCGCGGCAAGCATCAAGTGCCTCCTTGTCGAGTTCGAGAACCCTAATTCGCTGCGGTCGCGTCGAAAACCTCTCGCCGCGGCCCTCGGTCCGCTTCATCCCGTTCGGGTGAAATTCGGTCACGACTGATGGTTGAATCGGGTCGTGGCCGCTCCCGCCGTCCTCACCGTCGACATCGGCGGCTCGCACGTCAAGGCGTTGCTCTCGGGTGAGACCGAGCGGCGGCGCTTTCCCTCCGGCTCGAAGCTGACGGCGCGCGAGATGGTCGACGGCGTCCTGGAGATCGTCGACGGCTGGTCGTTCGAGCGCGTCAGCGTCGGGATTCCGACGCCGATCCGCGGCGGCAGGCCGACCGCGGAGCCGGTGAACCTCGGCGACGGCTGGGTCGGCTTCGACTTCGACGGCGCCTTCGGCGTTCCGACGAGAGTCGTCAACGACGCGGTCATGCAGGCGATCGGCAGCTACGAAGGCGAGCGGATGCTCTTCCTCGGGCTCGGAACCGGCCTCGGCTCGGCGTTCGTCGTCGAGCGCACGGTGGCGCCGCTCGAGCTCGGGCACCTCCCGTACAAGAAGCACACCTTCGAGGACTACGTCGGCGAGCAGGCACTCGACCGGGACGGCAAGGAGAAGTGGCGGGAACACGTCTTCGACGTCGTCGAGCGCCTGACGGCCGCGATCCAGCCGGACTACGTCGTCATCGGCGGCGGCGGCGCGGACGAGCTCGACGAGCTGCCACCGAACAGCCGGCGCGGCGCCAACAGGAACGCCTTCCTCGGCGGCTTCCGGCTCTGGGACGGCGACTGGAACCTCGGCTGAGCCGGCTTCATGCCGTCTCGGCCGACCAGATGAGGATGTCGAGGATCCGCAGCTCGGTCAGCGCCCGGCCGCTCCGTCGCAGCTCGCGGTCGAGCTCCCGGAGCGCGGCTCGGTTGCCGTCCAGGTCGCGCTTGTAGCTGCGTACGAGCTCGGTCGCCCGCTCCCCGAAGCCTTCGGCAGGGGGCGAGTCGTCCACGAGGTACGCCTGGACGACGCTGTCGAGGAGCGGGACGAGCTTCGACCGCTTCGGGTGCAGCGCCTTCGTCATCTTCGCTACGCCGACGCCGCGAATACCGGCGAACGCCTCGAACAGGCTCGTCAGCTCGCGCCAGGGGACGGACCGCTGCGCGAGCGAGGCGCGCGCAGGGATCGCGCGCAGGCGGCGCTCGATCGTGCGGCGCCGGGCCAGGATCGCGTCGATCTCCGTGCCTGCGATCCGCGCGCCGCCGCGGTTCGCGTTCCTGAGGTCGGCCTCGGCGAACGAGCCGGGCGTCGAATTCGGCCCCGGCCAGCCGTAGGCCTCGACAAACGCGAGCACGACCGCGAGCGGATCCTCGATCGTGACGCCGCCTCGGAGCTCGATCGAGCTCACCGACGCAGCTCGGCGAGGCGTTCCGCCACCACGGGCGCGCTGGGCAGGCCCGCCTGCGAGCCGAGCTCGAGCAGGGCGGCAGTCGAGGCCGCCAGGGCGCCGCGGAGCGCTTCGGCCTCCGGCGAGCCGACGAGCGTTCCGTCGAAGCGGGCGAGCGTCTCCGGCGGAAGCTCGTCGAAGCCGCGCGCCTGCACCGCCGTTACACCGGCCCCCAGGCAGGCGAGCGCGAGCGCGTGATCCCGTACGGCGCCGACGTAGTGCGCCGCCTGCCAGATCCGGCCGCGCTCGATGCACGCCCGGGCGTGGAGCGCGTAGACCACGCCCCAGCCGAAGACGTCTTCCGCGACCGCCGGCGCGCTGACGAACAGGCTTCGCTGCGAATCGGGGCGCGGCTCGCCCTCGCCGACCGCCGTCTCGCCGAAGAGCAGCCGGAACCTCGGCCCGGCCGGACGGAACTCCGCCGCCGGCGTCAACGAGAGGTCGAGCTGGAGCGCGCCGGGAAGCAGGAAGACGCGGTAGATCGTCGGCGCCGCCTCGAGGTCGAGCAGCGGAACCGCGTCGAGCTCGTCGCCGAGTGCCCGCGTCCAGTCCTCGAGCACGTCGGCGACTCGTGCGCCGTCGACCGCGAAGGTCAGGTCCAGGTCCGAGTAGCGGTCGCCGCCGTCGCCCGCGAGCGAGCCGACGGCCGCGCCCGCGACGACGCGACCGTCCGCTTCGGCGAGGTCGAGCACGCGGGCTCGCAACGCGTCCCGCTGCTCGACCGAGAACACGCGCTCGCGCCCTCGCTCGACTATGGAATCGAGACCCTGGCCGTGTAGAGGTCGAGCTGGTGGAGCGTGCCGTTCGGGTTGTCGCCGGTGCTGTTCGAGTTGTCTGACCACGCGGGCCAGAACGATCCCGCGACGAAGGCGGCGTGCGTGTAGTCGCCGACGTCGAATCCACTCTGCGCGTCGGCCGCGTTCGACGTTCCGCGGCTGACGCGGAAGTTCCGCGCGAAGCTCGCCCCGCCGTCGGTGGAGTAGCTCGCCCAGACCTGGAAGTCGTCGTTCGGGATCCCGTTCGTGTCGCCGCTCCCGCCGGTGCCGAGGTCGTTCCGCGTGTCGTACCAGGACAGCGCGACGGCGCCGCTCGTCTGGTCGAGCGCGATCGCCGGGTCGTACTGGCTGTTGGTCGTGTGGTCGTCGTTGACCTTGACGGCCGGAGCCCACGTTGCTCCGCCGTCGTCGGAGCTCTGAATCATGACGTCCGTGTCGTTGGTGCTCCCGTTCGGCGTCTCCTGCGTCCACACGAGGTAGACGCGACCTCGGTGCGCGCCGCCGCTGCGGTCCCAGGCGAGGTTCGCCTCCGCGTCGATCGATCGGTTCGGCTGCGCCGGGATGAAGTCGAAGCCGCCGACATGGCTGTGCGCGGCGAGCCTCGGCTGGCCGAAGCCGAGCGGGCCGAGGCCGTCCGGGTCGACGGCGGTGTAGATGTCGGTGCCTCCCTGGCCGTTGGTCGAGTTCTGGTACGTGACCATGACCTGGCCGGCGGGGCCGACGGCCGTGTCGCCGTAGTCGCCGTTGCCCGGGCTAGGGACGTTCTCCGGCGCGCTGAAGCTCCCGAAGCGGCCGAGACCGTCGACGCGCGCGCCGAAGGCCTGGATCTGGTTACCGGGCTTCGCCGTGAAGCTGACCCAGACGCTGTTCGCGCCGGCCGCGATCGACGGCTGGTCGCCGAACTTCGTCTGCAGGTCCGCGACCTTCCTGAACGACCTGCCGCCGTCGGTCGAGAGCGCGACGAGCACGTCGCCGTTCGTGTTGACGAGATACGTCATCCAGAGGTTGCCGAACCGGTCCCACGCCAGCTGCTGGTCGCAGCAGATCTCGCCCAGCGGATCGCCGGCGCCGCCGATGACCCGGCGCGCCCACGTGTGGCCGCTGTCGAAGGAGACGCCGACCGCGAGGCCGGAGACGACGTCCGGCAGCGTGGACATCGCGACCACGTTCGCCGGATTGGCCGGATTGACGGCGATCGCGTCCTCGGCCTCGTTGCCGGGCATCGCCGTGACGTTGAAGTTCGGCAGCGGCGCCGCGGCCGTCGCGAAAGCGGCTGCGGCGAGAGCCCCGGCAACCGCCAGCACGAGCGTCGACGTCCTGGTCACGAAGCGTGCGCGCATCGTCCTCCCCCTCCTTCGACCCGTTGATCTTCGATCGTATACCGCTCCCTGACGTACGGTCAATCGGGCGATGCGGTTCGAGTGAGTCAGCTCTCGGCCCGAGCGGCGGCGTACTCCTCCACGACGCGCTTCGGCACCGTGAACGCCCATGCGTCCTCGACGAGCTCTCGCATCTCCTCCTCGTCGATCGCGGCGAGACGGACGTGGACCCAGTGGTAGCGCAGGTCGGACTCGCTCGGCAGCGAGAACTTCTCGGGCTCGGACGCGACCAGCGCCTCGCGCCACTCCTTCGGAAAGGCGAACCCCATCGTCTCGCCGTCGCGCGAGAGCGAGAGGTAGACGATCCGCCCGATCCGAAACTTGACGCGGCCGCGGACGAGGCCCTCGCTGCTCCGCGGCAGCGTGCGCGCGAACTCGCAGACCTCGTCGACGCCGACTCCGGGGCCGGACGAGGCGGCTATGGGATCGTGACGCCCTGGAGCGTGACAGGGCCGCGGGTCGGGTCGAGCTCGGTCGCCTGGTCGACGCCCGCCGGCGTGATCACGTCGACCGCCTTCGCCACGGTGGTGGGGTCGACGCTGCAGATCGGCGACGTGCCGCCCGGGGCGCAGACGCCGAACTGGAAAGCCTGCGGCGTCGACTGGAAGCCACGGGCCTGGTCGGGGCTGAAGCCGTCCTGTCCGGTCAGGACGACCGTGAACGTCCAGCCCGGCCCCGGCGTCCCGCCGAGCGTCGCCTTCGGGACGCGGAAGGTGATGTAGCGGGAGATCGCGTTCGCCGAGATCGCGATCGTGCCGACCGTGTTGCCGTTCGCGTCGATGTAGCGCTGGCCGAAGCCCTGGACCTCGAGCAGCCGGCTCCAGGCGGACCCCGCCGCGATCGAGTAGTTGCGCTGCGGGAACGAGGCGGCCGTGGAGGTCGAGGTCGCGGCCGGGTCGCGAACGTAGACGTCGACGAGCTGCGCCCCGAGCGGGCTGCCGAACGTCGGCGACAGGTCGCGCGTCCTGACGCGGAAGACGATGTCCGAGCCGGCGTCGTAGACCTGGAAGTTCTGCAGGTCGTACGCCCCGGGGCGGAAGTCGCCCGAGGTCGGATACGCGTACGTGCCCGGCCCGTTGTCGTCGCCGTTCGGATCGGTGGAGTCGAGGAGCAGCGTTCCCTGGACGACGTCCCAGACGACGGTGCGCACGGCGTGCGCGGTCGCGCCGTCCGGGCTGACGGCGACCACGTTCAGCACGGTCGTCCCGGCGGTGATCGCGGCGTCGATGCTGAACGAGCCGTCGGCCGCGGCGGTCGTCCAAGCCGTCGTCGTCCCGAAGCTCTGGTCGGTGTTCGTCGCCGCGACGTAGACCTTGTTGCCCGGAGCCGTGGTTCCGGCGACCGTCACCGGCGAGCCGGAGACCGCGCTCTGGTCGGCCGGGCTCGTCACCGTCAGCGTCGTCGCCTGCTGCGCGTGCTTGACGTAGCGCTCGTACGTCGCCTTCGGCCGCACGACGTTCTTGCCTGCGTCGAGATCCGCGGCCAGCCGAACGAACGACGCGGCCGACCACGTCAGCGGCGCGGCCGAGCCGGCCGGGCGTCCGTTCTGGAAGCCGATCGACGCGATCGTCGGATCCGTCCCGAACGGCGAGGCCGCGAGATCGGGGAGCTCCCAGTCCTGCTCGGGGATCAGGCCGACCCCGGAGGCGAACTTCTGCATGCCGAGCAGAAGCGACGCCGCGGCTGCATCCTGGCCGCCCGCGAGATCCTGCTCGCCGCGCTCGGCCGACAGCACCGGCCAGAGGTGTCCCGTCCCCTTGTTCGAGGGAGCCCACGGGTGGCCGTCGTCCTGCCCGTCGCCGTAGCCGTCGCCGTTGTAGCGGTGCCAGCCCGGCCCGCTCGGCGTCGTGCTCTCGATCGTCGAGTCGACGACCGGCAGCGACGCGAGGACGTCGGGGTCGCTCGCGGGCAGCTCGCCGAGGCGGACGAGCTCGAGGAAGCCGGCGTCGATGAC
>JBPYFE010000079.1:0-22510 GCA_051986525.1 Gaiellaceae bacterium
GCGGCCGGGATCGTGAAGACGACGTTCACGCATCCGATCCGGGTCTTCTCGATCGCGTTCGACCACCACGGAGCGCATTACCTGCTGCAGCTGGTGCTGCCGCTCGCCGCGCTACCGCTGCTCGGGCCGCTGGTGCTGGTCGCCGCGGTGCCGGAGCTCGCGCTGAACCTGCTCTCCTCGGCCCAGACGCAGTCCTCGATCCACTACCACTACACGGCGGCGGAGATCGCGATCCTCGTCCCGGCCGCGATCTTCGGCGCCAAGCGGCTCGGCCGCTACTCCCACCTCGCACCCGCCGCGGTCGTCGCAGCGGCCCTGGTCGGCAACTACATCCTCGGCCCGGCGCCGATCTGGCGCTGGTTGCCGGGCGGCCAGAAGCTGAAGGCGGACGCCGCGCACGTCTCCAATCACGACCGCGTCGCCGAGCGAGCGCTCCGGCTGATCCCGAAGAACGCGTCCGTGACGGCGTCGAACGGCCTCGGCGCGCACCTGTCCGAGCGGACGCGGATCCTGAGCTTCCCCGTCGTCGACCGGTCGGGCTGGCTCGCGCTCGATCTCGAGAACCCGTCCCTCGGCGACCAGAACGGCGGCGACGTGGCCCGCCGGAAGATGGAGACGTACGTCCGCGACCCGCGCTGGCACGTGGTCTTCGACCACGACGGGATCGTGATCCTCAGACGGGTACGCGCTGGCTGAGCAGGTACGCGCAGATCCCGACGGCGAGCCATTGCGCCGGCGGATCCTCCTCGACGGCCGCGAGCGGAACCGCCCAGACCGCGTACCAGGGGACGAGGTAGGGCGTCGCACAGAGGAGCAACCCCGCCGTGAGGCCTAGCCGCGCGCGGCCGCGCGCGGCCTGGCGGGCGAGCCAGAGGTACGCGAGCGCGAACGCGACGGCGAAGAGGACGACGCCGACCGTCCGCGGGACGCCGAGCTCGAGCAGGCGATGCGGGAGCGCGTACTGGCTCTCCCTGGTCACGTTCCGCGCCAACGGCCGGAACGCGTCGAGCCAGTACCGGCCGAAGCTGATCGTTGCCGCCACGACGACGACCGCTGCCGCGAGAGCGAAGCCGAGATGCCCGACCCGCCGGCCCGTCGCACGCGCCTCGAGCGCACGGAGCGGCAGGAAGACGAGGGCGATCCACTTGACGAAGATCGCCGCCACCCAGGAGACGCCCGCCCACTGCGGGCGGCCGCGCACGGAGAGCAGGAGCGCGCCCATGACGCCGGCCATCAGCCAGACGTCGTTGTGACCGCCGCCGGCGAAATGGAGCGCCAACAGGGGGTTCCAGCCGGCAAACGCGACCGCGAAAGCGCGTCTGCGGGCGAGCAGTCCGCAGCATGCCGTCACGACGAGCATGAACAACGCCCCGAGGGACTTGTACGCCCAGGCCGCGACGTTCTTCGACGTGGTCGGCGCGATCGGCGCCGAGCCGTACGTGAACAGCGGCCCGTAGACGCTCGTCTGGTGGTGCCAGGCGCCACCGATGTGCGGGTAGGCCGGGTCGTCGGGGAAGTCGCTCGGCGGGCGGACGTACGGGTTGGCGCGGTGGACGACGAAGATCCGCCCGTAGTCCCAGTACGTCCACGCGTCGCTCGAGATCAGGAGCGGCGCGGCGAGCGGGGCGACCTGGATCGCGACCGCGAGCGCGCCGACGAGCGCGAGCCGGACCGCCTTCCGTCGCAGCAGAACGATGCCGCCGATGTAGCCGAGCATCGCGACGACCTCGCCGGCGAGGTAGAGCCACGCCCACTTCGAGTCGCCCACGAGCAGCCCGCCGTGGCGCGGCACCAGCGGCGAGTCGGCAGGCCACGCCGAGGCGATGCAGACGCAGACGCCCGCGAGGGTCAGCAGCCCCGCGGCGAGCGCGATTCCGGTGGCTCTACGGCGCAGGCGGCGGGGGCGGCGGCGTCGGCTGCGGCGTGGGCGTGGTCGGCAGCGGGATCGTCGGCGGAGGCGGCGTCGGCGGAGGCGGAGGAGGTGGCGGAGTCGCCTGATGCGCGGGCGGCGCGGGCGGCGGAGGCGGCGTCGACGTGCCGCCGTTGTAGTAGTAGCCCTGCGAGCCCGACGAGGTCGAATAGCCGCCGCCGAGCGCGTACTGCCCGCGCGTGAACGAGTGCCACGTCGGCAGCACGCTCGGCTGCTTGAAGTCGACCGGGTACGTGTTGCCGATCGCCTTCAGCATGAAGGAGCGCCAGATCGTCGCCGGGAAGCTCGGGCCGGAGACGGCGATTCCGTGCACGTCCAGCATCGGGATCTCGCCCCGCGGGTAGCCGATCCAGACCGTGGCTTCGAGCGTCGGCGTGAAGCCGCAGAACCACGCGTCCGCGTAGCTGTCGGTCGTCCCGGTCTTGCCGGCCGACGGCCGCCCGAAGTAGGCGCCGACGCCGGTGCCCTGCTGCATGTTCTTGTAGAGCACCTGGGTGACCGCGTAGGCGACGCCGTCCGAGATCACACGCTTGCGCTGCGGCTGGCCCCAGCCGGCATCCGTGTCGACCTTGCCGTTCCCGAGCACGACCTTCGTGATCGCCATCGGCTTCGAGTAGATCCCGCCGGCTGCGAGGGTCGCGTAGGCGGAGGCCATGTCGAGCGGCGAGACCGGGATCGCGCCCAGCCCGAGCGACGGGACGTACGCCCCCTCCTTCGTCGTCAGCGGCGAGCGGACGCCGAGGCGGTAGGCCATCTTGGCGACGTTCTCCGGCCCGACGTCGAGCGTCAGCTGCGCGAAGACGGTGTTGTCCGAGTGGAGCGTCGCGTTCGTGATCGAGGTGGAGCCGAGGTACGTGTGGTCGTAGGTCGTCACGTTCCAGGCCGGCGAGTACGGGTCCGGCTGGTAGTGGAACGGCGCCGAGGTGTAGTAGGTCGTGTCCGGGTTGATCCCGTCCTCGATCGCCGTCGTCAGCACGAAGGTCTTGAACGTCGAGCCGGCCTGACGCCTCGCCTGGGCGACGAGGTTGAACTGATTCCCCTTCTTCCCCGGCGTGATCGCGGTCATCGCGCGGATCGCGCCGTTTGCCGGGTTGATCGAGACGATCGCCGCGGCCGGGTCGGTCTTGCTGTAGAGCGTGTCGACGATCGCCTGATGCGCCGCGCGCTGGAAGCGCGGGTCGATGGTCGTGTAGACCTTCAGCCCGCCGGTCTCGACGGTGGCGGCGCCGTACTGCGCGATCAGCTGGTCGCGGACGTAGCTGAAGAAGTAGGGCTCGCGGATCCTCGTGTACAGGCGCCCCGGAACGAGGTGCAGCTTCCGGTCCGAGATCGCCTGCACGAACTGTGCGTGCGTGATGTCGCCGTTCTTGAGCAGCGCGCGTAAGACCTCGTCCCGGCGGACGAGAGCGTCGAGCGGCCGGTGGATCGGGTCGTAGATCGAAGGCGCCTGAGGCAGGCCGGCGAGCAACGCCGACTGCTCCAGCGTCAGCCCGGCCGCGCGGCGGCTGAAGTACGTCTGCGCCGCCGCCTCGATCCCGTAGGCGTGGTTGCCGTAGTAGACGGCGTTCATGTACGAGGCCAGGATCCAGTCCTTCGACTTGTGCCGCGCGAGCTTGATCGCGAGGCACGCCTCCTTGATCTTCCGCTTGAACGTCCGCTGCTTCGAGATGTAGACGTTGCGGACGAGCTGCTGGGTGATCGTCGAGCCGCCCTGGACGACCCGGCCGGCGCTCAGGTCCTTGACGGCCGCGCGCAGGATCCCCTGGTAGTCGACCCCGCCGTGCGTGAAGAAGCGATGGTCCTCGATCGCGACGGTCGCCCTTTGCATCCACGGGCTGATCTGGCCGAGCGGCACCGGCTGGCGGTTCCGCTCCGCCGGGATCGAACCGAGCAGCGTCCCGTCCGCTGCGTAGACGAACGAGTTCGCCTCGGGATGGACCTGCTGGAGCTCGCCCAGCGAGCAGCGCGACTCGAACGCAGCGGCGCCCCCGAAGCCGGCCGCGAGGATCGCGAGCGGGATCAGGACGAGCACGGCGACCACGATCGCCGTCCGGCGCCGTCGTTTCGCGACTCCGCGGAGACGCCGGCGCTGGACGCGGCGGATGACGTCGTCGAGGTCGTCGCCCCTGCCGCCGCGCGGAGGAGGCGGCGGCGTCACGCGAACACCCCCGCCGCGCGCAGGCGCTCCTGCGCGCGGACTCTCAACTCGCTCTCCAGCCGTTCGGCCTCGAGCGGATCGGACGCGGTCACGCGGACGACGACTGTGGCGTTTCCGTTCAGCGCGCTGACGAGGACCTCGGGATTCCGCTCGTCCGCGGTTGCCTCACGAAGCGTCTCCACGACGCCGCGGAGATCTTTGTCGAGTGGGACCTGCAAAGTGATTTCGGCGACCTTCTCGCGGCTGATGATCGTGGAGTTGATGATGGTATCCGAGGCCAGCTTTTCGTTCGGGATCACGAGTCGTGCCCCGTCATCGGTGCGAATGAACGTGTAGGTGAGCGCTATCTCCTCGACCGTCCCGGGCGTCGTCTCGATCTCGACCCGGTCGCCGAGCCTGATCGGCTGCGTGAACGCGATCAAAAGGCCGGCGACGAAGTTCCCGATCGTCCGCTGGGACGCGAAGCCGATCACGATCCCGAGCACGGCCGACGACGCGAGCAGGCCGCCGGCGACCGCCCGGACCTGCGGGATCACCAGCAGCGCCGAGAGGACTCCGACGAAGAGGATGGTCGACGTGATGGTGCGGCGCAGCACGCGGTAGCGCGTCTGCACCTCGGGCCGCAGCTCGAGGCGCGCGATGCGGCGGTCGATCAGCCGAGCCACGAGCACGGTCACGGCGAGGACCGCCGCGACGATCAGGACGCGGCGCCAGAGGAGATCCATGGGCGTCTATTCGATTGGAAGGGACTTGCGTCCTGCGAAGCCTTCGTCGGCGCCGTGCCAGTACGCGACCTCGTCCTCGCCCAGGCGCCAGCAGAGCAGGACCTCCTCGTCGCCCCGAAGAGCGGGGAAGTCGACGAGCCCCTCGTCGAGGTCCTTGACCTGGACGCCGAGCTCGTTCAGTTCCTCGACGCACCCCGCGACGGCCTGTGCCTCGGCCTCCATCGCGGCCCGCAGCTCGTCGACGTCGTGCGGGTTCACGCCGCCGCCGTTACCCGCGATCTTGGCCGCGATCCGCGCGTGCCGGACGGTCGCCAGCGCGAGGGAGCGGCGATGGGCGACCATTCGCTCCGCTAGCGCCCGCACCTCTGGCAGGAGCGCGTTCGCCTCCTCGGGGGTGAAGTAGCGCTCGGCCACGGCTGTATGTTCCACCGAAGTGGGCCGGCTCGCTGATCTGGACGCGGTCACCCTCGATGCGAACGGCACGCTGATCGGCCTCGTCGACCCGGTGCCGAAGCTCGACCGGCTCCTGCGCGAGCGCGGAGTCGCGCGCAGCGAGGACGCGATCCGGCGAGCCTTCGAGGCGGAAGGCCGCGTCTACGCGGGTCGAGCCGCGAAGGCACACGAGCCGGGCGCGCTCGCGACGGTGCAACGCGACTGCACCGGCGTCTTCCTCGACGAGCTCGGCGCCGAGGTCGACCCGGAGGCGTTCGCGCAGGACTACGTCGGCGCGATGCGGTTCGAGGTGCTGCCCGGAGTCGTGGAGGCGCTGCGCCTCCTCCGGCGCTGCGGCCTCGAGCTCGCGATCGTCGCGAACTTCGACCTGACGCTCGAGGAGCGGCTCGAGGAGCTCGGCCTCGCTCCGTGGCTGTCGCTCGTCGTCACGCCGGTCGACGCAGGCGCCGCGAAGCCGGAGGCCGCGATCTTCGAGCGTGCGCTCTCGCGCCTCGGCGTGCAGCCGCAGCGCGCGCTGCACGTCGGCGACGGCGAGGCGGACGAAGCCGGCGCCGTGGCAGCCGGGATGCACTTCGAGTGGGCGCCGCTCGCAGACGCGGTCGCACGATGGACCTGAGGGGGCGCCGGATCGGCTGGCTCTGGCTGGTCGGGGTCGTCTCGGCGCTCGCCTGGGTCAGCAACCTGAGCTCGCACTCCGCGCCGCGCGACGCCGTCTACAAGTACTCGACCGCCCTCTCGGAGCTGATCCTGTTCGGGCTGATCCTCGTCATCGACCTCTGGATCGCCCGCGGCCTGCCGCTCCGCGAGACCTTCGCGCTGCGTCCCCCGCGCTCGTGGGGAATCGCTGTCGGAGCGGGCCTCGCCGTCTTCCTGCTGATCTGGATCGTCAACGTCGCGACGGATCCGTTCCTGCATCCCGGCCGGGAGCAAGGGCTGACGCCGTCGCGCTGGGAGCCCGCCCATGCGGGCGCATTCGCGCTCAACATCCTCGCGCTGGCGATCATCGGCCCGGTGGTCGAGGAGCTGACCTTCCGCGGGCTCGGCTTCCGCCTGTTCGAGCAGTGGGGCCGCTGGCAGGTGATCGTCTTCATCGGCATCACCTTCGCGCTCTGGCACGGGCTCGTCGACGCGCTGCCGGTGTTGTTCGTCTTCGGCGCGGGGCTCGCCTACCTGCGCGCGAGAACGGACAGCGTCTACCCGGGGATGATCCTGCACGCGAGCTTCAACGCGATCGCGCTGGCGCTGGCCGTCGCCGTTTAGCGGTTGGCCATTCAGGCAACTACAATCGGAACGTGCGCGCGGCGGTCGTTGTAGCGGTGGCGCTGATCTTCGCTCCGGCCGCCGGAGCGACGCCTCCGACCGTGTCCGCATCGGCCACCGCAAAGGCCGGCGCAGCGCCGCTACATGTGACCTTCACGGCGACCGGCGACGCCGTCTCCTACCACTGGGACTTCGGCGACGGTGCCTCCGCCGACGGCCCCGCGGTCGACCACGTCTACGGCCCGGGCGCGTTCACGGCGCGGCTGACCGCTACCGGGCCGACCGGCGAGACGGCCACGCAGACGTTCAGGGTCGCCGCATATGCGCTGACGCTCCACGGCCGCACGGTCGTCACCTATCAACGTCACCTTCGCTTCCGCGGACGGCTCGTGCCCGGCCTGCGGCATGTCCGCGTCGGCTTGTTCGCCGCCGACGGCACGCGCGTCGCGACGGGCCTGACGCGCCGCGGCGGCCGCTTCGTGATCGGAGCGCCGATCCGCACGCCCGGCGCCTACACCGCGCGCTTCGGCGGCGCTGCCTCGGCCGCCGTCAACGTCGGCGTCCGGCCGGCCCTGATCGCCTCGTTCGTCGGCAGCGGCATCGTCGGCCGCCCGCTCGAGCTCCTGGTCCGACTGCGGCCGGCAGCCGCCGGTCCGGTGCACGTCGTCGTCCGCCGGAACGGCCGGCCCTACGCCGCGGGCGACCGCACGACCCTCCGGCTCTCCACCCGCAGCGCGGCGACGTACACGATCTCGCTGACGACGGGCGCAACGGGCGGCTACCGGGCCGGGAAGCTCGTCGTTCGCAAGCTGGTCTTCTTCCCGCGTCTGAACGTCGGCTCGCACGGGCCGAGCGTGCTCGCGCTGAACGAGCAGCTCGACCGCCTCCACATCGCGCTGGGCGCGATCGACTCGAGCTACGGCCTCGACACCCGAGATGCGGTCGTCGCTTTCCAGAAACTGCACGGCCTGCCGCGCACCGGTGCCGTGGACGGCCGCGTCTGGCGGCAACTGCTGACCGCGACCGTGCCGCGCGCCCGTTACCCGTTCGGCGACCACGTCGAGGTGAGCAAGCCGCTCCAGGTGCTCTTCATCGTCCGAAACGGCAAGGTCGCCCTGATCAGCCACGTCTCGACCGGCGCGACCGGAAACACGCCCGTCGGCAGGTGGCACGTCTACAACAAGACGCCCGGCTGGCTGTCGGACGGGATGTTCGACTCGTCGTTCTTCCTCCGCGGGTTCGCGATCCACGGCTACCCGTCCGTTCCGTTCTATCCGGCCAGCCACGGGTGCGTCCGCCTGCCCGTCTGGCTGGCCCCCCGGATCTACGGGCTCGTCCCGTACGGGAGCACGATCTACATCTACTGATCGCGCCTGCCCGTACTCTCTGGGCATGGCCGAGCAAAACAACGACCCGCTGATCCGCCAGCTTCGGGAGCAGATCTCCGACACGGACCGGGCAATCGTCGAGGCGATCAACGCACGCCTGAAGCTCGTCGCGCGCCTGAAGCAGTACAAGGAGTCGCGCGGACTGGACTTCGTCGACCCCGAGCGCGAAGAGTGGATGCTCAGCTATCTGGCGCGCGCGAACCGCGGGCCGCTGTCCGCGGAAGGGCTGCGCGCGATCTTCGGCGAACTGCTCGACCTGACGAAGCGCGAGGTCGAGCAGCTCGGATCCGGCGAGCAGGACGGATGACCCGAATCCGGTCGGTGTCTTGCGTCGGAGCCTCCGCGCTCTGCGCCCTCGCCCTCGCGTCGACGTCGCCGAGCCGCGCGATGCCCAACTACGGCTTGTACGAGGTCGTGCCGGGCAAGGCCCCCAAGCTGCTCTACGGACGTCAGACGGTTTCGGTGGTCGACCTTTCGCCCGACCGCCGGCACATGCTCTACAGCACGCCGAACGCGAACACCGGCACCTCGCTCTGGGTCGCACGGCTCAACGGCAGCCACAAGCACGTGCTGACGGCCCGCTTCGACGGCGGCTTCGCGCGCTGGTCACCGAACGGCCGCACGATCGCCTACACGCGGTCCGGGTCGTGCCACTCGCGCGGGACGTGTCCGCAGGTGTGGGTCGTCAGCCCCCTCCATTCGCGGGGGAAACCCGTCGCGCTCGACGCGACGGCGCCGTCCTGGTCTCCAGACTCACGCAATCTCGCCGTCATCGCCCATCCGCGGACAACTGTGAAAGGTCCACGCGCGTTCGTCGGCACCGTCCCTTTGAGCGGCGGCGCCGTTCGATTGCTGAGTCCCCTCCGCGCGATCGTCGCCGTGTCATGGGCTCCTCGTGGCGGCTGGATCGCCTTTCAGACGCAGCCTCAGACGCGAAAGCAGGTTCCGATCGTGCGAGTGATCCGCACGGACGGCCGCGTCGTCGCGACGATTCCGCAGGCCGCGGCGCCGGCCTGGTCGCCGAACGGACGCCGCCTCGCGTACCTGCGAATGCTGCCCGGCGCTGCCTACGGGACGCTCTGGGTCTGCAACCGGGACGGAAAGGCGTCGCGCCGCCTCGTCTCGCTACCGGTCGTTCAACCGGCCTGGTCACCGCGCGCGCGCGACATCGGCTACCTCGAGAACCAGGACGACGGCCAGGTCGCGATCGTCGGCGCGAGCGGCGGGCGTCGCCGGGACGCGACGAACGTGCCCAAGATCTTCTCGATCGAGCACTTCTGGTGGGCGCGAAGCGGCCGCGCGCTCTTCTACAGCGCGCGCCGGGTCACCCTGCCGGACTAGTCCTCTTCGCCCTCGGCGTCCGCGAACTCGTCGGGCGTCACGTGCTCGAGGAACTGCTTGAACTCGGAGACGATCTCCTCCTCGTTCACCTCTTCGCCCTCGAACTCGATCGCCGACTCCTCGATCACGTCGTCGGCGGCGAAGATCGGCGCCTCGGCGCGGACCGCGAGCGCGATCGCGTCGGACGGGCGCGAGTCGATCTCGATCTCGGACCCGTTCTGCTGGACGGTAATGCTCGCGTAGAAGGTGTTCTCCTTCAGCTCCGTGACCGTGATCCGGACGACCTGCGCGTCGAGCTGGCCGAGCATGTCGGTGACGAGATCGTGCGTCATCGGCCGCGGCGTCGAGGCCCCTTGAAGCTTCATCAGGATCGCCGCCGCCTCGGGATGACCGATCCAGATAGGGAGGAACTTGTTGCCGTCGGCGGTCTTCAGGAGCACGATCGGCTGCTTGCCGACCAGATCGAAGCTCACCCCGTAGATGACCATTTCCTGCATGCCGGCAGCCTCCAGCCCATCTTAGCCCAGCCCTTCCGAGTCAAACCCGGGCCGCTTCTCGACCGGTTCTACGTCCTTCAACGGGACCCGGATGACGCCGCCCTCGAACGCATCCTCGAGGAGGACGCTCCGGTCCGGGACGCTCATGGGGTCCAGACCGCGAAGGACGTACAAGCGCCCTTCGTACAGGACTCGATCGCCGATGTTCACTTCGCCGCAGTCAGAGGGGGTGGCCGAGCATCGGCACCACCGCCGGGCCACCGCATCCCTGGCGAGGGGGCGCTTTGTAAGTTCTAACGGCCGGCTGGCGGCCGCTACAATCGCCCGCGCTCGGGCGATTAGCTCAGTTGGTTAGAGCGCCGCTCTGATAAGGCGGAGGTCCCTGGTTCGAATCCAGGATCGCCCATGCCGTAGGCATCGTCCGCGAAGCGGGCCGGTGGAAGGGGTCTGGGGAAACCGGGAGGTTGCCCCAGCTGAACTAGCTGAGGTCGCCGCCGCAGGCGGCCGGTGGAGGGGGTCTGGGGGAACCGGGAGGTTCACCCAGCTGATCTAGTTCAGGTCCCGGCCTAGTGCGAGATCTCGGTCTTCTTGACGTAGTCCTCGACGGCGAGCAGGAAGGACGGGTCGCCGGCGATCTCCTGCAGCATGACCTTGGTCGAGTCGTCGAGCTCGTCGTCGTGCTGGAGCTCGGACAGGAACGGCTGGAGCCGGTTCTCCTGCGAGAGCGAGGCCATCTTCAGGAACAGATCCCGGGTGAGATCGTCCTGAGAGATCGCCTCGAGCGATTCGAGGTCTTCGAGCCAGGTCGCGAGCATCTCTTCGTTCAACGCCGCGCGGCGGCGGGGGGATACGGGTCAGGCCATTCGCTCGAGCGCTTCCGCCAATTCGGCGAGCTCGTGCTCGTCCGCGACGGGAATCACGACCTGGCGGGAGCCGACGCGGGGGCGGAAGCCGGTGGCTCGCTCGAAGGCGACGCGCACGCGCTCGGCGAGCGCCGGGTCGAGCCTCGTCGCAGGCGCCTTGCGCGGCTTCGTCCGCGCTCCGGCCCAGCGCGCGGCGCGCTCGGCGGCGCGAACGGTCAGTCCCTTGGTGACGATCTCGCGCGCGAGCCGGCGGCGGCCCTCGTTGTCCGGAACCGCGAGGACGGCGCGTGCGTGGCCTTCCGTGATCTCGCCGCGCTCGACCATTCCGAGCACGTCCTCCGGCAGCTCGAGCAGGCGGACGCGGTTCGACACCGACGGCTTCGAGTGGCCGACGCGCTCCGCGATCTCGCCGAGCGAGAGGCCGAACTCGTCGAGCAGCAGGGCGTAGGCGCGCGCCTCCTCGACCGGCGTCAGCTGCTCGCGCGCGACGTTCTCGACCAGGCCGAGCAGGAGCGTGTCGCGGTCGTCCGTCTCCCGGACGAGCGCGGGCAGCGTCGGGGCGCCCGCGGCCTGGGCGGCACGCCAGCGGCGCTCGCCGGCGATGAGCTCGAAGCCGCCGGCGGGCCGCGGACGCACGAGCACGGGCTGGACGATGCCCTCGCGCTTGATCGACTCCGCCAGGGCCGTCGTCGCCTCGGCGTCGAAGCGGCGGCGCGGCTGGCGCGGATTCGGGTGGATCGTCTCGACGGGCAGGTGCGCGAGCTCGGGCTCGTTCGCGCCCCCGATCAGGACCTCGAGGCCTCGGCCGAGGCCGCGGCGTTCAGGTGCGCTCGACAAGCTCCATCGCCACCTTCCAGTACGCGTCGGCGCCGGCCGACTTGCGGTCGTAGGCCGTCACGGGCAGGCCGTGGCTGGGCGCCTCGGCGATCCGGACGGAACGGGGAACGGCGGTCTCGAAGACGAGGCGGCCGAAGTGCCGGCGCACCTCGTTCGCGACGTCCGCGGCAAGCTTCGTGCGTCCGTCGACCATCGTCAGGATGACGCCGCCGAGCGCGAGCCTCGGGTTCAGCCGGGATCGGATCAGCTCGACGGACTGGACGAGCTGCGCGAGCCCTTCGAGCGCGTAGTACTCGGCCTGCAGCGGCACGAGCACTCGATCCGCCGCGGCGAGCGCGTTCACCGTCAACGGCCCGAGCGACGGCGGGCAGTCGACGAAGACGAAGGAGTACTCGCCGTTCGCAGAGGTGAGGGCGTCGGCGAGGTAGCGCTCGCCGTCGCCGCGGCGGCCGAGCTCCACGGCGGCGCCGGCGAGGTCCTGCTTCGCGGGCACGAGGTCGAGGTTCTGGAAGCGCGTCGGCTTCGCGAGCTCTCGCAGCGGCGCCCCGTCGAGCAGGTCGATGCTCGAGCTGCCGTTCGCGCGCTCGCCGAGCCCGGAGGTCGCGTTCGCCTGCGGGTCGAGGTCGACGATCAGCGACCGCTCGCCGGCCTCGGCCAGGCAGGCGGCGACGTTGATCGTCGTCGTCGTCTTGCCGACCCCGCCCTTCTGATTCGCAATCGCGAAGACGCGTGCGCGCACGCGCCCGAGACTACGTGTCGCCGCGGACGTTTCCGCCTCGCGCAGCGGAGCTCGCGCTACGCGAGCGGGCGCTTCTTGGCGACCCCCGGACGGCGTGGAAAGCCCCGGGGCGTCGGCTCGAGCTTCTCGAGCACGAGCAAGCCGGGAAGCTGCTCGGCCGGCCCGCCGCCGATCCGGGCCGAGACCCGGCCGACCGCGTCCGCGTCCGCCGTCGGACCGACGTAGAGGATCACGCGTCCACCGGCCGCCACCAGAGGCAGGCACCACTCGGCCGCGACCGGCGGCGGGGCGAGCGCCTTCGCGACGGCGACGCCGAACCGGTCCGTCTCCTGCTCCTCCGCCCGCCCCTGAACGACCGTCACGTTGGGGAACTCGTGGGCGGCTTCGCGCAGGAACGCGCACTTGCGGCCGTTCGCCTCCAGCAGCGTCACCTCGCGCTCCGGCAGCGCCGCGGCGAGCGGGATTCCCGGCGCGCCTCCTCCCGAGCCGGCGTCGACGATCGGGCCGGCGTAGCGCCGGACGACGTCCAACGCGGCCAGGCTCTCCTCGACGTGAACGCGTCGCGCCTCGCCGAGATCGCGGATGGCGGTCAGGCCCGGCGTCGCCACGAGCGCGTCGAGCCAGCGCTCGAGCCTCTCGTCGCGCCAGTCCTCGGGGGCACTTCCCGGTTCCCCCGAACCCCCTCCACTGGTCCGCTCCGCGGACAGAGCGCTACGCGCTCGGCGAGATGACGACGTACCGGTTCGGCTCGGTGCCCTCGCTGGAGGTCTCGACGCCGGGGTAGTCCTTCAACCGCACGTGCACGACCTTCCGCTCGACCGCCGTCATCGGCTCGAGCTCGACCGGCTCGTGGCCCGAGACGGCGCGTTCCGCACTTCGGACGGCCAGCGCGTCGAGCGACGCCTTCCGCCGGTCGCGATAGCCGGCGGCGTCGACCACGACGGCCTTGCGCCCCTCGTCGCGGCCGCGGAACAGAATCGCGTTCGCGAGATACTGAATCGCGTCGATCGTCTGGCCGTGCTTGCCGATCAGCAAGCCGAGGTCGCGGCCCGAGAACGCGGCCGTCAGGGTCTCGTCGTCCTCGTCGATCGCGAGTCGGGCGTGCACGCCGATCGCGGTCACTATCTGCTCCAAGAGCGCCCGCAGCTCGCCGGCGAGCTCGCTCTCGTCGGTCGCGGCCGAAGGCGCGTCCCCGTCCTCGCTCGCGGCCGCGTCGACGGACGCGATCACGCGCGCCGGCGAGTAGCCGACCCCCAAGAGACCCCGCTCGCCCTCGGAGACGACCTGGAACCTGACCGCGGTCTTGTCCAGGCCCGGATGCAGCTTCTCGAGCTCGCGCAGCGCCGACCACTTCGCCTCGCCGACGGTCTCGCCGGTCGCCTCGATCTGCACCTGCTCGCTCATCGTCGGGCGCGCTTCTTCCGCTTCACCTTGCGCGGCTGCGACTGCGATTGCTGGGCCGGCCGAGCGGGCTCGCGTTCCGGCGCGACCGCGGGCGCCGGCGCGGCCGTGCCGTCCGCCTGCTTGGGCGGCGTGCGAGACGAGCGTCGCTGCCCGGCGGCCGCCTGCCCGGGCTTGGCCGCGAGGCGCCGTGTGACCAGCCCCTGGCCGACCGTCCACAGGTTCGTCGTCACCCAGTAGATGACCAGCCCCATCGGGAAGCGAAGCAGGAACGGGATGAAGAAGATCGGCAGCGCCATCATCAGGTAGCGCTGCGACTTGTCCATCGTCGCCGACATGAAGTACGTCGACGAGATCTGGCTCGCCGCATAGATGAGCAAGAGCAGGTACCCGGACCAGTGGGCGTTCGCGTGGTCGGCGATGTTCGGAACGATGTGCAGCCACGAGAGCGACCCGGCCGGCGGGTGCTTCGAGAAGTGCTTGAGGACGAAGTAGAGCGCGAAGAAGATCGGGATCTGGAACACGATCGGCAGGCAGGACGCCGCGGGATTGATCTTGTTCTCGCGGTAGAACTTCATCAGCTCTTCCTGCTGGCGCTTCTTGTCGTGCTTGTACTTCTGCTGGATCGCCTTCATCTCCGGCATGTGCGCCTGCATCGACTGCATCGAGTGGATCTGGCGGACCGTCAGCGGGACGAGCGCGATCCGGACCATGATCGTGAGCGCGACGATCGCCCACGCCCACGGCAGGCCGGCGCTCGTATGGAGCCAGTCGAGGATGTGCCGCAGCACGCCCTCGATCGGACTCAGGGGGCTGAAGAGGATCACGCCGTGAACAGCCTCTGGTCGTGCGCGTAGTCGACGCCGCCGTGGCTCCACGGATTGCACCGGAGCAGCCGCCAGCCGGCCAGGACCGAGCCCTTGACGAGCCCGAACTCGCGCAGCGCATCGAGCGCGTACTGCGAGCAAGAGGGGTGGTACTTGCAACGGCCGCCCACGAACACCCCCAAGGTGTAGCGATAGACGTAGACCAGGCCGATGCCGAGATACTTCACGCCGCGGCCTTCCCGAGCACCTCGTCGACGCGCTCGCCGAGCCAGTCCGCGCCCTGCTCCTCGGCCGCCTCGGCGAGGCCGGGGCGAACGATCAGGACGTAGTCGCGGCCCGGCGCGAGCGACTCGAGCCGAGCGCGCCAGAGCTCGCGGAGCCGGCGCTTGATCCGGTTGCGCGCCGCGGCGCTTCCGACCGCCCTCTTCGGCACCGAGAGCCCGAGGCGCGGATCCTCGCCGCCGTCCTCGCGCGCGAACCAGTAAAGGGTCAGGAAGCGCGTCGACACGGAGCGGCCTTGGCGGTAGACGGCGTCGAAGTCTCGCGAGCGCGAGAGACGATGGCGGCGGTTCACAGCTTTCGCTACGCCGAGAGCCGCTTGCGGCCGCGTGCGCGGCGGCGCTTCAGGATCGCGCGGCCGGCGCGCGTCGCCATGCGGGAGCGAAAGCCGTGCTTCCGCTTCCGTCTACGCACGTTTGGCTGATAGGTCCGCTTCACGAGTGAGTCCGAAAAAGAAAAAGACGCGTCGAGCGGGCTCGGCGCCGGGCCAGTATAGACGAGCGGTTCGAGGTGGCTTGTCCACAGACGAACGTGACGGTCCGGTGAATGCGAAGCGGCTGTGGAAAGCCAAAGAGCGACCCCTCGTGTCGCCCGTCCAGGCACGAATCCACAGGTGTGGAAAGAGGTGTGGGGTTCTTCCAAATTTCCTGCAAATCAACTACTTTTCGTCAAAGGAACAATCCCCGAAAGCGCGTTGAGCGGCGGAAGCCACGTTGCTATGCTCGCGCTCTTTCCGGTCGAGGCAAGGAGCGTCCCACCAGGGTGGAAAAGCCAATCGAGCTGACTGCGGAAGGGGTCTGGAACGAGGTTTCGGGTCGGCTCCGAGAGGCGCTCAACGACAACACCTTCTCGACCTGGTTCGGGCAGGTCGAGCCGGAGCGCATCACCGACAGCGAGTTCGTTCTCGCCGTCCCCAACGACTTCACCCGCGACTGGATCGACGGGCATTTCCTCGATGCGATCACGGCTGCCGTCGGCGAGATCGCCGGTGAGCGCAGCGTGCGGCTCGTCATCCACCAGCACACGCAGGTCGAGGAGCCGCCGATGTTGCCGACGACGCGCCGGCGCGACGACGCCACCGTCGGCCTGAACACGAAGTACACGTTCGACTCGTTCGTGATCGGCTCCTCGAACCGTTTTGCCCACGCGGCCGCGCTAGCGGTCGCCGAGGCGCCGGCGCAGGCCTACAACCCGCTCTTCATCTACGGCGGGACCGGGCTCGGCAAGACGCACCTCCTCCAGGCGGTCGCGCAGTACGTCGGCGAGCACTCCAGCGGGCTGACCGTCCGCTACGTGACGAGCGAGACGTTCATGAACGACTTCATCAACTCGCTGCGCGACAAGAGGATCGAGGGCTTCAAGCAGCGGTACCGCACCTACGACCTGCTGCTCGTCGACGACGTCCAGTTCTTCGAGCACAAGGAGCGGATCCAGGAGGAGTTCTTCCACACGTTCAACACGCTCTACGAGAACGGCAGCCAGATCGTCATGTCCTCCGATCGCCCGCCGCGCGACATCGCGACGCTCGAGGAGCGGCTGCGCTCGCGCTTCGAGTGGGGGCTGATCACCGATATCCAGCCGCCCGACCTCGAGACGCGGATCGCGATCCTCCGCAAGCGCGTGAAGACGGACAACATCAGCGCCGACCCCGCGGTGCTGACGTTCATCGCCAGCCGTGTCTCGACGAACATCCGTGAGCTCGAGGGCGCGCTGACACGGGTCGTCGCGTTCTGCTCCTTGACCGGCCGGCCGATGACGGAGGACCTCGCCCAGGACGTGCTCAAGGACGTCTTCCCGCAGGGGGACCTCCCACAGGTGACGATCGAGCGGATCCAGGAGATCATCTCCGACCGCTTCGGCCTCTCGCTGGACGAGCTCTGCGGGGACAAGCGCTCGCAGAACATCGTCTACCCGCGACAGGTCGCGATGTACCTCTCACGCGAGCTCACAGACTCCTCGCTGCCGAAGATCGGCAAACAGTTCGGCGGCCGCGATCACACGACGGTGATCCACGCGACCTCGAAGATCGCACGCATGATCCGCGAGGACCGGTCTGTGTACAACCTCGTGCAAGAGTTGACCGCCCGCATCAAACAAGTCCGCTGACGCTGTGGAGGGACCTGCACGCCCGTCTCGGACCCTGTCGAAGACTCCCGTTTGCCCCCAGTGCGCGTCCACGTTGCAAACCGCAGAGCCAAGCCCTTTCGCACCATCGTCCCCGCAGTCCACAATGCCTATGACTTCTACGAGAGGATTTATCTAGATGCTTGATGCAGAGACTGTGGTCGGCACCGGGACGATGAAGGTCACCTGCACACGAGACGAGCTGACGCAGAAGCTCGCGATCGTCTCCCGCGGCGTCTCGACGCGGACGGCCGTGCAGATCCTCGGCGGCATCCTCCTGCGCGCCGAAGCAGGCCGGCTCACGCTCGCGGCGACCGACATGGAGCTCTCGCTGCGCGCATCACTGGACGCGGAGGTCGAAGGCGAGGGCGCTGTCGTCGTGCCCGGGCGCCTGCTGGTCGAGCTCGCGCGCCTGCTGCCGGCGGAGGAGGTCTCGATCGAGCAGCGGGCGGAGGAAGGCGTCATCCACGTCTCGAGCGGCTCGTTCGAGTCGCGGCTGAACACGTACACGGCCGAGGACTTTCCCCGCCTGCCGGACCCCGAGGGGCTGGAGCGCCACGTCGTCGATCGCGACGCGCTGCTGGAGACGATCAACCGCGTCAGCCGCTCCGCTTCGAGGGACGAGTCGCGCCCGGTGTTGACCGGCGTCCTCGTTCGCTTCGAGCCCGGAAAGCTCGTTATGGCCGCAACGGATTCCTACCGCCTCTCGGTGAAGGAGACGGAGCTGACCGGCTCGGCCCCCGAGCTGGAGGCGATCGTGCCGGCGCGCGCGCTCGCGGAGCTGGCGCGCGTGGCCCAGGGCGCGGAGCAGGTCGAGCTCGGCGTGCACGAGAACCAGGTCGTCTTCGGAATCGACGGCGTCTGGCTGACGACGCGCCGGATCGACGGCCAGTTCCCGAACTACAAGCAGCTCGTCCCTGAAGCGTTCGAGCACGAGGTGTCGCTGCCGCGCGACGAGCTCCTCGACGTCGTGCGCCGGATCGCGGTGATGGCGCAGCGGAACTCGCCGCTCCGCGTCCGCTTCGCCGAGGGCGAGGTGAACATCTCCGCGCGGACGCAGGACGTCGGCGAGGCCGAGGAGTCGCTGCCCGCCCAGTTCGCCGGCGAGCCGCTCGAGATCGGCTTCAACGCGGAGTTCCTGCGCGACGGAGTCGAGTCGGTCACCGGCGACACGATCCGCTTGCGCCTGATCAGCCCGCTGCGCCCGTGCGTGCTGCAGGCCGACGCTGACGACGACTTCCTGTACCTGATCATGCCGATTCGCCTGGCGGGCTGAGCTCGGCGGTCAGGGATGTCCGTCTGCAGCCATCGTCGGTATAGCCGGACAGGCGAGCAAAGCCCACCTGTCCTCTACACGGGCATCGCAAGCGACGCCCTGCGCGCGGGCTGATAGCCCGGTCGGTCTCGCTGCGCGACTTCCGCTCGTACGCCGCGCTCGACGTGGAGCTGAAGCCGGGGGTCGTCCTCGTCGTCGGCCCGAACGGCGCGGGGAAGACGAACCTGCTCGAGTCGCTCCACGTCGCGACCCAGGGCTTCTCGCCGCGAACGCGCAACGATGCCGGCCTGATCCGCTTCGGCGCCGACGGTGCGCGGATCGCGGTTCGCGGCGATCGCGCCGGCTCCCCTGTCGACCTCAGCCTCGTCCTGCATACGCGTGAGTCGAAGCGCGCGAGCCTGAACGGCGCCCGGCTTCAGAGCGCGGAGCAGCTCCGGGCCGAGCTGGCGACGCTCGTCTTCACGCCGGACCGGCTCGTCGTCGTCAAGGGCGGTCCGGCCGCGCGACGCGCGTACTTCGACCGCGCGCTCGGCCGCCTCGTCCCGGCGCAGGCGGCGCTTCCGGCCGAGTACGGAGCCGCTCTGGCCCAGCGAAACGCTTCGCTGCGAGGCATCGCCGGCGGCTTCAGCTCCCGCGAGGCGCTGGAGCCGTGGACACAGCGCGTCGGCGAACTCGGCGGCGAGCTGTTCGACGCGCGCCTGGCGACGATCGAGTTGCTCGAGCCGCCGTTCGTGGAGAGCGCAGGCGAGCTCGGGCTGGCCGGCGCCGCGCTGCGCTACGAGAGCGAAAGGCTGACGCCCGACGCGCTCGCCGCGAGGCTCGAGCGCGATCTCGACCGGGGCTCGACCGGGCTCGGGCCGCACCTCGACGACGTCGCGATCGCGGCCGCCGACCGCGACCTGCGCGCGTTCGGCTCCCAGGGCGAGCAGCGGCTCGCCGTCCTCGCCCTTCTGCTCGCCGAGGCGGAGCTCGTCCGAGAGCGCCGCGGCTTCCCGCCGCTGCTCTTGCTCGACGACGTGCTCTCCGAGCTGGACCCGAACCGGCGGCGGATCCTCGCCGAACGGCTCGGCGCGTTCGGCCAGACGCTGATCACGACGACGAGCTCCGCCGCCCTTCCCGTCGAGCCCGACCAGCTGCTCGAGGTCGAGGCGGCCGCCGAGGGAACCGTCGTCAGATGAAGCGCCTCGGCGACGACGTGCGGCAGCAGCTCGAACGCTTCGGCCCGGCCGTCGGGATGCCGGAGCTGCTCGAGGCCTGGCCGGGCGCGGTCGGCCCGACGATCGCGCGAAACGCCTGGCCCGCGCGGATCGCCAGGGACGGAACCCTGCACGTCAACACCGCGGACTCCGTCTGGGCGTTCGAGCTGACGAGCCGCTCCGCCGAGATCGCCGAACGGCTCGGCGTCGAGGCGGTCAGGTTCGCGCCGGGACGCCTTCCCGACCCACCGCCGGCGGAGTCCGAAGAGGCCGAAAAGCCGCGTCGAGAGGTGTCGCCGGAGCACGTGCGGGAGGGCGAACGGCTGGCCGCTACGATCGAGGACGAAAATCTGCGCAAAATCGTTGCACGAGCCGCCGCGGCGAGCCTGGAAAACGGCGCTGTCGACCGCTCAGTCTGGTAGACTGATGAAGTTGTAGAAATGGCCCGAATGCAGGGCTTTTTTAATGACTGAAGCTACGTATACAGCAAAAGACATCACCGTTCTCGAGGGTCTCGAGCCGGTCCGGCTGCGGCCGGGCATGTACATCGGCTCGACGGGCGCCCGCGGGCTCCACCATCTCGTCTTCGAGGTGGTCGACAACTCGGTCGACGAGGCCCTCGCCGGACGCGCGGATCTGGTCGAGGTGACGCTGCATCCGGACAACTCGGTGACGATCTCGGACAACGGTTCCGGCATCCCGGTCGACGTGATGGCGGACCAGGGATTGCCGGCCGTGACGGTCGTGCTGACGAAGCTCCACGCCGGCGGAAAGTTCGGCGGCGAGGGCTACAAGGTCTCCGGCGGGCTCCACGGCGTCGGCGTCTCCGTCGTGAACGCGCTGTCGGCGTGGCTGCGGGTCGAGGTCCGCCGCGACGGCAAGTCCTACGTGCAGGAGTTCTCGCGCGGCGAGCCGACGACCGAGCTCAAGCAGACCGGGACGACGAAGGAGTCCGGGACGACGATCTCGTTCCTGCCCGACCTCGAGATCTTCGACGAGCTCGAGTGGTCGAGCGAGGTGCTGATCCAGCGCCTGCGCGAGACGGCGTTCCTGACCAAGGGGCTTCGCATCGTGCTCGTCGACGAGCGCGAGGGCGAGGAGCGGCACGAGTTCCACGCCGAAGGTGGGATCAGGGACTTCGTGGCCTACGTCAACGACGCGAAGGATCCGGTCCACAAGCACATCGTCTACTTCGAGGGCTCGACGAACGGCGACTCCACCGAGAGCGGCCAGGTCGAGGTGGCGATGCAGTGGAACACGTCCTACGTCGAGTCGATCTTCTCGTTCGCGAACAACATCAACACGCACGAGGGCGGCTCGCACCTCTCCGGCTTCCGTGCCGCGCTGACGCGAACGCTCAACGACTACGCGCGCCGGAACGGGCTGCTGAAGGAGAAGGACGACAACCTCGAGGGCGAGGACGTCCGCGAGGGCCTCGCCGCCGTCATCTCCGTCAAGCTGCGCGAGCCGCAGTTCGAGGGTCAGACGAAGACGAAGCTCGGCAACCCGTGGGTCCGCGGGCTCGTCGAGCAGACCGTGAACGTCAAGCTCGCCGAGTTCCTCGAGGAGAACGCGACCGAGGCGAAGCAGATCATCAGCAAGGCGATCGCGGCGCGGAACGCACGTCAGGCGGCACGCAAGGCGCGCGAGCTGACGCGGCGCAAGAGCGCGCTCGACTCGATGTCGCTGCCGGGCAAGCTCGCCGACTGCTCGATCAACGATCCGTCCTCGGCCGAGCTCTACCTCGTCGAGGGCAACTCGGCAGGCGGCTCGGCGACCGACGCGCGCGACCGAACCTTCCAGGCGATCCTGCCCCTGCGCGGCAAGGTGATCAACTCCGAGAAGAACCGGATCAACAAGGTGCTCTCGAACGCGGAGATCCAGTCGATCATCACCGCGATCGGCACGGGCATCGGCGACGAGCTCGACCTCGAGAAGCTCCGCTACCACCGGATCATCGTCATGACCGACGCCGACGTGGACGGCTCGCACATCCGCACGCTGATCCTCACCTTTCTCTACCGGCAGATGCAGGAGCTGGTCGAGGGCGGCTACGTCTACATCGCCGTTCCGCCGCTCTACCGGGTCAAGATCGGCACGCGCGAGCAGTACGTCGAGAAGGAGACGCAGTTCGAGGACCTGCTCGTCCGCGAGCGTGTCAAGGACATCGACGTTCAGCCGCGGGAAGGGCAGAAGCAGAAGCTGACCGAGGCTCGCTACGCGCGCTTCGCGAAGGCGCTGAACGAGTTCGAGGGCTGGGCGTCGCGGCTCCGCGCCGACTTCGGCTCCGCGCCGGCGAACTTCGTGATCGAGCACCGGCTCGTCGAGGCCGACGAGTCGCTGGGCGACCTCGGGAAGATCCTGACGGCCGTCGGCGAGAACGGGCATGAGCTCTCCGTCGTCGAGCAGACGCCGGAGGGAACGCGGATCAAGGTCGTCGAGCGCGAGACGAGCGCCGCCAGCCACGTCACCGTGCCGGCCGAGCTGCTCTCCTCACCGGTCTACGCGAACCTCCGCAAGTCCTACGGCCGGCTGGTCGAGATCGTCGGCGCGCCGCCGTTCGCCCTTTCGCTCGGCAAGAAGGAGCGGCACGCGGAGACGTACGAGGGCCTGCGCCACGAGGCGCTCGAGCTCGCGAAGGACGGGATCCAGGTCAGCCGCTTCAAGGGCCTCGGCGAGATGAATCCCGAGGAGCTCTGGGCGACGACCATGGACCCGGCGAGCCGGATGCTGATCAAGGTCGAGGTCGAGGACGCAGCGGCGGCCGACCGCCTGTTCTCGATGCTGATGGGAGACCAGGTCGAGCCGCGGCGCGAGTTCATCGAGAGCAACGCCAAGGACGTCAGGTTCCTCGACGTCTAGTGAGGGAGGTCTGAATGTCGTCGGTTGAGCCGCTCGGCCCCGGCCGGATCGAGCCGCGCGAGCTCGAGCAGGAGATGCGCTCGAGCTTCCTCGACTACGCGATGAGCGTCATCGTCGCGCGGGCGCTGCCCGACGTGCGCGACGGTCTCAAGCCGGTCCATCGGCGCGTGCTCTACGCGATGCACGAGGCCGGGCTCCAGCCGAACCGGCCGCGGGTCAAGTGCGCGCGCGTCGTCGGCGACGTGATGGCGAACTACCACCCGCACGGCGACGTCGCGATCTACGACACGCTCGTCCGCATGGCGCAGCCGTTTTCGCTGCGCTACCCGCTCGTCGACGGCCAGGGCAACTTCG
>JBPYFE010000080.1:0-6592 GCA_051986525.1 Gaiellaceae bacterium
GCGAGGATGAAGTAGAGCCCGCCGACGACGGCGATGATCGCCATCACGAGCAGCGTGATCCAGTCGAGGTTGAAGAGCCCGCGCCCGCTCGTGAGCCCGCTCGGGTAGACGACGTTGATCAGCATCAGGCCGAGGTACAGCGCCGCGATGATGCAGACGGCCCAGCCCCACTTCCCGAGCTTGAAGGCGCCCTCCGGCACCCAGCCGCGGGCCCGCGCGATGATGGACGCGAGCACGGCGAGCAGGAACGAGAGGTAGATGCCGCTGACGCCGAACGAGACGAGCGAGTAGAGCGCCGTCGTGTTGGCCGGGTAGGTGATGAAGCCCAGGTCGACGTTGTGCTTGGGCTGGTAGTAGACGAGGAAGACGAACAGCACCGAGACGAGCGCTCCCGTGATCAGTGCGTTGACGGGCGTGAGGAACCTCGAGTGCACCTTCGAGAGCCAGCCCGAGCCGGGCAGCGCGCCGTCGCGGCCGAACGAGAACGCGAGCCGGCTGCCCGCGCCCTGCACCGAGGTGCCGCAGGAGAAGAAGGCGAAGATGATCAGCAGGAGCAGGAAGTCCTGCATCCCGCTCGAGAGCTGCCCGAGGATCGCCGGGACGCCGCCCCCGGCGAAGGTCGCCTTGATCGGGTCGTGCTTCGGCATCGCCAGCAAGAGCGCGGCCGTCAGGATCAGCGAGCCGACGCCGCCCCAGATCAGCGCCCAGCGCATCGCCTTCGGGATCTTCCGCCCCGCGTCCTTCGTCTCCTCGGCGATGTCCCCACAGGACTCGAAGCCGTAGAAGATGTAGACCGGCGCCAGGACCGCGACCAGCGCAGCCGCGCCCCAGCTGCTGAAGCCCACGCCGTAGACGTTCGTCGCCGTATGCGTCGCGCCCTGGGTCGAGAAAAGGAACCCGAGGCTGTGGTGGAAGCCGTGGATCGCGAGGATGATCGCGATCCCGAGCGTCCCGAGGATCTCGACCCCGACTCCGAACTGGGCGACGCGCCCCATCACCTTGGCGCCGGTGATGTTGAGCGTCGTCTGGATCGCCAGCAGGACGAGCGTGATCAGCAGGACCGTCGTGTGGTTGGTCGGGTCCCAGTTCGTCCCGAACCAGTTGTGCGAGAGCGCGGTGATGTAGCCGACCGAGCCCGTGTCGACGGCGGCCACCGTCACGAGCAGCGCAATTCCGTAGAACCAGCCGACGAACCAGCCGTAGCCGGCTCCGACGGAGTACTTGCTGTACTGGTACAGCGCTCCAGCGACGGGATAGTGGCTCGCGAACTCGCCGAAGACGAGGGCGACGAAGAACATCCCGATCAGCGGGATGAACGTCAGCCAGATGTAGGCGGGGCCTGCGAGCGCGACGCCGAGGATGAACAGCGAGTAGATGCCGACCATCGGCGAGAGGTACGTGAAGCCGACGGCGAAGTTCTCGAAGAAGCCCAGCACGCGGTTGAGCTGGGGGCGATAGCCGAGGTTCTCGAGGCGCGCGTCCTCGTCCGTCGTGGTGGCGGGAATGCTCGCCGCCGGGGCATCCAGTTCTGACATCCGCTCCTCCTCGTTCGTCCGCAGTCGGCCGCCGACGATCTAAAACCGCGGCGGCGGTCGGAGTCAAGGAGCGCGAAAGGGACGAGGGGGCCTTTCGGCCCCCTCGCTGGGTTTCTTGCTTAGTAGGCGGGTCCGCCTCTGGCTGCTCGGCTGAAGCCCCAGATCGCGCCCATGAGGATGCCGGCGATGATCAGGATTACGCCGATCGCCATCAGGATCCAGCCGATGGCCGGCATGATGGTGAGCCAGAGAATCACTCCGATGATCAGTGCCAGAATTCCAAGGCCGACCACGGTGACTCCTTTCGCTCGCTTTCTTGTCTAACGAGCGGTCTGCTCTTTTCGGTACGGCTTCAAACGCGGATTACGCGACGTTTACAGCCCAAACCGGGATGGTTCCGAGGATTTCGGGCTGTTCGCGCGCGATCCGATCGAGCGTCGCGACCACCTTCGAGCAGAACTGCGTGCCGGCATTCGCCCGGATTTCGGCGAGCGCCTGGTGCTCGGGACGGCGGGCTCGGTACGGGCGGTCGCTCGTCAACGCGTCGAAGGCGTCCGCGACGAGGACGATCCGCGCCGGCAGCGGGATCTCGTCGCCCGCGAGCCGGTCCGGGTAGCCGTAGCCGTCGATCCGTTCGTGGCTCGAGCGCGCAACCTGGGTCACGAACGGATGGAGCTCGATCCCGCAGAGGATCGCCTCCGAGACGAACGGGTGACGGTGGACGACGCCCCATTCCGCCTCGTGGAGCGCGCCCGGCTTCTGCAGGATTCGGTCGGGGACGCCGACCTTGCCGAGCTCGTGGATCCGCGCCCCGAGCTCGATCGACCGCAGCTCGCTGCCCGAGTAGCCGAGCCGGAGCGCAAGCGCGCCGGCGAGCTCGGCCACACGTAAGGCGTGAGCGCTCTCGTAGCAGCGCCGGGCCTCGGACGACAGCGCGAGGGCCGCGTCCAGGTCGCGATAGCGGCGCTCGAGCTCCTCGTCGACGCGTGTGCTCGCGCGGGCCGCGCGGAGGCGCGGAGTCTCCAGTGCGAACATCATCGTCCCTTGGCGGCGAGCAGCCACCACATCTGGAGCATCGTCTCGATCCTCATCGCCGCATCCCACTCCTCTCCGCGCAGTAGGGCGCGGGCCGCAAGTCCATCCGAGCCGGAAAGTAGGCCGAGACCGTTTTCAACTCGTCCCCCTTTGAGGGGAGCGGGTCTCGAAACCCTCGTACGAGGGATGGAGCCGTTTTCGACGGCCTCCTTTCGGGGAGAATGCCGCCATGCCGCGCGCGATCTGGAGCGGAGCGATCACGTTCGGGCTCGTCAACGTGCCCGTGCGGATGTACAGCGCGATCGCCGAGCACAAGCTCCACTTCCACTGGGTGCACGAGCAGGACGAGAGCCCGATCGGCTACCAGAAGATCTGCAAGCTCGAGGACAAGCCCGTGCCCGACGACGAGGTCGTGAAGGCGTTCGAGTTCGAGCCGGGCGAGTACGTGTTCATGGAGGACGAGGACTTCGAGGCGGCGCGGGTCGAGGGCTACAAGACGATCGACATCGCCGACTTCGTGCCCTACGACCAGATCGACCCGATCTACTTCGCGCGCACCTACTACCTCGGCCCGCAGGAGGGCGGCGAGAAGGTGTACTCGCTCCTGGTTCGCGCGATGGAGGAATCGGGCCTCGCCGGCATCGCCAAGTTCGTGATGCGCGACCGTCAGAACCTCGGCTGCCTGCGCGTCCGCGACGGCGTGATCACGCTCGAGCAGATGTACTTCGCGGACGAGATCCGCGACCTCGACGACGTGAAGCCGAGCTCGGCGCGCGTCTCGAAGGAAGAGCTCCGGATGGCGGGGCAGCTGATCGACAACTTCGCTGCCGACTTCCAGCCGACGAAGTACAAGGACACCTACCGTGACGCGCTCTGCGAGGTCATCCGCGCCAAGAGGAAGGGCAAGCAGGTGCACCACGCGGCCGAGCCGGAGGAGGCGGCGCCGCCCGATCTGCTCGAGGCGCTGCGCGCGAGCATCGCCGCGGCCGGCGGCGGGAACGGCCGCCGTCGGGGCCGCTCGGGGCGGAACGGCTCGGGCGACGACCTCTCGTCGCTGTCGAAGGCCGAGCTCGAGCAGCGGGCGAAGCAGGCGAAGATCCCGGGCCGCTCGAAGATGTCGAAGGACGAGCTCGTCGAGGCGCTGAGCGAGGCTGCCTGACCAGAAGCACCTGAGCGTCGTCCCCGACGTCGAGGAGGAGCTCGACCGGCTCTACGCTCTGCCGCTCGAAGAATTCACCGCCGCGCGCAACGATCTCGCGCGCCGGCTCGCGAAGGCCGGCCGTCGCGACTCCGCCGACGAGGTCAAGAAGCTGCCGAAGCCGAGCATCCCCGTCTGGACGGCGAACCAGCTCGCGCGGCGCGAGCCGGGCGAGGTGCGGGCGCTGCTTCGCTCTGCCGAGGATCTGCGCAAGGCGCAGCAGCGCGCGCTCTCCGGCAAGGGCGGCCAGGACCTGGCGAAGCGCGTGGAGGAGCAACGCCGGGCCGTGCGGGCGCTCGCGCATCTCGGGCGCGACGTTCTCGCCTCGGAGGGACGCTCCGTCAGCGACGCGGTCGTCGAGCGGATCGCGAAGACGCTCGAGGCGGCGGCGCTCGACGACGGCTCGCGGTTCCTCCTGCGTGCCGGCCGACTGACCGAGGAGCTCGAGCCGCCGGGGTTCGACGCCCTGGCCGGGATGGCCGTCGCCGACAGCGGCGCGAAGCGGACGCGCGCGCCGAAGACGGGCAAGCGCGAGCGCGTCGCCGAGGCGCGCCGGCGCCTCCAGGAAGCGCGCCAGGAGGCGCGGGCGCAGGCACGCTCGGCGGTCGAGGCCGAGCACGCGCTCCGCCGAGCGGAATCGGCGGCAGCCGAGGCCAGGCGCGAGGCCGAGGACGCACGCGGCCGCGCCGACGAAGCCGAGCAGGCCGTCGCCGAAGCCGAGCGCGCGCTCCGCGACGCGCAGCGCGGCTAGCTCTCGCCCCGGTCTTCCTCGTTGACGATCGGGTCGGTCGCGAGCCGCTCCGCGACGTGCTGCTGCTCCTCCGCAGTCTCGTCGCGCAGCTCCTCGAACTTGTTCTCGTCCGACTCGCGGCTCTCGCGCTCGCGGTCTTGCTGATCTGTCATGCGCGGTTCATTTCCCGGCCGCTCGCGCGCCTAACCAGCGCCGATTTGCTCCAGCTGGGTCATACGGCCGACCCCGCCGCGTGGCGACCATTTGCAACGTGGACGAACGCTATCTCCCACCGCGCCGAATCCGGCACGCACGGCGCCTGTCGAACGGAACCGTGATCGTCACGACCCACGGCGACGACGGCCGCGTCACCCACGCGGTCCTCTACGACGAAGCGGTCGTCCACGTGCTCGAGGAGCTCTCCGGCGACGCGGCCGAGGCGACGTACGGCGCCGCGAGCCGGGACGAGCCGGACGAGTCGCCCGAGCTCTGACCCGCGCCTATCCTGTGGCGGCGCGGGTGTGGCGGAACTGGTAGACGCGTCGGGTTTAGGTCCCGGTGGGCGCAAGCCCGTGGAGGTTCGAGTCCTCTCGCCCGCACCTACGAGAGCCGCTCGGCCGCCGAGCGGAGCGTCCGCTCCGTGAAGAGGTAGGGCGTCGCGTTCGGAATCGCGTGGGCCGGGGCGTCGAGGTCGTCCGAGCCTGCGGTCGCGTTGAGCGCGTAGCGGATCGGGATCTCGTGGCAGACGACTAGGCAGCAGCGCGTCTCGCGGGCGAGCAGCGCGGCGAACCCGCGGCCGTAGCGCGCAGCGGCCTCGTCGAGGCTCTCGCCGCCGGGAAAGCGGTCCGAGCGCGCGTGCGCCTTCTTCCAGGTGCGGTAGGCGTCGATCGTGTCGCCCTCGAGCTCGCCGATCTTGACGTCGTCGAGCAGCGGCTCCACGGCGGCCGGAACGTCGCGGTCTCCGAGCGCGATCTTCGCCGTCTCGGCGGTCCGGCCGAAGCTCGTGTGCACGACGAGGTCGAGCGGCAGCTCGCGGACCTGCAGCCCGAGCAGCGCCGCCTCGTCGCGTCCTCGTGCGGTCAGCGGAGCCGGCACCGAGGGATCGCCGTTGATGATTCGCTCCGCGTTCAGGACGGATTCGCCGTGGCGCGCGAGGACGAACAGCCGCACCCGGCGAGCGTACCGCGGCCACCCGGAATTCCTTTGCTTGAATGGGCAGGTGGCCGTCCAGGTCGAAGAGCTGCCGGACAACAAGGTTCGGCTGAAGGTCGACGTCTCGCGCGAGGAGATGCACCACGCGGTCGAGCATGCGACCGCCGATCTCGCCGAGAGCGTCCGCATCCCCGGCTTCCGTCAGGGCAAGGTCCCGCCGCAGGTGCTGCGCAACCGCATCGGCCACGACCGCCTGATGAGCGAGGCGGTCGAGAGCCACATCGGCGGCTGGTTCTGGAACGCGGCCGCGTCGTCGCGGATCCGCCCCGTCGCCCAGCCCGAGTACGTCTACGACCTGCCGGAGTCCGAGGGCGACGAGTTCAGCTTCACGGCAACCGTCGACGTGCAGCCCAAGCCCGAGCTCGCCGACTGGACCGAGGTCGAGGTCCCCTGGCAGGAGCCCGAGATCCCGTCCGAGCTCGTCGACCAGGAGCTCGAGGCCCTGCGCGAGAGCGTCGCGAGCCTCGCGCCGGTCGAGGGCCGGCCGGCGCAGACGGGCGACGTCGTCGTGGTCGACGCCGCTGAGGAGTCAGGCGAGACGCAGCGCGACCTCGTGCTCGAGCTCGGCTCCGGCCGGCTGCTCGAGGAGGTCGAGCGCGCGCTCCACGGCGCGAACGTCGGCGAGACCCGCAAGGTCGAGTACGAGCTGCCCGGCGGCGAGACGCGCACGAGCGAGGTCACTGTCAACGAGCTCCACGAGAAGGTGCTGCCGCCGCTCGACGACGAGCTGGCCAAGGCCGCGAGCGAGTTCGACACGATCGCCGAGCTTCGCGCCGAGATCGAGAACGCGCTGCTCGAGCAGCTGCGCGACCAGCTCGACGCGGCGTTCCGCGCCGACACAGTGGACGGCCTGATCGAGGCCTCGCACGCGACGGCGTCCGG
>JBPYFE010000081.1:0-7189 GCA_051986525.1 Gaiellaceae bacterium
CAATCGGCAGCGCCTTACTTAGGAAGCGTCTCGATGATTTGCACGAGGTCGCTGCGCCTGTAGCCGTGCCGGCGTGCGAATGCGACGAGTTCTTTGGTGCGGGCTACCACTGCACCGCGGTCGCTGCTGCCAGCAACCGTCACACCTCGACCGCGCCGGAAGTCGACTAGGCCTTCATCGCGGAGCTGGCGAAGCGCACGCAGCACCGTATTCCTATTCACGCCGAGCACAGCCGCGAGATCCCGGGCCGGAGGCAATCGGTCGCCCGGCTGCGCCTCACCGTTGGCGATCGCCCGCCGTACCTCTGCTGCCACCTGCTCGTGTAACCCGAACGGCTCGTCGCGATCGACCTTGACCTCCAGCATGGTGCTAGCGATACTAGCTTCCTCAGTGGCGAGTTACCACTCGCAGCCCCACGTCTCCGCCGTCGATCGGCCGCGGCTCAACGCGCTAATCGACGAAGCCGGACGCCGGGCGCGTCGTCGCCGTGTGCAACTTGCGGTGGTGGCGCTCGCCGTAGCGGCTGGCCTGGTTGCTGCTGGCTTCTTCTTCCTTCATCAAGGTGGCCCGAGCGGCCCGAAGGTTCCGCCAAACGAAGCAGCTGGCGAGGCCGTCGTCCCATCAGCATCCGGCCCGACTGTGCGCGATCGCTTCGTCCGATTCAGCGCACTTCGACACGGATGGGTGCGCGGGATCCCCCGGCATCTGCGTCCCGCCTCTCGTGTGGTCCCCCTCGACGGAGGGAAGGTCTTTGTCGCACGCGCACGAGGGGGCTGCATCTGGCAGATGTTTTGGGTCGGTCCCGGTCCGTACGGCGGATGCCGAGCGGGGCGCTACACGCGGGTGGGCCCTCGATTCCGCGGCAGTCTCTTGATAGGCGCCGGGGGGCTAAGCGGCAAGCACGGCTTCGTCCGGATCAGTGGCAGCACCCTCGTTGCCCCAGGAGCGAAGCTCTACGTCGTCTACGCCGATGGCAGCAGCAACCGGATCAGAGTGACCTGGGTGGGTGAACCGATCCGGGCTGGCTTCTATGACTACGGGGTACCGAAGGCACATCGCACTCAGGCTCACCGTGCCGTGATGGTCGAGCTCGTCCGCAACAAGCAGGTCGTGGCGCGTCAACGCCTGCCGGGGCCGCCGCGAACTCCACTCCCCCTCGGGTGACATTCCCGCACGCTGGCCCAGGCGAATCACGTGTCCCTGAGGCGCCTGACTCATACTTCTGGTCAGTGTTCCCAGCAGCCAGTCGACGGTCGAGACGCCTCGTTGTCGCCTGCCTGGTTGCCGCTCCGTGTGTGGTGGTCGCAGGCTCTGCGCTCGCACTCTCAACGAGCGGCGACGGTGTCCAGGCGACGAGGCAAGCCAAGCAGGGAGAGCTGAAAGCCTTCCGGCGTGCACCGACTGCCAGCGATGCCGTTCCCCGCCGCGCCGGCCTTGCGCCTCTTACGCAGAGGTACGGAAAGGTGGTCGCTAGCCGACGGATTGCTACGGCCAACGGCTTCCGTGGCTACGCCGCGCTCTACCTCATCCGCTTCAAGCGCCACTCCATCTGCTTGATCAATGTCTATCGCCGGAGCGCGGGCGGCGGCTGTAGTCGGTCGCGCCTGTTCTTGTTGCCGAAGCGAGTCCACGCCGGAAGCGGCAGCGGCTTCTTCACTGGAGTCGCGGGGAACGAGATCGCGCGAGTCGCCTTCGTCGATCGCCATTGGAGGCTGCGGCCTGTCCGCCTGACGCGCGACAACGGCTTTCTCTACGTCTGCCGCAACCGCAACGGCTGCATCGACGTGATCAACGCAGTGAACGGCTACGACAGTAGTGGCCGTCGTGTCTGGCACGAGGTCTGGCCGCACTAAGGCGCGAAGGCGCCGCAGTCACCGGCAACGGAATGTGGCAAACTGCACTTGTGAGTATGCTTCCAGTTGCCAGGGACCTCAAAGAGCCCGCCCCGCGTAGTTGAGGCTGTGACGACCCTGGCGGGCAATTGGCGGCGCACCGCGCTTCTCGTCGTCGTCATAGCTGCGGTCGCCGTCGGATTGTGGCTCGCCACTGCGTCTCGAGGGGGATCGGGCGCAACGCCGATCGGTCCTCGTTACGGCGTCACCCTCGACGTGCCTGATGGCTGGATCGGCCGAATCTATGACGGCAACCGCGGAACAGCGCCCGTCATGGCTGACCTCCAAGCTGGGAGCTTCCCCGCCGGCGACAGCCTCGACCTCTTGAAGGACAACAACAGCGACACGTGGGTGACCGCTGCTGAAGTTATGAGGCCCGACGACATACTCATCCTCCTGTGGGAGACGGAGGGCGGCGGTGGCTTCGACTATCCGCCGCTGGCGGGACCGCCGCACATCACCGTCGACGAGCTCGGCAGCGCTTTCGAGGGGTTCCCGTCCGATCACGCGGTTGGTCGACAGTTCTTCACCACCGCGGGCCGGACGTTCGATCTGATGGTGGAGTTTGGGCAGCTCTCGCCCGATCGGGAGCAGCTTGATCGCGCAAACGACGTGCTCAGGACACTTCGGATAGACACGCAGTCGTAGCTCGGCCCTTTGGTGACATTTCGGCTCGCGCGAGCCGACCCTGTGCCGTGGAGGCGTTACGTTTGCCTCCGTGACTCGATAAACATGGCGATGAACGAGCACCCGGTTGAGCCGTGGCGTCGCCAGTACGGCAGCGTCTACCGGTTCGTTCGCCGCCGCGCGTCCTCGCGCGAGGAGGCCGAAGACCTCACGCAAGAGGTGTTTGAGGCTGCGGTCTCAGCGCTCAGCCAGGCAAGACTCGACGCGGGAACCCCGCCGCTCGCCTGGCTGTACACGGTCGCCCGGCGACGTCTGATCGATCGCTTCAGGGCTCCGGTGCGGGTCGGCGCCAACCTCAACCCGGACGACGTAGCCGGCGTAGACGACGAGCGTGCCTACGGCCCTTCGATCGTCAACGCGCTGCTCGAGGGGCTGCGTTCCCTCGACGAAGCGCAGCGGCGAGTCGTCGTCATGAAGGTGCTCGAAGGTCGTTCGTTCGCCGAGATCGCCGTTGAGGTCGGCGCGACCGAGGAGGCCTGCCGGATGCGCCTGTCGCGCGGTCTCACCAATCTGCGCCGCCAGCTTGAGAGGAAACTGGTTCGACGCCGCCAAGGGCCTGAAGCGCGACACCGTCCGGGTCGGCTCGACGATCGTCGACGACACGCTCGAGACGCCGCGCGGGGGTTACACGCCGGGCGGGATCGTGTACGACTGTGCGTGGATCGCGGCCCACCCGATCCAGGCGACCAAGGCAGGCGTGAGCTGCAACTTCTCGGGAGAGAACGGCACCACGCCGCACGTCGTGCCACGCCCGAAGCCGACGCTCGATCCTGGGCTCGCCGGTTTCGTTGACGGCTACAGGGAGGCGCTCGCGTCGGGCCAGGCCCGTGCGGCAGGCAGCGGCCAGCTTGAAGGCCGCGCCGTGGACTGGCTCGAGTTCAAGACGGCGGATGGGAAGGAACGGGTCGCCCTCGACCACAGAACCCACAAGCCGGTGCTCCTAGAGGGCGACTCCGGCTGGCGCCTTAGGATCACCTCGATCGAGACGATCCCCTTTTCGGCATCCGATTTCCGGCGACCGACGGCCGACGAGCTTCCCGAGCGAACCCTGGCTACCTTCGGCAGGGCCAGCGACGAGGAGAGCCTGCCGCTCGAGCGCAACGCGATCGCAGACGCGGTTCCGGGTGCGGTCTGGGCCGGAGCGAGTGTGGATGGCCTCGCGCTGGCGAAGGCCGAGCGCCAATCGCTTCTGACGACCTTCGCCAACCACGTGCGCCCGCCGGCGAGCGGAACAGGACTGAAGCTCGAATACGGCACCCTGACCGCCAGCGGTCGCATCGACGTCTCGCAACCGAATCTGCGGATCCAGGCGGCACCTGACCGTGTGCTCGCCTTCGGCAACATGTGGGGCTTCGTTCGCGGTGACGACCCGCCGGTGGGCTCGCTCTACACCTCCGGGCCACCGATTGGCTTCACGGTCGTCGGCGGCACCTACGTCACGATTCAGGCTTCGAGCGCCGAGCTCTTGCTTGCGGCCGCGAGAGCGCTCGAGCCAGCGCGCTGAACCGGTCACCTCTGAGAGTCAGCCTCGGGTGACATTCCGGGACGCGGGCCTACTCGGCGCCTACGACGCGTGAGCGCGATACACAATGCAGAGAACCTGCACTTAACCAATGCCGTGGATTCCTCGACGCCCGATCCGCCGACCGACGCCCGCTTGCTCAGGGCGGCACGGCGCGATCCGGATGCGTTCTGCAAGTTCTACGATCGGCACGCTGCGCGTCTTCACGCCTGGCTTCTCCAAGAGACAGGGAACCTCGAGGTCGCCACTGATCTCACTGCCGAGACTTTCGCGCAGGCACTTCGCTCATTGCCCCGCTTCCGCGGCGAGCGGCCTGAGTCCGGCCGAGCTTGGCTATTCGCCATCGCGCGCCACTTGCTTGCTCGGTATCGGGAGACTGCGCGACTCGAGACCAGCGCGCGTCGGCGACTCGGAATGCCCTACGAACACGACGAAACAGGCGAGGCGAACAGCCGAGCCGACGGCGCCGCCGCGCGACGCCGGCTGTCGGCTGCGGTGTCGGACCTACCCGTCTCACAACAGCGCGCCTTGGGGCTGCGCGTCATCAGCGATCTCTCCTATACGGATGTCGCGAAGCAACTCGGCTGCACCCAGGCGGCCGCACGGCTTCGCGTCTCGCGTGCGCTGCAGGCCCTGAACAAGCGCCTAGAAGGAGGCGCGCCGTGACGACAATCGACGTCGAGCAGACGCTCGCTCAGCTACGGCAAGACCTCCACGCAGCCGCGCGACGCCGGATTAGGCGACGGCGACGGCTTCGCTATGCGGTCTTTCTTCCGCTGGCGCTCGCCATAGGTGTCGGCACAGCCCTTGCCGTCACGTCGACGTGGACTGGGCACGACGTCACCCCGGCCGACATCGATCGACAAGTAAGTGTCGTAACCGAGCCGACTGACTGCTCCAATGTCGGCTGCAACGGTCGGGTTCATAAAGAGGTCGTGATCATCCCCGCCATGGGCGTCACCTTCGTGTTTCCGAATGGACGGAGCACCAACCTAGTTCCCGCGGGAGGCTTCGGACCGGGCCCGCCGCCGCCCGGACACGAGCTTACGCCTGACCAGCGCCTCTACCACTGGCCCGAGTTGACGCGCGGCGGCGGCTTCTGGTCGCTGGCGCTACCCGATGGCACTAGACGCCTGATCACTTGGCGTCGCGCCGACGGCAGTATGAAGATCACCGATACAGCCCCAGACGGATCGGTCACCGTCACGCCGGTTCACGCGGGCGACGTGCTGCCACTCGTGCCGAACTCCATCGACGCGACCACGCGGAGCCCGGAAAAGGCCGTGACCTTCGACTTTCCGGACGGCGTACGCGTCTACATCTTCCCGACCTTCAACGAGACGTACGTTGGCTTCCTCCCGCTCGAGCTGCGTGCGATGGGCGGGATCGCCGAGGTCATGCCTCGCGGCGAGGCGTCCCGCTACGGCCTTGTTCCGAAGGGCGAATGGGACGGGACGCTCCCCGTTAGCCACGAAGGCGGAACCTGGACGGTCTCGCTTCCCGGCGACGTGAAGCGAACCGTCAGTTGGAAGGCCGGTGAAGGCGCGGTAACGGTGACCGATTCCAGGCCAACCGGCGAGACAGATGAGTTCTCAGTTCCTATCGGGCACGAGTTGCCTCTCGTCCCGTTCCGCTGACCGGCGCAGCGCAAGACCTTCTAGTGACATTCCGGGACACTGATTCCGGGACACTGGCCCAGACCAGGCTTATCGCCGTGTAGCCGCTAAACAAGGCGTGCGGCTTATGGATCAATAGAGATGTGGAGCAGAACGCTCAGGTCGCCGACCTCGAAGCCCTCTACCGAGCGCGATACCGGCACTTCCTCCGCGTCGCGACCCTGATCACGCGCGACGAGGGAACCGCGCACGACGCGGTCCAGGAAGGGTTCGCGGCAACGATCCGGTCACTCGCCTCGTATCGAGGGGAAGGCCCGTTAGAGGCGTGGGTCTGGCGCGCCGTCGTCAACGCCGCCAAGAAGCAGCAACGGCACTCCTCGGCGGCTGCGCTGGAAGGTCACGAACCCACCTCTTGGCAGAACGGCGGCGCGACCGAGGCCCGTCTGGTCCGAACGTGGATCGGGGCGCTGCCCGAGCGTCAGCGGCTGATCGTCTACCTCCGCTACTACGCCGACCTGGACTACCGGCAGATCGCGACCATCCTCGGCATCGCGGTCGGAACCGTCTCCGCCACGCTCAGCGCCGCCCATCAAACCCTGCGCAAGACCATCGAGGAGGTTCCCCAATGACCGATCTCGAGCCGCTCGTTCGAACCCAACTCGACTCACTGGTGCCGCTGCCCGACGGATCGCGGCGTGATTGGGCGGACGTGCTCGAACGCTCCGGGCACCGCCAACGGCGTTCTCGCCGCCGCCTGCTGCTCGCCCTCGCTGTGGCCCTGTGTCTCGTCGCGGTCACCGGCGCGGTGATCGCAGCCGCAGTTGGGGCCTTCTCTGGGGGGAGAATGACGATCGCCGATGCCAAAGCGTGCAAGCCGTCAACGACCGCGCTAACGACGGCCTCCGGCGCGCGTGTCCTAACTGGCCACACCGACGCGGGCGTCTGGTGCTTCACCTACGAGGCGGCCAACGGTGGAGGAGGGAGTACCGGAAACACCTTCCCGACCCCAGCCGGCGAAGTCATTCCGGGGGAAGTCCTCGACACCGTCTCGCATACCTGGGTGGTCGTTGGCCTGGTTCCACCTGGCTACGACGAGCTGTCCATTGGCTCTCAGCAGATCCCGATCAGGAATCAAGTGTTCGTCATCGATCCGAAGCTGGCGGCTAAGCCCGGAACGCTCTCAGGCCCTGCAGGGACGACCACGATCGATCTCAGCGACTTCGCGACCCGCTGAGCGGCTCGCGCTCTGGTGACATTCCCGCACTCAATGTCATCCTCGGCCGGCTCATGTGCGACCCTGGTGCGACCTCTGAAGCCCAAAACGCGGCGGCTCGAGCGAGAATGCAGGGACGAAAGTCCTGCAAATGGACACATCTTGCCGCCTCGCCTGACCCCCTCCTTACCCGCGATTCAGCACAGACAACACGAAATGCTGATTTGCAGGGATTTTCAAGCCCTCTGACGGACTCGAA
>JBPYFE010000082.1:0-10390 GCA_051986525.1 Gaiellaceae bacterium
CCCTCGGACTTGAGCCACTTGACGATCGTCCCCGACTCCATGCCCTGGCCCAGGCGGGGGAGCTTGACCTCCTCAGCCATCGCGCTGAACCGTCCGCTGGATCGCCGCCAGGACGTCGCCGGCGTGCGGGACGACGTACTCCTCCATCACGGGCGCGAACGGCAGCGGCGCGAACTTCGCACCGACCCGCTCCACCGGCGCGTCGAGCCAGTCGAAGGCCTGGTGCTGGACGACCGCGGCGATCTCGGCGCCGAATCCCATCCGCGTCACCGCCTCGTGCGCGACGACGCAGCGGTTCGTCTTCTTGACCGAGTTGACGATCGCGTCCTCGTCGAGCGGCTGCAGCGTGCGCGGGTCGACGACCTCGACGGACACGCCCTCCTGCTCCGCCTGCTCGGCCGCCTGGAGCGCCTCGTGCACGAGCCGTCCGGTCGCGACGACGGTGACGTCCTCGCCCTTGCGGTGGACGCGAGCCTGGCCGATCGGGATCGGCTCGAGCTCCTCCGGCACCTCCTCCTTGATGCCGTACAGCGTCCGGTGCTCGAAGAAGACGACGGGGTTGTCGTCGTAGATGGCCGACCACAGAAGGCCGCGCACGTCCGTCGGCGTCGAGGCGAAGACGACCTTCAAGCCCGGCACGTGCACGAACCAGGCCTCGACCTGCTGCGCGTGCTGCGCCCCCGGCGACCAGCCGGCGCCGCCCTGCGTCCGGATCGTCAGCGGCACCTTCAGCTGGCCGCCCGACATGTACCGGTGCTTCGCGGCCTGGTTGACGATCTGCTCCATCGAGACCGTCAGGAAGTCCTCGTACATGACCTCGACGACCGGGCGCATGCCCTGCATCGCCGCACCGATGCCCGTGCCGACGATCGCCATCTCCGAGATCGGGGTGTTGCGGACGCGCTCGGGCCCGAACTCGTCGAGCATCCCCTGCGTCACGCCCATCGAGCCGCCCATCTCGGCGATGTCCTCGCCCATGATGAAAACGTCGTCGTCCTGGCGCATCGCGTGCGAGAGCGCGTCGCGCACCGCCTCGCGGTAGCTCAACTCAGGCATAGATGTTTCGGAGCGCGTCTTCCGGCTTGGGGTCGGTGCCGGACTTGGCGAACTCGACCGACGCGTCGGCGAGCTCCTGCGCCTCGCGGTCGTCCGCCTCGAAGTCCTCGTCGGAGAGCCCGAGCTTCTCGCGCAGGAGTGTGATCGGGTCGCGCGTCTCCTGCAGGACGCGGAGCTGCTCCTTGTCCCGGTAGACCTGCGGGTCGCCGACGTAGTGGCCGACGAGCCGCTCGACCTCGGCGTGGAGGAAGACCGGCCCCTTGCCCTCGCGGGCGTGCTTCGCGGCGCGCGAGGCGACGCGGTAGACCTCTTCGACATCCTGGCCGTCGACCTTCATCGTCTTCATCCCGTAGGCCTCGGCGCGCTTCGACAGATCCCGGATCGGCGAGTGCTGCGCCTCGGGCGTCGACTCGGCCCAGTGGTTGTCCTCGAGCACGAAGACGGCCGGCACCTGCCAGAGCTGGGCCAGGTTGAGCGACTCGTGGAAGGTTCCGATGTTCGTCGCTCCGTCTCCGAAGAACGCGACCGCGACCCTCGGCTCGCCGCGGAACTTGAACGCGAGTGCCGCGCCGACGATCGCCGGCAGGCCGCCGCCGACGACGGCGTTGGCGCCGAGGTTCCCGTGCGCGATGTCGTAGAGGTGCATCGAGCCGCCGTAGCCGTGCGAGCAGCCCTCGAGCTTTCCGTAGAGCTCGGCCATCAGCTCGTTCGGGTGGGTTCCCTTCGCGAGAGTGTGCCCGTGCGCGCGGTGCGTCGAGGCGATCACGTCGCCGTCCGCGAGCGCCCGGCAGACGCCGACCGCGACCGCCTCCTGGCCGATCGCGACGTGCAGGAAGCCTGGAAGCTCGCCCGCGCGGAAGCGCTCCTCGACCTTCTCCTCGAAGCGCCGGATCAGGAGCATCTCGCGCAAAAACTCGCGCAGAGTCTCCTCGGAAACGCCTCGCCGCTGCTCGACTTTCGCCACGAGGCTGATAGTACGCTGCCCGTCGTGGCACTCGTCGACCGCTTCCGCGCGATCGAACGCGAGCTTCCGGAGGACTGGGAGACGGCGCACCTGATCCTCGTCCTGCAGGACGACAGGGACGCGGCCCGCGCCGCCGCGCTCCTCTCGCCGCTGCAGCCGGGCCGGCGCGGCACGGTGATCAACTTCACCGCTACCCAGCGCGGCGGCGGCTTCGGCGCCGACCGCGTCGCCTCGCTCCTGCGCCGGATCGACCGCGAGCGGATCGCCGGGCAGCTCGCGCTCGGCGGCGCGACCGCGATGACGGAGACGACGTCCGTCGCCACGCAGAGCCTCGCCGCGGCCTGGGACGAGGCCGTCGCTGGGCTGCCGCCCGACTGGAGCGACGCGTTCGTCGAGGCCTCGCTCTCGTCGACCGATTACATCGAGCCGGGCGCGCTGCGGCTGAGCCCGCTGAATCCGCGGCGCAGCGGGCCGACCCCGGTCTTCCGCTTCCGCGTCGCGCGCCGGTTCGGGTACGGCGGCTCACCCGAGATGGCGCGCCGCTGCTTCGAGCGGCTCGACGAGGCCGGCATCACCGGCACGCTCCGCATCGTCAACGCCCTCTCCGACACGAAGCCGGCGCGGACGCAGGGCCCGGTGCTCTACACCGCCGGCGGCCCGACCTGATGGCCGATCCCGTCTCCTGGTTCGTGATCGAGCGCGGCTGGGACGTCGTCGACGCGGGCGGCGAGGAGGTTGGCAAGGTCGAGGAGACCGTCGGCGACGAGAACCGCGACATCTTCAACGGCCTCACGATCGCGCACAGCGTCTTCGCGCGCGGCCAGTACGTGCCGGCCGAGGAGGTCGAGGAGATCGTCGAGGGCCGCGTCCATTTGCGGCTGACGAAGGACGAGGTCGAGCGGCTGCCGGAGTACACCGAGCCGCCGCCGAGCGGGCAGATCCAGCCGGACTAGCCGCTTCGCGCGACGGTTCCGCGCCCTGCGCGCATCTGTCTAGGCGCCGGGCGGTGTATGTGTCTGCGGCCCCGCCCGGCTTACAACAGCGCCGTCAGCTCGTCGGCGACCGCCTTCGCCTCGCCCGCGTCCGCGGTGACGACCAGGCAGGTGTCGTCTCCCGCGAGCGTCCCGACGACGCTCGCGTGCTCGACCCGGTCGAGCGCGCGCGCGATCGCGGGCGCCGAGCCGAGCTCCGAGTGGACGACGACGAGGTTCTCGGCCGCGACGACGCTCCGGCCGAACTGGCCGAGCACGGCGGCGAGCGTCTCGCGTGGGTCGCTGCGCCGCCGTCCGCGCTCGGGCAGGACGTAGCGCGGCCGGCCGAGCACGTCGCGCGTCTTCTCGAGGCCGAGCTCGCGGATGTCGCGCGAGATCGTCGCCTGCGTTACCTCGCAGCCCGCCGCCTGGAGCGCGGCCCGGAGCTCGTGCTGGCTCCCCACCCGGCGGCGCCCGACGACGCTCGCGATCAGGCGCTGCCGCTCGGGCTTCGGAAGTTGCTGCGGGCCCTTCACAAAACGAGGATACTTCCGGCAGGTTTGAGCTAGCGGAAGGCGAGGCAAGCACCACACCGTGCTCCGAAAAGTCCTCTGGTCCGGTCTCTACGCGGGCGTCGCGGGTCTGACTGCGATGGCGTCGCAGCGCGTCGCGGCGGCCGCGTGGCGGCTCGCCACGGGCGACGATCCGCCGGAAAAGAGCAAGTGAACAAGGGAGATCAGCTGATCGAGCGCGGCGCCGAGCGGCTGGAAAGGCTGTCGCGCGAGGCCGCAGCGAAAGGCGGCTTCGGCGCCAAGTTCGCCGACGAGCTGGCCGAGGACGCGGTCTTCCTGCGCAAGCTGAAGCCGAGCCTGATCGCGGCCCGCGCCCGCGGCCGGGCGCCGATGAACCAGGAGCCCGTCAGCCGCCCGCCGGCGGCCCCGAGCACGCCGCAGATCAAGCAGCGACGTCCGAAGCCGAAGAAGAAGCGCGGCAAGGGCGGCGGGCCGAACCCGTTCCTCGTCGCGGGCGCTGCCCTCGCGGCGGGAATCGTGCTCGCGAAGGTGATCGACTGGAGAGGCCATGCCCACCCAAGAGACTGACAACGCCTCGCTCGGGACGGCGACGAAGCAGGTCGCCGAGCACGCGAGCGCGCTCGCGCGGCTCGAGCTCGAGCTCGCCCAGCTCGAGCTGAAGCGGAAGATCGCCTCGCTCGGGGTCGGGATCGGCCTCGGCGTCGGCTCCGCGGTCTTCGGCCTCTTCATGCTCGGTTTCCTGTTCGCGTCGATCGCGGCCGGTCTCTCAACGACGATGCCCGTCTGGGCCGCGCTGCTGGTCACGACCGGGATCCTGCTGCTGCTGGCCGCCATCCTCGGCCTGCTCGCGGCCAACCGGATCCAGAACGCGACGCCGCCCGTTCCGGAGCAGGCGATCGCGGAGGCAAAACGGACTTCGGAGGCGTTGAAGAGCAATGGCGTCTAGCAACGGACGGACGACGGAGCAGGTCCGGCGCGACATCGAGAACGAGCGCGAGCAGCTCGCGGACGCGGTCGACGAGCTGCGCGACGGGATCAGCGACGCGACGAGCCTGCGCGGGAAGCTCCCGCTCGTGGCCGGCGCGGCGCTCGGAGCAGGGTTCCTCTTCGCGGGTGGGGTCGGCGCGACGATGAGGCTGCTGGCGCGGCGCAGCCGCGAAGGGAAGACGAAGGCGAAGTTCGGCCCGTTCTCCCTTGTCGACCGCGACGACTGACGACCTAGGCGCGACTCCGCGGTCGCCGACACGGCTCCGCCCCGCCGAGTGGGTCGACGTCTTCAAGCGGACCGGGAAGCAGTTCGTCGCCGACGACGCGATGGGCCTGTCGCAGCAGGTCGCGTTCAGCTCGCTGCTCGCGTTCCTGCCGACCGTCGCGCTCGCGATCGGCCTCCTCGGCCTCTTCGGCTCCGGCGCCTTCAACGCGCTGCACAACTTCCTCGCCAGCGTCGCGCCGCACGGGGTGCTGAAGATGGTCGACCTGGCCAAGAACGACGCGGCCAAGAACAAGAGCGGCTCCGCGATCGCGTTCGCGCTCGGCCTGGTCGCGGCGCTCTGGGCGGCGAGCGGCGCGATGAGCGCGGTCATCAAGGCGGTCAACCTCGCCTACAAGCGAATCGAGACGCGGCCGTTCTGGAAAGTCCGCGGGACCGCGCTCGTGCTCGTCTTCGCCGACGGGCTCGTTCTCGCCGGCGTCTTCCTGCTGCTCGTCTTCGGCGGCTCGATCGGCGATGCGATCGCGAAGAAGGCCGGGCTCGGGAGCGCCTTCAAGGTCGTCTGGAACGTGGCCCGCTGGCCGATCGTCTTCGTCGCGATCCTGCTCTTCTTCGCGCTCGTCTACTACCTGGCGCCGAACAAGGACCAACGGAACTGGAAGTGGGTCAGCCCCGGCTCGATCGTCGGCTCGATCCTCTGGCTGATCCTTTCGGGCCTGTTCGCGCTGTACACGAGCTTCTCGGGCTCGTATGCGAAGACGTACGGCTCCGTCGCCGGCGCGATCATCCTGTTGCTCTGGCTGAACTACACGGCCTGGGCCGTCCTCTTCGGCGCCGAGCTGAACTCCGAGCTGGATCGTCAGGCCGACATCCACGCCGCGGGGGGCGAGAACGCCGGCCTGACGAAGCCGGGGAAACGCGTGCAGTAGCTCTAGCCGGCGGCCTTCACGGCGAAGCTGCCGTGCAGCTTCTTGGTCGCGTCGGAGCGGTACCTGATCGGCCCGCTGCGGAACTTGACCGTCCAGGTCACGGTGCCCTTGCCCCTGACGCTGGTCTTCTTGTTGATCCCGCCGCCGAGCAGGTGGAAGTTGTCGGCACTCGAGAGGTCGCGGACGGTGAGCTTGTACGTCCCGGCGGTGACGCTCTTCACCTTGGCGCCGGACGCCGTGCGCAGCGAGATCCGCTTCCCCGGTCCGACCTGCGCCTTCAGCTTCTTCGGCGCGGGTGGGATCGCGACGTTCCCGGACGTGAACTTCCCGAACATGATGGTCGGGTGCGCCTCGCACTCGTAGTGGTAGGTGGCGCCGTCCTGGAATGTCACCACCCAGGTCGCGTCCTCGGCGGTCGCGATGTCGGTCGACTGGTTCACCCCGGGACCGAAGAGGTGGAAGTTGTGCAGCGTGGCGTAGTCGTGGACGGTGATCGTGTACGTGCCCGGGTCGACGTGCGTCACCTTTTGGCCGTTGGCGTCGACGAGGTCGATCCGGTACGCCTCCGGTGTTGTCGCGGTGCCCACTGTCGCGACGAGCGGCTGCGCCGGCGCGGCGGTGCGGGCTCCGACCGCACCGGGCAGGACGAGCCCGATGGCGGTCAGGGCGCCGACGAGCAAGAGACGAACGGTGGTCACAGACAGGCTCCTTTGCGAATGGAACTCAGACGTGCTCCTGATACGCGGAGCAGACCCCTCCGGTTTGTAAAACGCGTTTCCGCCGCTCCGGTTAGGCGCGGGCGCGTCGGCGTTTTAGACTCGCGGTGTGCGACTCGGCGGAAATCAGAAGGTCGACCTGATCGCGCACGTGCCGCTGTTCGAGCGGCTCTCGAAGCGAGAGCTCGAACAGATCGCCTCGGTCGCGGACGAGATCGACCTCGCCGACGGCAAGGAGCTGATGCGCGAGGGCGAGCCGGGCCGCGAGTTCTTCGTGCTGCTCGAAGGGACGGCCGAGGTCACGCAGGACGGCGAGTCCGTCAATTCGCTCGAGCCGGGTGACTTCTTCGGCGAGATCGCGCTCATCTCGGACGGCCCGCGCACGGCGACCGTCACGGCGACGTCGCCGATCCGGACGCTCGTCGTCACGCGCCGCTCGTTCCAGCGCCTCGTCGAGGAGATGCCGGAGATCCAGCGGAACGTCCTCGCCGCCGCCGCCGACCGGCTGAACCCGAAGCTCAGCCGCGAAGCTCAGCGCTGAAGCGCTCGCCCAGCGCGTCGACGATCCGCCTGCGGATCGCGGCCGCGTCCTCGTCCGAGAGCGTCCGCTCGGGGGACTGGAACGCCGCCTGGAAGGCGATCGACTTCTTCCCCTCGCCGACCTGCTCGCCGCGGTAGACGTCGAAGACGCGGAACTCCTGCAGCTCCGGGCCGGCCGCGTCGCGCGCGGCGTCGATCAGCTCGCCCGCCGCGACGCCCTCGTCGACCGTGAACGCAAGGTCCTGGCGGACGGCGGGGAAGGTGATCACGTCGTGGTAGACGACCCGCTCGGGGACGTCGGCGAACAGTTCGTCGAGGTCGAGCTCGAACGCGCCCCAGCTTCCCTCGAGCAGCGCCGGGTGGAGCTCGCCCAGGTAGCCCGCCGAGACGCGGGCGCTCTTGCCGGGGTGGAGAAGCGGCTGCTCGGCGGGCTCGACCCGCAGCTCTAGCTTCAGCGCCGAGTAGAGCGCCTCGACGACGCCCTTGGCCGCGTCGTAGCCGCCGTCGAGGATCGCGCCGACGTGCCAGCGCTCGGTCGGCCGGGGAGCGGCGGGCGGCCGGTAGACGCGGGCGATCTCGAACAGTCCGATCTCCTCCGAGCCGGCGTCCACGTTGTGGCGCGCGGCCTCGACGAGGCTCGGCAGGAGGGTGGTCCGCAGGACGGCCTGCTCCGCGGAGAGCGGCTCCGGCAGGCGGAGTGCGTCGGGGTCGGGGTCGCCGGGAGTCAGGCTCGAGGTGTAGGCCTCGGAGAGGCCGGCGCCCACGAGCACGTCCTCGACCACGCGGCGGAGGCGCTGGCGCTCGGTCAGCCGGCCGAACATCGCGCGCCGGCTCGGCAGCGTGAACGGGATCTCGTCCAGCCGGAAGCGGCCGACCTCCTCGACCAGATCGACCTCACGGGTCACGTCGCGGGCGCGCCACGTCGGGACGACCACCGCGCCGCCGTCGACCTCGAAGCCGAGCCGGCCGAGGGTCGCGTGCTGCTCGTCGGGCGGCGTCTGGATACCGAGCAGCGCGTCGGCCCGCTCCGGGCGGAACGCGATCCGCGGCGGCTCGGGCAGCTCGCCCTTCGCGTCGGTCTCGCCGGTCCAGCGCCCCCCGGTGAGCTCGACGATCAGCTGCGTCGCCAGCTCGGCTGCGTGCGCCGCGAGGTACGGGTCGACGCCCTTCTCCCACCGGTTCGAGCCCTCGGTTCGAAGCGCCAGCCGCTCCGAGGTGCGCAGGATCGAGACCGGCTCGAAGTTCGCCGCCTCGAGCAGGACGGTCGTCGTCTCCTGCCCCACCTCGCTCTCCTCGCCGCCCATGATCCCGGCGATCGCGACCGCCTTCTCCGCGTCGGCGATCACGAGGTCGCGCTCGTCGAGCCTGCGGTCGGTGCCGTCGAGCGTCCGGATCGACTCGCCGGCGCGCGCCCGGCGCACGACGATCTCCCCGCCCGCGAGCCGCGTCTGATCGAACGCGTGCAGCGGATTGCCGAGCGCGTGCATGACGTAGTTCGTGACGTCGACGACGTTCGAGATCGGCCGCATTCCGGCAGCCGTCAGCCGCGCCTTCAGCCACGGCGGGGAGGGTCCGATGCGGACGTCCCGGAAGAGGCGGCCGATGTAGCGCGGGCAGCCCTGCGGATCCTCGATGCTCACGAGGACCTGTTCGTCGCCGTCACGTCCGGGGTCCGACCCCGGCCACGGCTCGAGCGGAAGGTCGAAGAGCGCGGCGACCTCGCGGGCGACGCCGTAGACGCCGAGCAGGTCGGGCCGGTTCGGCGTCGTCTCGAGCTCGAGCACCGTCTCCGCCAGCGGCAGCACGTCGGCGAGCGGCGTCCCCGGCTCGGGACCCTCGTCGAGGACGATGATGCCGCTGTGGTCCTGCCCGAGCTCGAGTTCGCGCTCCGAGAGGATCATCCCGTTCGAGACCTCGCCCCTGAGCTTCGCCTGCTCGAGCTTCTGCCCATCCGGAAGCACCGCACCGGGCAGGGCCACGGCGACGGTCGCACCGGGGCCGAAGTTCCACGCGCCGCAGACGATCTGGCGCGGCTCACCCTCGCCGACGTCGACCTGCGTCAGCTGCAGCCGGTCGGCGTTCGGATGCTTCCCGGCCTCCACGACGCGGCCGACGCGGTAGAGGCCGAGGTTGCCGTCCTCGTCCGCGACGCCGCGGCGGATGATCCGCTCGACCCCGGCGACGGACGTCGTGAGCCGGCTCGCGAGCTCGTCGAGCGGGACGTCGACCGCGACGTACTCGCGGAGCCATGACAGCGGCACCAGCATCAGAACTGCCTCAGGAAACGGAGGTCGTTGTCCCAGAACATGCGCAGGTCCGGCACGCCGTGGCGCAGCAGCGCGATCCGCTCGAGGCCGAGGCCGAACGCGAAGCCCGAGACCTGCTCCGGGTCGTAGCCGACGTTCCGGAGCACGTTCGGGTCGACCATGCCCGAGCCGCCGAGCTCGATCCAGCCCGTGTGCTTGCAGAGGTTGCAGCCGGCACCGCCGCAGATGAAGCACGAGACGGCAGCCTGCAGCGACGGCTCCGTGAAGGGAAAGAAGTCTGTCGCGAACTTGACCTCGCGCTCCTCACCGAAGAGCGCGCGTGCGAGATAAAGGAGGGTTCCCTTCAGATCGGCGAGCGTGATCGACTCGTCGACGGCGAGCCCTTCGACCTGGTGGAAGATCGGCGAGTGCGTCGCGTCGGGCGTGTCCCGGCGGTACGTGCGCCCGAGAGAGACCATGTAGACGGGCGGCGGCTGCGCCTCCATGACGCGGATCTGCGACGGCGACGTCTCGGTGCGGAGGACGATGTCGCCGTTCAGGTACAGCGTGTGGAGCGGGGAGCGCGTCACGTGCGCCGGGCCCATGTTCAGCGCGTCGAAGAGGTGCCACGAGTCCTCGACCTCGTCGCCGTCGACGACCTGGTAGCCGAGGCCGAGGAAGACGTCCTCGACCTCGCGGCGGATCTGCGTCAGCAGGTGGAGGTGGCCGCGCCGGACCGCTCGGCCTGGCAGCGTGACGTCGACCTGCTCCTGGGTCAGCGCCTCGTTCAGCTCGGCCGCCTTGAGCTCGGCGTCGCGCGCGGCGACGGCTGCCTCGATCGCCTCGCGGGCGTCGTTGAGCGCCATCCCGCTCTCGCGGTCGCGGACTTCCCGCAGCGCCTGTTTCAGCTCGCTCTTCCTGCCGAGGTAGCGAACGCGAGCTTCGTCGAGCTCCGCGCTCGTCCGCGCGGCCGCGATCGCGGCCGAAGCCTCCTGTTCAAGCGCTTTCGCGTCCACGCGGCGACTGTACCATCGCGTTTCTTGAGCTCTTACGACGCGATTTCGCGGCTCTACGACCCTTGGAGCCGGAGCGTCACCGAGGACGTCGGCTTCTACGTCGAGGAGGCGAGGCAGGCGCGGCCGCCGGTGATCGAGCTCGGCGTCGGCACGGGGCGGATCGCGGTGCCGATCGCGAGCGAGGGAATCCATGTCCTCGGCGTCGACTC